>NZ_JBWKYI010000014.1:0-133463 GCF_059423705.1 Pedobacter sp. GW460-11-11-14-TSB4
ATCAAAATAGATTTTAATGGTTCTTTTATTTTTATAATTTAGTAAAATAAATAGTCAACTTTTTCAAGGACTAGACATATAAATTATTCTGCGGCGAGCTGTAAATCAGTATTGTGTTGGATTGAATCTGGCATTTCTACTCATCAGATCAGCAAATCGGGTGATTTTTCGCTTTAGAAGATAAAAAACTGGATCAATAATCGCTAATTTCAAACATATCGTCAGAATTAATGTTGATTAAATCTAAGCAAGTCTAATGAATCTGAAAATAAATTTACTTTTTAGGAGTGCCGCCATACCTTTTGTTAAAGCGGTACTATGGAACTGAACAATAAACCCAATCTCTTCGAGGGCTATTTAAAGGGTGGCGGCGAAATGGGGGAACTGACCAGAAATTTTGATTGGGCAGGGACTGAACTTGGGCCTCCTGAAACCTGGCCGGTAAATCTGCTGACTTCTGTAAGTATCTTGTTAAATTCCAGGTTTCCGATGTTCCTTTGGTGGGGAGAAAACCTGATACAATTTTATAATGATGCCTATCGCCCCAGCCTTGGCGATCAGGGCAAACACCCGGGAGCACTGGGCGCAAAAGCTGTTGATTATTGGGAGGAAATCTGGAGTGTAATTTCTCCGCTGATTCATCAGGTTATGAATACCGGTGAACCGACATGGAGCGAAGATCAGTTGATTCCGATTTACCGTAACGGTAAACTTGAAAACGTTTACTGGACTTTTGGCTACAGCAGTGTAAACGATGAGCATGGAAATGTATGTGGTGTAATGGTAATCTGTAATGAGACAACAGAAAAGGTAGAGGCACTTCTTTCGCTCACTCATGCCAAGAATGCGCTGGAAAAAAGCAAACGTGATGCAGAAAATCAGCGTGATCGGTTAAAACAGTTTCTGATGCAGGCACCAGCTGGGATATGTATACTGGAAGGGCAAGATTTGGTATATGATTTTGTAAATCCAGGCTATCAACAGTTTTTTCCGGGCAGAAACTTGATTGGAAGACAGTTATTGGAGGCTGTTCCCGAAATCCGTGATCAGGAAATACATGATATATTAAATCGGGTTCTGGCAACAGGAGTGACCTATACTGGTGAATCGCAGTTGATTCCGCTGGCTTATACCGATAGTGGTCCGGTTGTCGATCGTTATTTCAATTTTGTTTATCAGGCAAAATACGGGGACAAAGGTGAGGTTGATGGAATTATTGTTTTTGCATTTGAGGTAACCGCCATGGTTGAAGTGACTCGCGATCTGGAAAAAGCAGAGGATAAACTCAATCTCGCAATCGAAGCGGCTATGATTGGCACCTGGACGGTAGATTTAAATAAAATGACCCTAAATATCTCTTCACGCACAGCTGAACTTTTTGGCTTTGAGGAACGGAATAACATTTCCATGGAAAAAGTAGGCGAAATTATCGTTCCTGAAGACAGGGAAAGGATTTTATTGGCCAGGAAACTGGCATTGGAGACTGGTAGTGATTATTGTGAAGAATATAGCATCATCCCACTGGGTGCTACGGCTCCAAAATGGATTCGTTCAATGGGTAAAACCTATTACGATGCGGGTGGAAATGCGCTTTATATGACCGGGGCTATTCTGGATATTTCAGAACAGAAATTGAATGAAAACAGGAAGAATGATTTCATCAGTATGGTAAGCCATGAAATGAAAACCCCGTTAACGTCGATTAGTCTTTACCTCCAGCTTCTGGGTACCAAGGCAAAGGTGATGGAAAATCCGGTTACCGCATCGCTGCTGGATAAGGTTAATGGTCAGCTCAAAAAAATGGAGGGGCTTATTAATGGTTTTTTAAACATCTCAAGGCTTGAGTCGAACAAGATTTACCTGGATAAGGAACGCTTTGATCTTGATATGCTGATTAGCGAATCTCTTGCAGAATTTAAGCTGGTGGCAAAAGATTTTAATATTGATTTCCAGCAGTCCTGTGTGGTTTCAGTTCTGGCCGATCGCTATAAAATCAGTTCAGTGCTTTCCAATCTGCTTAATAATGCCATGAAATATTCGCCTAGGGGTAGGAAAATAAGCGTAAAATGTGGTGTTTATGGCAATAACGTGCGGGTAAGTGTAGCAGATGAAGGAATGGGGATAAAACAATCTGAAATTCCCAAACTTTTTGAAAGGTTCTATCGTGTAGAGACGCTCCACACGACTACGATTTCAGGCTTTGGCATTGGCCTTTACCTAAGCGCAGAGATTGTACAGCTCCACGGCGGCAGGATCTGGGTAGATAGTGAGATCGGTATAGGTTCCGTATTTCATTTTGAGCTACCGGTTTAGCGGCTTTGAAGGCATATTCTCAGGTAACTAATTATAAATTCGGGGACGAGTCACCGTAGTTGTCTTTATTGCACACATTTTTGTAAACGGAATTTCCAATTATGGTTAAACAGGTTTTTTTTAATATAAAACATGTGTATGGGGTTACAGATTGGTATACATTGCATTAATTGAAGGTTTAAATTACCTGATAATCAATAACTTTAGGTAAAAACCTATGAAAAAGTTATTTATTCTACTCGCGCTTACGCAGATTATTATAATTTGTTCTTGCCGAAAAATTCTGGAAGGCCACGGCGGTCAGCCAGGGGGTACCACACACCAGATTACCTTTCAGTTTTCGGGACTTAATCACACCGTCGGGCAGCCAAATGTGGGGATGCAGCCTGAACCATTACAAAATTACATTAGCCAGCTCAGTGTGATTGCTTACAATGCCAAGACAGGTTCTGAAGTTAAACGGCTGACACAGTTTTCTACACAGTCAGGTTTTGGACAGGTGGTATTTAATCTTGATCCGGCACAGTACAATTTTGTGGCCGTTGGATCTCAGTCGGCATTTGGCATTAATCAGTTTTATAAACTCGATACTATTCCGGTATACCTTCCTTACACGCAGGCTACTATCGAATATATACAGGAGGGTCCTGATCCCTATTGGAGGCACTACCAAACTGGTGACACCTTTTTATCCCGAAAAACAGTTAATGTAAATAATAATCAAACCGTTGAGATGGTTATGGAACGTATTGTAGGCAAACTCGAATTTGAAGTGAATGACGCTCCTAACTTCAAGGTATCTGAAATTTATGATGAAAAAACGGCGTTTAAGGTATCTGCTGATTCATTACTTCACCGGGTTAAGACCTACAGTTTTCCTGAATATACTGCTGTAAATGGTAAAATCAGTCTTTATATGCTCAATACCACCGGAAATCTGGCGATCGAGTCGGGTGTATGGTTACATCCGCTTTATATTCAGGATATACGGGTATACAAAAATAAAACAACCCTGGTTAAAGCTAAGGTGTTGACCGGAGAATATACGATAACGGTTCAATAAGCTGTGAATTTAACAAGCATAGTATTTCCGCTAAAGGATAGGAGATCGATGTTAATGTGCTATTTAATTTTACAGACCAATACCAGATCTGTAATGACCAGATCACCCTGACCAGGAGAATCATAGCGTTTGAGGAGGAGCGTTTCAAAGTTGTTCTGCTCGAGGGCTGTAGATAAGTAATCTTCGCTATGGTAATTTACGTACACTTTGTCGCCGGTGCTGGATATTTGATACCTCGATTTATTATTTTCGTCTTCTTCCATGGTACTCAAATAAAAAACACCACCTGGTTTTAACAACTTAGAAACATTTGAAATTAGTTTAATGGTTTCCTGCTGTGTTAAATAGGGCAGGCAAAAGCCGCAGGTAATCCCGTTAAATTTCTCTTTAATGGTGTCAATCTCACGGCAATCCATAAGTTGAAATTGAGCCTTAGGATTATTGGCCTGGGCAAGGCCGAGCATTTTTGACGACAGATCGATTCCTAAAACCTGGTAACCTGGTTGCTTATCCAATAGGTATTTGGTGATGTTTCCAGGGCCGCAGGCAATATCAAAAACACGGGCATCATCTGCTGCTATATTGTCAAAAAAGACCTTGAAGGGTTCAGCATATAAACTAACATCCATGAATTTTTCCTGGTATATTTTTGCCGATTTGTCAAATGCGTCAGCAGCCTTTAATATTTTCATGCCTTCTTCAAGATAAATGGTAAACAATTAAATTAAAAATACGCAAAAGCAGTCTTATGTTTTTTTGTTTTCGCTTGATCGGATCCTACTGAGCGTTTCCAGTCGTAGTCCGATAAATGAAGCGACGTATCGGAGCGGCACACGGTCAATCATCCAGGGAAAGGCTTGAAGCAGGTGTTTATAACGCCCCGTAGCAGATGGGATCTGGCAGATAAAACCCCTGTCGTAGGCCCCTCTGTAATGAAGCTCCATAATCTTTCTCCCAATAATGTTTGCCTCTGGAAAATTTTTATAAAGCATAGTAGTGAGCTCATGAGGTATGGCAATCAGTTCCACATCTTCTATGGCCTGAAGGTATTCGTCTGATTCTTCAGCAGTCCATAGATTGCGGATGGTTCCTACAATTTCATATTCCTGGCATATCCATGAAGTAATTTCAGTTCCCGAATCCTTGTAGAATCCCCTTACTACTCCTTTTAAAATCAGGTAAAGATATCTGTTACGGTCTATTGGCGAAATAATGTATCTGTTTTTACGAAAACTTACCGGAAAGGTGAGGGAATCGATTAATGCCTCCATTTCTACAGTTAGGGGATGAAAGCTATTGTATAGGGCAATAAGTGGGGAAGCACCATTATAGGAGTCCCATTTGCTGTTTTCCTGTGCGCCGGCCATGATTCTTTAGTTTAGCTTTTCGGATGATGATAAAAGTAATTAAAAGCCTAAACTTTTCAAATTTTCGTTGTTCGAAATTAGTTGAGCCTACTTGCTTCTCCTGTTTCTATTTTTGATTTTTTTACAAGGATCTTATGCTTATTAAAGTGAACGTTTTGCCAAATACATTTAATAAACAACCTGTGTTTAGCCTTATTTTCATAAATCGTAATGCTTATATGTTGTCTCCCGGTTTCTAATAATAGCGTTTCAGTTTGCATGCTGAAAAAACAGAACAAATGATGATGGTAAAGTGTACTGATTGTATTTCAGCATACCATTTTTTTTACAATTTACAGCTTTTCATTAACCTGATAAAAATTCAATGCGGAATCAAATACTGCCTTCCTTAACTGATGATGAGCTGGTTCTTTTATTAAAAGAATCAAATCATACTGCTTTTGAAGAGCTGTACAACCGTTACTGGAAAA
The DNA here is from genome assembly GCF_059423705.1 of Pedobacter sp. GW460-11-11-14-TSB4. Lineage (NCBI taxonomy): Bacteria > Pseudomonadati > Bacteroidota > Sphingobacteriia > Sphingobacteriales > Sphingobacteriaceae > Pedobacter > Pedobacter sp. GW460-11-11-14-TSB4. Next base: position 5,214 of record NZ_JBWKYI010000014.1, read on the forward strand.
AAACGCTGAGCCTTGCTGTACATAAATCAGGTGATCTGAACGAAGCAGAAAACATAGTTCAGGATATTTTTGTATCACTATGGAATAGAAGAGAAGTACTTGTAATTAATACCTCTTTCAATAATTATCTGTTCGTTTCCGTTAAATACCGCGTTATTAAATTCTTGGATAAACTAAGATCCATCCGTATATACCAGGAGAATATGGCCGTTTCAGCAGATGTATTAGATGATTCTACGCAGCAGTACCTTGATTTTGAGGAGCTAAGAGACAGACTGGAAAAACTAATCTGTGCCTTACCCGAAAAAACATCATTGATCTATAGGATGAATAAAGATGAAGGAATGAGTCACCGGGAAATTGCACAATCTTTAAATATGACAGAAAAGGCGGTAAACTCTCAGTTAGTGAGAACAAAAAAAATCTTAAGGGCCGGCTTAGATACCTTTCTGTGCGGTTTTTTACTTTAATGGATTTTTTTTTGAAATAATTTGAGTCATTTATATACTTCAGGGTACCTGTATATATAAACCAAATAGAAATGACCAAGTTTGATCCAATCCGGTTACAGGAATTAGCAAATAAATACCTTAATGGAAGCCTAAATCCTGCTGAGGAACTGGAGTTTGATCAATGGTTTAGTTCTAACCCCGAAAAGCCTGATCTGTCACAGTTTAAGGTGGATTTTACTGAAGATGAGCATCGGTTGGAAATTTTAAGAAAAATTAAGAATCAAATTGCTTCCGGACAAAAAACATGGTCTTTAAGCTTGTGGAAACGTTTAGCCATAGCAGCATCAATACTTTTGTGTTTAGGTACTTATTTCATTACCACCAACAATAATAATAAAACAGAACAGGATATTTCTCAAAATATCGTTAAAGATGCAAAACCCGGGACAGATAAGGCTTATCTGACTTTATCCAGCGGAAAACGTATTCTGCTTAACGATGCACTTAGCGGTAAACTGGCCAGTCAGGCGGGAGTTGAGATTACCAAAACAGCCGATCACCAATTGATCTATAAAGTTATTGACCAGCCAAAAGATCAGGCGGCTACTAACTTTAATACTATTGAAACACCGAGAGGAGGACAGTATCAGGTGCTTTTACCAGATGGTACACATGTGTGGCTAAATTCTTCTTCCTCATTAAAATACCCTGCATCATTTGCATCAATGAAAACCCGTAGGGTCGAACTCAAGGGAGAAGCTTATTTCGAGGTGGCCAGGGATAAGAAAATTCCTTTTTTAGTGCGTATAAATGACAGGGCAGAAGTGCTCGTTTTAGGAACTCATTTTAATATTATGGCCTTTGATGATGAGCCTGTTATCAAAACGACCTTGATAGAAGGATCGGTAAAAATTGCAAACAATAACTTTAATAATCTGCTAAAACCGGGAGAACAGGCTGAGCTAACGGATGCAGGGCAAATAGTTATTAACCAGGTAGATGTAAATGAATCGATAGCATGGAAAAACGGTCAGACGCTATTTGTAGACCAAGACCTGAAAAGCATAATGCGCCAGGTTTCTAGGTGGTACGATCTGGATGTTGAATATCGGGGTGTAATTCCCAAAAGGTTGTTTACCGGAGGAATCTCAAGGGAAGCCAATTTATCAGCGCTCCTGAAAATACTGGAACTGAGTCATATAAACTTTAAAATGGAGGGCAGAAAAATTATAGTAAGTCCCTGATTGTAGCTAACCTAATACTAACCAACTAACAAAATATGAGAAAAAACTAACCAACCTAAACCGAACTGGGTTAATTAAGAACCGGCAGTGCTGCGAACACCACCGGTAGTATTTGATTAACCTTCCGCCGAAACGGTAAACTATGCTAATAATTTAATAACCAAATAATCCTTAAATGTATGAATTTTTATACGCCTTATAAACCTATGCGTAAAAAGCACAGGCTACTTTTTAAAATAATTCTAACCATGAAGCTCACTTTTCTTTTTACCGTATTAATTTGTGTGCAGGCATCTGCAACAGGTTTTGCACAACAGGTAACCTTATCGGAAAGAAATATTTCTTTAAAAAAGGCATTTTCAGTTATCCAGAAACAAACTAAATACGTAATCTGGTATGAAAATGATCTGCTACAGGGAACACATAATGTTAATTTATCTTTAAATAACGCCTCTTTACAACAGGCTCTTGATGCCTGTTTTAAAGATCAGCCTTTAACCTACACCATAGTTGATAAAAACATTGTCTTACAGCGGAAAACCGCCCTTAATACCATTAAAATTTATAGTGAGATTAAAGGAACGGTAAAGGACGAAAAAGGATTGGGGCTGCCTGGCGTGAGTGTGAAAGTAAAAGGTTCGTCTATTGCTTCGCTAACTAATGGATCTGGTATTTATTCGATTTCTGCTCCTGATGGGCCGGTTACATTGGTTTTCAGTTATATAGGCTACGAGACGCAAGAAGTGGCTGTAACTGGTAAAACAGAGGTTAACGTGCAGTTAAAAACATCAAGTAGTAGCTTGACTGATGTTGTAGTTGTAGGTTATGGTACACAGAAAAAAACAAATCTGGTAAGTTCTGTTGCAACCGTTAGTGGTGAGGTTTTAGAAAACCGGCCATTGGTAAATCTGGCACAAGGTCTTCAGGGTGTTTTACCCAATCTTAATATTAATTTAAATAATGGCGCTCCCGGTAAAGGTGCTTCCTTTAATATACGTGGTTTTACGTCTATGAATGGCGGAGATCCATTGGTTTTGGTAGATGGGGTGGTAATGGATCCTAATTTGATCAATCCCTCTGATGTAGAGAGTGTTTCCTTATTAAAAGATGCAGGCGCCGTTGCCATATATGGTAGCCGTGCTGCTTTTGGCGTATTGCTGATCACAACAAAAAATCCTAATAAGAACACAGCGCCAAAGTTTAGCGTAAACAGTGCTTACAGTTCTTCCAGACAAACTTACTTGCCTCAATACCTCAACTCTGTAGATTATGTACGCATGTTTATGGAAGCTGATCAAACTGGTAAAAACGGGGGCACTGCAGCAGGCGAGCCATTTACTGATAAAGATCTGGAAATGACGGTCAAATACTTTAATGATCCAGCAAATAATTCTCCCGTTTATCCAGATCCTTCAAATCCAAATAAATACCGTTATGTAGGCAATACCAATTGGCTTGATGTATTATATCCTGGATGGGCACCAATGTTAGATAATAACATTTCGATAAGCGGAGGACAGGGTAAGATTGCCTATATGGCCAGCTTGGGTAATTTAAATCAAACAGGTTTATTAAAAGAGGCTGACCAAAAATTTAACCGTTATAATGCAACCTTAAAGCTAAGCGCTGAGGTAACTTCCTGGTTGGATCTTAACTTCAAGAGCACTTTAAACAGGACCACCTACAATACGGCAAATGTACCTGGAACGACAGGAGCAACATTCGATTTTGCTTTTATTCCAACCGATCTACGTCCGGTAATGCCTGTGAAGCATCCTGATGGGAATTATGCAGGTCAGGGAAACTATACCAATATGGTGGGGGTGATGGCTCAGAATGGACGCGCAACCGATGTTAAAAATGACCTTTGGCTCACCGGCGGATTTGTGTTAAAGCCACTTAAAAACTTTAAGGTGGTAGGCGATCTAACCTGGAACAATTACGCAGAAAACATCACAACACAGTTTAAGAAATTTAACGAATATGGTGTAAACGGGGTTTTGCTTGGCACTTACCCCTGGACCACACCTGACCGGATTTTTCGCAGTAATGCAAGTGATAACTATCATGCCATAAATGTTTATGCAGAATATGGCAATACATTTTTTAACGATCACAGTGTAAAGTTGATGGTTGGGTATAATGAAGAATTAAAACAGGCCAATTCTTTTAATGTAATTGCCAACAACCAGCTCGATCCAGGCCTTATCAGTCTAACACCAAATTCTGATGCAACAGCCGTTTCTTCTGCGGTGGGAAATTCACTCTCTGAATGGGCTGTACAAGGTGCTTTTTTACGGTTTAACTACGATTATAAAAACAAGTACCTGCTGCAAGTAACAGGTAGGCAGGATGCTACATCACGCTACGCAAAAGGACAGCGTACCGTATTTACGCCATCTGTTTCTCTTGGCTGGCGTGTTTCTTCCGAAAGTTTCTTTGAACCAATAAAATCGGTGATTAGTGATTTAAAAATCCGTGGATCTTATGGTACATCGCCAAATCAAGTTTCCGGATCGAATTATCCCTACATCGTAACCATGCCTACCGGCCAGAGCAGTTATATATTTGGCAGCCAGAAGGGGAATGTGGTAACTGCGCCAGGTTTGGTAAGTACCAGTTTTACCTGGGAAAAGGTAACCAGTAAAAATATTGGACTTGATTTAACTGCATTTAAGAATAAGTTGGATCTGTCATTCGATCTCTACCAAAGAGATACCAAAGGAATTTTGAGACCTGGCTTTGCTGTACCTGCCGTATTGGGCACTGCTGTTCCACAACGAAATTCTGCAGATGTGCGTACCAAAGGCTGGGAATTATCAGTTGGCTGGAAAGATAAAATTGTTTCAGATCTAAACTATAACCTTCGTTTGGCTCTTTCCGATAATCAAGCTGTCGTTACAAAATATGAAAACAATCCTACGGGAAGTCTGTCAGACTATTACAACGGTCAAAAAATTGGTGAGGTGTGGGGATTAGTTACCGATCGTTTCTTCAACAGTGATGCAGAGGCTGCAGCAACTAACCAGGCACAGGTATGGGGTGGGAAATGGCTGGCTGGTGACCTTAAATATGTCGATTTGGATGGAAACGGCAAAATTGATTACGGCACCAATACATTGGGCAATCCAGGCGATCAAAAAGTACTGGGAAACAATGCTCCCCGTTACCAGTTTGGCTTAAACTTAGGTTTGAATTATAAGGGATTTGATTTTACCGGCTTTGTTCAAGGCACTTTAAAAAGAGACTTTTGGCTTGGGGGAAACTACTTCTGGGGTTTCACCAGCGAATATGCAGTTCCAATGAACTATAACATGGATTATTGGACACCAAGCAATACAGAGGCCTATTATCCTAGGTTGAGGTTTGGTGGCGGTGGTAATTTTGCAACCCAGAGTAAGTATAAACAAAATGCAGCCTATGCCCGTATCAAACAGCTTACGTTGGGCTATACATTTAATAATGCATTACTTAAAAAAGCAAAGATCAGTAAGTTAAGGATATATGCCACCGGACAGAACCTGTTTACCATCACCGAGCTCAACGAAGGCTTTGATCCTGAATTATTAGGCACAACGAATTATCCACTAAGCAAAAGTTTCTCATTTGGTCTGCAACTGGGCTTTTAGCGTAATCACTTAAAACTATTACAATGAAAAAATATTCATATTTAACGATTTTACTGATCATCGTGGTATCACTGCAGGCCTGCAGAAAAGATTTTCTTGACAGGTATCCCTTAGATCAGATCAGTGAACAGACGTTCTTTAAGAATGAGAATGATCTGAAATTATATGCAAACAACTTTTATTCAACGCTACTGGTTCAGACTTTTAATACAGATAACAACTCTGATAATTTTGTACCAAGAGACAAGGATTCTTTTCTGAATGGAAATTATGTAGTGCCCAATACCGATGCAAACTGGAACTGGACAACTGTCAGGCAGCTCAATTACTTCCTTGCCCGTTATCAGAAGGCCGAAGTATCTGCTTCAGTAAAGAATATTTATGCTGCAGAGATCAGGTTTTTCAGGGCCTATGCTTATTGGCGCAGAGTTGTCCGCTTTGGCGATGTACCCTGGTTAAGCAAAGATTTAACGGAAACCTCTCCTGAACTTTATAACCCGCGTACACCAAGAAAAATAGTAATGGATTCGGTTTTAAACGACTTAAATTTTGCAGTGGCCTACCTTCCGAATCCCGCAAATGCAGAACAGGACCGCTTAAACAAAGATATTGCCAATGCACTGAAGTCAAGGATATGTTTATGGGAGGGTACCTATAGAAAGTATCATAATTTAGGAGATGAAGCCCCTTACCTGAGGGCGGCAGCTGATGCAGCTCTTGCAGTAATGAATTCTGCTAGTGCTTATGCCATTTATTCAACAAATAATCCGGCAAGTGATTATTATAATCTTTTTTTACAGGAAGAGTTAAGGGGTAACAAAGAAGCGATTATGGCTAGGAGATACCTCAAAGATGTAACGATGCACAATACAACCCGGCAAATAAGCGATATACCGCCAAGTTTCAGTAAGAATTTTGTAAGGTCGTTTTTATGCAAAGATGGGAAACCTACAGCATTAAGCCCACTTTATGTGAATGATGATACGCCCGATAACGAGAGTACAAACCGCGACCCGCGATATACACAGCTGATCATGTCGAGAGGTTTTGTAGTAACCCGTAATGCAGATGGCACTACCGATGCAATGACTTTGCCGCGTATCCCAGGAACGGTAACAGGTTATTCGAGTGTAAAATACCGGAGTGCTGACCCCTTACAGTTCAATGCCAATCAGTCTACATTAGATCTGTTTATTTTTAGGTATGCAGAAACATTGCTTATTTATGCCGAAGCAAAAGCTGAGTTGGGTGAGGCAGATCAAACCGTTATCGATAATACGATCAATAAAATAAGGGCAAGGGTAGGTATGGCCAATATGGTTGTTTCCACATTGGTTAAAGATCCTAACTCTGATTTTCCCTCTCTTCCAGTCCTCTTGGATGAGATCAGGAGAGAACGCAGGATAGAGCTTGCGCAGGAAGGCTTTAGGTTTGACGATTTATTGCGCTGGAAAGCAGGCACACAGATCAATAAAGCTGAAACCATTTTAGGTATGAAACTTACGCCTGCACTAAAAGCACAGTATCCTGCAAGCCAGGTAAGTGGTATCGTAGTTGATGCAAATAACTATATCCGTGTTTACACTGACATAACTGCGAGATCCTGGAATGATAAAATGTACCTCTATCCGCTGCCGATCCAGGAAACAACATTAAACCCTAAATTATTGCCGCAAAATCCTGGTTGGTAGTTTTAATGCTTAAATCATAAAAGAAATGAAAAAGATATTCTTATTAACGTGTATTACAGTCATCATATTTAGCGCTTGCAAAAAAAAGGATTACGAGGCGGCTCCTAATGGCAATTCGCTGGTAATGGCTTACCCTGCTACGAAATTTTTTAATCTGGCCAGTAGTGGCTTAAACTATTTTGATGCAGCGCTACTCAATCTCGATCTGTCAAAAACCACAGATACGATTTCAGTATCGGCCAATATCGGCAACCCTTCAGGTAGCGATATGAGCGTGACGATAGGTCTAGATCAGAATGCTTTCAATACATACCTGGCCAATAAAAATAATAAACAGTATGCATTGATGCCTTCTGCTTATTATAAAATACCAGCAACAAATGCAACCATTAAAGCGGGGCAGACTACAGTGCTGTTTAAAATTGCAGTTTATCCATCTTTATTTGATATTAGTCAAACGGGGTATCTGTTACCTGTTAGCATTATGGGTAATACAGGGTATGAAGTAAATAACAATATGAAGACCGCTTATTTTCATGTTGAGAAAGATCCAACTCCTCCATTTAGCCGGGCGGGCTGGACAATAACCGATTTCGATTCGCAGGAGTCCAGCGGTGAGGGGCCTAACAATGGCAGGGCTGTTTTTGTACTCGACAATAACAATGCTACATTCTGGCATTCACAATGGCAGAACGCACAGCCTGTACTACCGCATTCGGTCACTATTGATATGTCTGCCACCCAGGTGATGCATGGGGTTTGGTTTATTCCACGAAGTGGTGCGAGTGCAAAAAAAATAAATATAGCGGTTAGTACAGATAATTCAATATGGAAAGACCAGGGCACCTATTCATTTGACAAAAGCAGTGCGAGGCAGAAGCTTAATTTTAGCAGTACGGTTAATGCACGGTATTTCAAGTTTAATGTGCTGGAAATGTACGATACCAACCAGTTTGCCCAGATTGCAGAAATTGGCGCTTATTAAAATCCTTAATTAGCCTTTTTAGGTTAGTTGGTTTAGTTAAATTGGGGCCCTTCTTAGGGAGGGCCTTTTTTTATCTGTAGATCAATACTTTATCAAAAAACAAAACTTAACACACAAACGATTAAATAAACAAATGAAGAGAACACTAATTGTATTATCCTTATTGTTAACTGCTCATGCTTATGGGCAACAAAAAAGCATTGTAAGTATTTCCAAAGCAGATAATCAAAGTACTATAATAGCTAAGGCGGCCAATGTTGTGCCATCACCCAGGCAGCTGCGCTGGCAAACATTAGAGCTAACTGCCTTTTTTCATTTTGGGATCAACACTTTTACCGATCGTGAATGGGGCGATGGTAAAGAAGATATATCTAAATTCAATCCCGAGCTGCTCGATGCCGAACAATGGGTTAAAGCCATTAAAGCGGCTGGTTTTAAACAGGCCATAATCACTGCTAAACACCATGATGGTTTTTGCTTATGGCCAAGTAAATTTACGGAGCATAGTATAAAAAATACTGCATACAAAAATGGCAAAGGAGATGTCGTAAAAGAAGTTGCAGATGCCTGCAGGAAATATAATATCGGTTTTGGTGTTTATTTATCACCCTGGGATCGTAATAACCCATCTTATGGATCAGATGCTTACAATACTTATTTCGTAAACCAATTAACCGAACTGCTAACCCAATACGGTAAGGTAGATGAGGTTTGGTTTGACGGAGCAAACGGAGAAGGACCCAATGGCAAAAAACAGGTTTACGATTTTAATACCTGGTATACGCTAATTAGAAAACTGCAGCCCCAGGCGGTTATCGCTGTACAGGGACCTGATGTACGCTGGGTAGGTACAGAAACAGGTGTTGGTCGCGAAACAGAATGGAGTGTTCTGCCTATGGCTGAACAGAGCCAGGAGAAAATCGCAGCATTATCACAGAAGGAGGTAAATGTAATCCCAACCTTATCAGGTTCATACAAAGACCAGGACCGTGGCAGCAGAAGTAAATTGATCAATGCAACAGGTTTAGTCTGGTATCCGGCCGAAACAGATGTAAGTATTCGTCCGGGATGGTTTTACCACACCAATGAAGATGCTAAAGTAAAAACACCTAAGAAGTTAATGGATATCTATTTTACATCAGTAGGTAGAAACGGGGTTTTACTTTTAAATATTCCACCCAATACAAAAGGTTTAATTGCGGATAGTGATGTTAAAAATTTAGCTGCCTTTGGACAAAAAATGAGGAGCACATTCTCGAATAATATCGCCAAAACAGCAACGGTTAGTGCTACATCCGGTAAAAACATAAAGACTTTATTTGACGGGAAATTGAATACTTACTTTACCACACCGGGCAAAGATACCACAACAACAATCGAATTAAACTGGGCTAAAGCTGTAACCTTTAATGTATTGTCGTTACAGGAAAATATTGCCATCGGACAACGCATAGAGAAATTTGAAGCAGAATATTTTGATGGTAAAGAATGGATAAATTTCACTTCAGCAAGCACTGTAGGTTATAAGCGCTTATTAAAATTTAATGAAGTTACCACAAAGAAAGTAAGGTTTAAGATTTTATCGTCAAGATTGAACCCTTCGCTTGCAGAATTTGGATTGTATCTTTTGGATGAAAAATATTAAGTTTTAATTTATAACCAGCTTAAGCTGCCTTATTTTAGGGCAGCATTTTTTAAAAGGCTAAAGTACAAAAGGTCAAGTAGTCAATTTGGTTATAGGTAATTTATTTGTTTTTGGCATTTAACGATGTACGTAAGGGGGCAGATAAGGCAAGCATTTCGCATACTTTATCATTCCAGTCTATCAATGCATCTTCGGGAGAAGTACCAAGGCCTGAAACATCGTGTTCCTCTTCAAAGGATAATACCGCATAATAGCAATCGCCATCCTGATAAACGGAGGGTTTAAATTGCATGACAAAGGTTGGCAGCCGGTACCTGTTGTAATCAAAATCTACAAGTTTTCCGGGGATCGTTCGGGCCTGCGGTTTCATAGCTTGCTGTTTTATTGAAACATGTTATTTACCTGTTTTCTGCTTAGAGCATACAAACGCATTTCTAATTTAGCCCATCTATGTTTCCTTAAGGTTAGCAGCTTGTTGTTTATTTGTTAAGCGTTTAGTGGGGGATTTGTTTTTAAGTAAAAAATGGCGAAGTGTGTTTTTTCTAACATGTAAAGCAACGTTTATTTAACCATTCATATAGTAATTTAGTATCCAGTAACACTGAAATATAATAAATGCTGATACGGTAATCAGATGCACCCATTTATTGTTTGTTCTTGCAGCGTTAAGGCAAGCAATAATGTGAATAAACTCTCTGATGGGATAAACTTTTAACATTTCTGTATGATAACCAGGGCCTTTTAAATAAGTATCTACAGCATCAAATAAAAAGAGTACAGCCAGGATAGAATAAAACCACTTTTTCCGCGACAAAAAATAGGTTTTATAATCTTTGTAATCCCTCATATCTTCTGGAAACAGCAAAGCAGCTAAGGTGTAGTAAGTGATCACATAAATCACCAAAAACAGGTATTTTAGAAAATCCCAATGTTTTATTTCGGTTAAGTGAACCTCAAACCACCAAAAGTACACCGTACTTAAAAACATATAAAAAGCCCACAACAAGTGTGTGATGTATGGTTTTAGCCGATCTGGGTGCTCAATGATTTTAACTACACCTTTTAATGAGTGCGTGATGCTTAGCCCCAGAATAATACCGAGAACAGTTTTGATGTGGGTGAAGGTCTCCATAGATACAGATTAATGAATGACTTGATTACCAGAGATAAGCGGTGAGACTCAATCCAAAGGCTAGGTTGTCAAATTTAACTTTTTCCATCCCATAGTCTTTGAAACGATAAGTACCATCCTGGTCGATCTCTTCTATTATATCAAGTTTGAAGTCGTTATCTGAATTAAAATAATTAACATAGGCTTTGATCCCAATATTTCTTTTGATCTGTTTCTGGATCCCTGCACCTGCTGACCAGCTGAAAGAACTTTCGGGTTTGTATCTGAAATAAGGTAATTCTACTGTACCGAAAAGCCCCTGGAAATCTTCCCGTAGGTTCAGGATGATTTCACCTTGTGCGCCTACAGCTGTTCCGGCACCTAGTTTTCCGGTTATAAACCAGTTTCTGGCGAGCGGAATATTAAAATACGGACCTGCATGAATATAACGGATGCCCATTGGCTGGGTATAATGCCCTTCGCTAACGGTTGGGATATCTATGTCGTTGAATTTGAGGTTGTCGTCGTTTATTGGGAAACTTGAAAAAGCGAACTCTCCGCCAATCCCGAAATTCTGGCTAAAAAACCAGGCACCATCTATACCAAAATTAAAACCACCTCTTGCAAAAAGATCTTCAGATCGTGCGGTAAGGTCTTTACTCAAAGCTTGAGCATAGCCTAATTTAAGCTCGATGAAACTAGGTTTAAGACGTACAGGGACATGATTATTCGTTAACTTGATATGTGTGCCGTTTTCTTTAAAAATTTTATCTGCAACAATATACCCAAGTTCTGTTGATAGGATGCCAATTCCGGCACCCGCCAGCACATCGGAGATCCAATGACGGTTGTTCAATTCCCTGCCCACTGCAGTAGCCGTAGCAGCGGTGTAGGCACCTACACTATACAGCGGAGAACGGTACTGGCCATATTCCTTATGCAGAAATGTAGCATTCATAAAAGAATTGGCCGTGTGCCCTGATGGATATGAATTTTTTGAACTTCCATCAGGCCGCTCAACTTTTGCAGTATATTTTACTGTATTCACTACCGAAGCCATAATTACTGCGGAGAAAGCATAGGAAACAAGTGCTCTACCCATTTTATGCTTTCCTTTCACTCCTGCAGCATTCAACCCTAATACGGTTACCACAGGGGCATACTGCAAATAGTCGTCATAATGGTATCGGAAGGTCGGCAGGTAGCGGTTGCGAAAACTGCGTACATCTTTTCTTATTCCCCATGTGGCTGCACTTCCTGCCAGCAATAGGGCGGGAACAACAGAAACCCTGACTGGCTTTGAATTCCAAAAGCTATTTTTTATACGAACAGAGTCTGTAACATGATTTAGCTGAGCGTAGGAACTTTGGCAGATCAATATCATATTCAAAAAGACAAGGGAGAAAGTAAGTCTGTTTTTAGCTCGAAAAAGGGTAGTTGATCGCATATTAATTTATTTGAGTGTTAAAGCGTCATGTATTTAAGCATTTAAATCAATCAGATTTATCCTTCAGCACAGATAGCAGCTCTTTAGTCTTCTTTACTAAGATAATCATTTTTGGCATTTTCCACCTCAAATGCAGTTCTGCAAGCAATTGCCCAATCTGGTAGTTGCTTGTGTGTTTTATGGAGGGCCGCTAACCTTTATATCAATGAAATTGATGGTGAGTATGTGGTTAACATACTGCTGGGCGGTATCCTCAAGAATAAAGATAAAATTTTTCTGCTGTTAATCTTTTTGGCATAGATATAGTCAAATCAACACCTATACCATGATAACAATGAAGGTGGAAAAGAAAACTTTAAATACATCAGATAAAACCGAGAATGAGGTGCCTGAAAGCATCTTCCCTAAAAGGATGATACTTTTTATCCTGGTACTAAGTGCGCTACTCATGACCTTGATTTTATTTAGAAATTAACTGCGTAGATATTCATTTAGGCTTACTGCTGTTTAGACTGGTTTTTCAGGATTCGAAGCATGGCCGGTTGATCTTCCAGATAAAAGACCAATTTGCCGCCCTGAACCAGCGATTGATGTGTAATCTGGTTTTTGGTAAAAGTCTTTCCATTTAAAGTGATTTTTGAGCTATAAATAGATTTTTTACTCTTTTTAATGGCTATAATGGTTAATTTTTTGCCGTTATTAAATGAAATGATGGTTTGCTTAAACAGGGGGCTGGTGAGTTGATAATTGCCTGAAACGGGATCTACCGGATAAAAGCCGAGTGCTGCAAAAACATACCATGCCGACATCTGTCCGGCATCGTCGTTACCACTTAAACCACCAGCACCTTCACCATACTCTTCTGCCAGAATGCGCGATACCTGCAGCTGGGTTTTCCAGGGTGAAGCGGTATAATTATATAAAAAGGGGATCTGGTGACCAGGTTCGTTCCCATGCCAGTATTCCTTCTTGTCGAAAAGAGCATCCAGTTCATTTTCGAGTTTTTTGCTTCCGCCCATTAATTTAATCAATCCGGGCATATCATGAGGTACGTAAAAAGTATACTGTCTTGGGGTTCCTTCCGTAATATAGGGCTCACGGTGATCGGGATAAAAAGGATTATACCAGTTTCCATTAGAAAAACGCCCCCGAACCATTCCCACCTTTGGATCAAAAACGTTCCGGTAGTTAAATGATCGTTTCAACAGTTGCCGGTAATCGGCTTCTTTGCCCAAATCTTTAGCTATGCTGGCAAGGGCATAATCATCATAAGCATATTCTAAAGTCCGGCTCACCTGTTCCCTTTTATGAAAAGCATCAGGGATACTGTCTTCCATTGGGATATAGCCGTATTTTAAGTAACTGTTAATGCCACGCCTGCCTTTTCCATTCAAATAATCAACCGAATCGGGCATTTGAAAGGCATTCTGTCGCATCAGCCGGTAGGCTTCATTAATATCGTAATTACGGATGCCTTTATTGTAAGCCGAGGCGATAAAGGCGGTAGCGTGATCGCCAATCATGGCGGCAGTATAATTGTTCCAGCAGGGGAAAATCGGCATCCAGCCACCTTGCTGGCCTTTTAAGATCATTGATTGAACAAAGCTATTCGCTAAATCGGGTTTCAGTAGTTCAACTAAGGGCAGTTGTGCGCGGTAAATATCCCACATCGAAAAATCATCATAATAATCGCCTTTATTTATGGTTTTGTTCTGATATTTCCCATCAAACTGTGGATATTTCCCATCTACATCATTGTATAACCTGGGATGTTGCATGGCATGATAAAGGGCCGTGTAAAAGATTTTTTTTCCTTTTTCATTGGTATCTGTAATGTTTACCTGTGATAACGATTTTTCCCAAATCTGATTCGTTCGTGCCAACACCGTATCGAAGGTATCATGTTTAATTTCACTTTCCAGGTTTGCCCTGGCTGCATCGATACTGGTAAATGATGTGCCTGAATACACGATGAGTTGCTCCCCCTTTTGCAGTTTAAAGCCTGCAAAAGCACCAATGTCTTTTTTGTTGCTGATACTTTGCTGATTGAAAATATGGCCCTCGCTATAAACCCCTGCTGAAGTAAAGACTTTTTTAAAACGGATGAAGAAATAACCACTAAAGCCCGCAGGTGTTCCCCATCCCTGATAAATCCGGTGAACAGGATTATAACCGGAAATTTCACCTTTTTCTGCATCAATTTGAATAAAACCCTTGTTTTGATCGCTGTTGGGTGTAACCAGGATATAAACGCTATCTGTTTTTAGCGCGGTGATTCGCATTACACCGCTTCTAAGACTGGCTGTAATTTCTGTCAACAATTGATGCTGAGGTAATTTTAACTTATAATAGGAAGGGGTAGAAACTTCGTTTTCGTGTATATAATCTTCTGCATAATGAGCTGATTTGGTTTTAAGCTGGCCAGAAATGGGCATTATGGTAAAGCTTCCATAATCCTGCGTACATGAACCGCTAATCCAGTGTGTTGCCCTAAAGCCATAAAATTTTTTGTTGTTATAATAATAAGGGGCAAGGCATTTTTTTTCAGTCAGTTGTGTTTGTGGAGTCCACTGGGTCATGCTGAATGGTGGCGCAACCGCTGGGATGGTATTGGCCAAACGCTCTGTTTTATCTTCGATGTGCTGACTTGCCAGTGTAGTGCTTGCCGAAGTACCCGAAAAGGGTTGAACATAAGGAATTAAATGCTGCTGCTGTGCATATGTAACATCGGTATAAGTGCTAGCTGCAGCTAAAAGGAACAGCAATTATAGTCTCTTTTTATAATTTGATGTTATCTTTTTTAAATCAGTTAGCAACATATAGAAATAATGGATATAAAAATCAATATTACGGAAGTTCTTTTATCGTTTATTAATGCCTAGTGGTAATCTGGTGTTTTTAATAGAAAATTGCTCGTTAAATTTTTAAGAACCATTTTCTATCATAAAGAAATTTCAATATCGCAAGCTGGATCAACAATACACCAGTCCATAATCCTGCCTGCTGCCAGATTAAAGGTAGTTTAGTTATAATTCCACCAAAGAGGAATTGCGAAGTAGATTCGAAATTGAAAAGCCCATGCGCACAAACATAAATTAAAATAGAATTGGTGCCTATCCAGATGAAGGGCGTGCTCCATTTTTGATGACCGCTAATGTCAATAATGTAATAGAACAACGCCAATAAAATAACACTAAAGCCGCCAGTCAGCAGTACGAAAGAACTCGTCCACATGTTTTTATTGATCGGAAAAAAGATATTCCAGAATAATCCGGCAAAAATGAGCACCAATCCTGCTGTAAGGAGTAAAATAACTTTTTTATTCGGAGTAAAGCGGTTATTTTTTGAATGAAGAAATGACCCTGTAAATACGCCCAGTAGCGCTGTTGCGATTGCAGGAATGGTGCTGAGTAATCCTTCGGGATCGTAAACGCTTCGATGAAGTTTCCCGGGTAACCACAAACGGTCGATATAGGCGGCGAGGTTCCCTTCGGGTGTTAATACCGCATTTCCGAAACCCGGTACGGGTATCATGATCATAAAAATATAGTAACCCACCAAGATCCCTGCCAGCCAGATAATCTGTTGGTTTCGTGAAAAATTAAGGTAAATTAAGGCTGCAAAGAAAGTAGATAGGGCGATACGACCGAGCACACTGGCAAAACGGGTCGCTTCGTAGCCCTGCCATTTTAATAAACCGTTTACCACCATTCCAAGTATAATTAAAATCAAAGTTCTTCTGATCAGGGCGGTATAAATGCTTTTTGCCGAATTTTGATTGTCGTGTTTTGTGCTTAAATGTTTCTCATACGAAAAAGGCATAGCAACACCCGATATGAAGATGAAGAGGGGAAAAATCAGATCGTAGAAAGTAAAACCATTCCATGTACTGTGGTGCAGCTGATTGCTGATGCCAATCAATAACTCCTCGAAAAATGATAGACTCTTTTTGGTTGCAATCTTCCAATCGCTGGGATCTCTGATTAAAGCATGTTCCTTCATTACACCGCTTGCCAGCCCGTGAAAGATGCCTTCACCGCTAATGATCCAGAACATATCAAAGCCGCGAAGCGCATCTAGCGAAAGTAGCCTTTTCTTTTCTGGAGCGTGTATATTCTGTTGTATGGTTTCAGTATCGGGCATGTTATCGCGGTAATCTATTTGACGGCAATGCTTGATTATTTGTTAATCAACGAAGTAATGGTTTCCTGCTGACAATAAATTTAAGATTTTTGAAGGATTTTAATGGATCATGTGTTTAGCATGATTGGAAAAGAAATTTCTCCGGCTTAAAAGCCAGAGAAATTTCCGGTAAAGTGCAGGTTAGTTGTAACCAGGGTTTTGAACCAGTTTATTGTTTGTTGCTATAGCTGTGCTAGGAATTGGAAATATACGGCGATAAGTGTCGGTATTTGTTTTAGACAAACCATAACTATTCTCAAATTTCCCAAATCTGATCATATCGTTGCGGTGCCAGGTTTCCCAGGCAAATTCTTTTGAACGCTCGTTGTAAAGTACATCCAAAGTTAATGCACCTAATGCTGCCGAAGTTGTCCGGTTGCTTCTTACGTTATTTACCAGGCCTAATGCAGTTGCACCAAGTGTTGGGCTTCCACCTCTGAATATGGCTTCTGCTTTCATTAAAATAATATCCGAATAGCGGAATAAGGGCATGTCGTTATTTTGGTTCCGGTTGGTTGGATTGGTATAATCCGCTATAAATTTAATGTTGCGGTAACCGGTGTTCCAGGCAATTTCATCTTTGCCCAAATCGTAAGCATTTGCACCTAAACGTGAACTGCTCAATGGGCTTAAGTTCAGCTGATAAGTTAAAGCGCCGGCAGGCGTACCACCTGTGTAAAACTGATCATACCCTAAATTTGTAGTGCTCACCATTATGGGGCTTCCATCTGGCCAGTACTGTGGGCCGGCCAGCCATTGTTTATTTCTGATATCGTTAGCATCGGTAAAATTTGCATAGAACTCAGTTGTGGTCATTCTTGGTCCACTCGGTTTATTATTTGCTAAACCGCCGCCACTACTTTGGTTCATTACCGGGTTGGTAAATGAGCCAGCTGTTGAGCCAGAGTACTGGTAGCGTATGCCCAGATTCCGGTTCAGATCGTAACGGGCCATAAACATGTTACCCGTAGTGGTCGATGCATCAAAGGGGATTGCAAAAATAAACTCTTTTTGCGATGGTCCATTGGTTGGATAAAACATCTGCAGATAAGTAGACATCGGTTCTATACTATATAAACCTGAATTTATAATCTGGTCGCAGGCCGCTATGCAATCATCGTAACGGGCTGTTCCGGTATATACGGCGGCGTTCAGGTACATTTTTGCCAATATCGAATAAGCCAGGTATTTGGTTGGTAAACCATAAGTTGATATACCGGTGGTCGATTTTAAATAAGGTATTGCTGCTTTAAGCTCACTTTCTACATAGTTGAATACCTGTGCGCGTGGAGTGTTTGTTTTTAAATCTGTAACGCCGTATAAAGTATCTAAAGGTACATTGCCATACATGTCCATCATCATAAAATAGGAGAGGGCACGCATGGTTTTTAACTCCGCCAGACTGGTATTTTTTTGTGCCCCGGCAGGTGCCGATTGGCCGATAATCGAAATGGTCTGGTTGGCGGTGCCAATAATATTGGTTAAATATGCCCAGCCTGCAGCAACCCAGGCATTGTCTTTATTCCAGGTATGACGGTGTAGTTCGAGGTATTTATTGCCATCGATCCAATCAGAAGCAAAAATTGGTAAGACTGACTCATCTGTCGAGCTGCTCTGTAAAAAGAAGTAAGTGGTGGCATAATCGCTTCTTAGATTGATGTATACTGGCCCCGATGCCGAAGTTAACTGGGCAGCGGTTTGCGGATAAGATTCTGGGGTAAGCTCAGATGTAATGGGTACCTCAAGTTTTTGGCAAGAGGTGAATATTAGTGTCCCGGTTAGTGCACACAATATTCCAAATAATATCTTTTTCATGTTTTTGAAATTTATTTTTAAAACGATGCGTTTAGGCCTAATAAAAATGTACGTGTTTTGGGATAGAAATTATTATAATCTATACCTGGTGCAACGCCTCCCTGGTTAATTTCGGGGTCGATACCTTTATAACCGGTAATGGTAAACAAGTTATTAGTTGATAAATAAAGCCTGATATTGTTTACATATTTAACAGGGTTTTTAAAATTATAACCCAGGGTAGCATTATCTAAGCGCACATAAGAACCATTTTCGATATACCGGTCTGAATAGAAGGAGTTTCTGGTATCTGTTATTTTATCATCGGCGGCACTGTTTAATATATTGTTAACCGTTGCGCCCGCCGTGTACGATAAATCGGCGCGTGTTGCATTAAATATCTTATTTCCGAAGGTTCCCCTTAAAAAGATATTCAGCTCCAGATCCTTATATTTGAAGGTGTTGCTCCAGCCCATTAATACTTTTGGTTGTGCACTGCCCAGGTAAAAATAATCGGTACCTATACCTGGGGTAGTGGTGGTAGAACCATCGCGTTTATAAAACAGTGAGTTGCCATTTGAATCTTTACCTGCGTATTTCAGCGAGAAAAACTGACCAAGTGGATAACCTACCTTAAGGATCTGCAGGGTAGCATTCGTTTGGCCCGGTCCTTCTGGATCTGAATAACGGACAGAATCGCCATTAGCGTAAGGCCCCTGTAAACTGGTAATTTTGTTCTTGTTGTAAGCCATATTGATGGTGCTTAACCAGGAAAAGCTTTTGGTTGTAACAGGAGAAGTAGTTAAGCTAACTTCGATACCTTTATTGTTAATACTTCCTCCGTTAGCCCATATTGCCCCTCCCGGAACAAGCGATGCAGGTACATTATATTTGAAAAGCATATCGGTTGTGTTTTTATCGTACACATCTACACTTCCGGTAACCTTATTATTGAAGAGACCGAAATCGAGTCCGATGTTTTTTGTTGCCGTTCTTTCCCATTTCAGATCGGGATTCGATCCCTGAATTGGTGCATAGGCGGCTGCCTGAACGCCATTGTTATAATATGTGCCGCTAATGCCATAAATTAACTGGCCGGTGTAAGCACCGATACCTGAAGAGTTTCCGGTTACACCATAGCTCAAACGGAGTTTTAAATCACTGATGACGGACTGGCCCTTCATAAATTCCTCTTCACTCACTCTCCATGCTAAACCAGCAGATGGAAAATAACCCCACTGGTTGTTTTTTCCGAAAACTGAACTTCCGTCACGTCTGATAGATCCTTGAAAAAGATATTTGTTTTTATAGTTGTAATTTACCCGCAAAAAGTCCGAAATCATGAGTATTCTACCATAAGTAAGGTCGTTCCCTAAATTAATACGGTAAGAAGAGATCGCATAAGGATTACCCAGGGATAAGTTCGAGAAACCAATGTAATCGGTAGGGAAATTAGTGCTGGAAGTTTGAAAACCATCTCCATATACATTATCCTGATAAGTATAACCCAATACCGCATTTATGGTATGATCACCGATTTTTTTATCCCAGGTTAAAAATGTCTCCAGGGTTTTATTGGTGTTTTCGTAATTGCTTCTTAAGGCTGAGCCATTGGTGCCAAACAAGCCCCCAATAAGGGTGTGGGCGATGCCAATACCAGGATCGGGGTTGTTATAAAAGTTTGACGTTGGATACTTTCCAAAGTAACTGCTATAAAACTCACCATGTGAAGCGGTTGTTTTCTGGTAATATAAATTGATATTATAGGTAAAGCCGAATGGCAGTTTTACCTCTGTATTAAAGCCTCCCAGCAACACATTGTATTTGGTTTCATCCTGTGCATTATCTGATATTGCAATCGGATTAAAGTAGCCGGTATTATTCAGGTTTTCAAAATAGCTTCCATCTGCATTATAGATGGGCGAAACCGGTAAACGTTTGGCTGCCTGTAATAAAACGATGTTCTGCAAAGGTTCATTAATCGATTTGCTGCTCGAATTGGATAGGTTTAGGCTAAATTTTACCTTATCGTTAAAGGCGTATTGATCAACGTTTAAGCGGCCGATAATGCGGTCTAATGAACTTTTGGCCAAAATACCCTCTTTGGTGAAGTAGTTCAAACTTGCACTATAGTTGCTGTGCTCAGCACCACCACTAAAAGAAAGGTTGTGATTCTGCGAAAAAGCGGTAGATCGTTCAATGGCTTTCATCCAATTCACATTTTCGCCTTTATCATCATTTGGTGAAAAGGCTACTTTATTCGTTGTCAGAAATGACCTTAACTGATCGGCACTCATCAGATCAAGCTGGCTGCTTACTTTTTCTGCTGCAGCATAACCGCTATAGTTTAACTGCGGTTTACCCGATTTGCCCCGTTTGGTGGTTACCATGATTACGCCGCTCGCCGCACGGTTACCGTAAATAGCTGTTGCAGCGGCATCTTTCAGTACATCAATTGATTCAATATCGGCAGGTGCAATTGCTGCAATATCTGCCCCAGGTATACCATCGATTACATAAAAAGGAGCCCCGGGACTATTCACAGTTGAGGCGCCACGTAATATAACGGCCGCGGGTTTGTTCGGGTCGCCACTGGACGTAATATTCATCCCCGCTACCTTACCCTGTAGCAATTGTCCAACATCTGCAATGGCACCTTTATTCAGTTCTTCAGGTTTTACCGATGTGATTGCACTTGATAAAGTTTTGCGCGAGCTTTTTCCATAACCCACTACAACCACATCTGTTAACGATGCTGTAGCTTCTTTTAGGGTTACTTTATAGCTTGAAGCAGCCCCAATGGTAATCTCTTTGGGTTCGTAACCCATAAAAGTAAACACCAGTTTGTCGCCGCTTTTGGCCGGGATGCTAAAAGCACCATTATCGCCGGTTACCGTTACTTTGCTAGTGCCCTTAACCGAAACGGAGGCGCCAATAACGGGCTTATTTTCGGTATCTATTAAGTTTCCGGTAATTTTTCGTTCAGTTTGCGCAAAGGCTGTATTGAACGACTGGCTGATGAGTAAAAGCAGCAAAAAGATGCTGCCATACTTTAAGCTTGTACATTTAAATCTCATGATTTTTGTAGATTTAGGTTCATAAATGGTTTGTTTTATTTGGTTATATGGTTTTGAGATAGCATGTTAAAACTTAATGGTAGCCGGTAGATATTTGGCCACAAGCGCTTTATAATAAGGCTGCAGCTCTGCCCAGCTTTTTTGATTGGGGTTTTTAGAGTACAGATCGTAGGGATTAAACAGGTTTACCCATTTAAACATTTCGTGGTCTTTTTCGCTCATCAGGTGATCATATGCATTTTCCCGGTGCTGCGAATAAAAAGAATGGTAACGCAGCATGTATAATCCTGGCTCCGGAATGTATGGCTTCATCATGTGGTACACATACTCATCATGTCCCCACGACATGTCTACATGATCCAAACCGCAATTTTGGGTATAAACACCCAATTTGGTCTGATAGGTTTCGTTATTGAAATCGGGGTTTTGGCTGAAAAATTCAGGATAAACAATTTTATCTGAATAGGCACAGCCTACCGGAAAAGTATCGCCCACTACCGCCCATTGCGGCTCTCCGAATAAGCAAAGCACCTTACCCATATCGTGGATCAAACCCACCAATACCATCCAATCGGGATGACCGTCGTTTCTGATGGCTTCTGATGTTTGCAACAGGTGCTGCATCTGGTCCAGGTCGGTATCAGGGTCAGAATCATCCACTAACTTGTTCAGAAAATCAAATGCACTCCAGATAGGCATCTCCTGTTTGTCGAACTTTAAATAATCTGCTTTTTTCTGTTTTACGAAATCATAGGTCTGATAGGTATGGTTAAGCCTGTAAAATTCTTTTACGCTATCCTTTTCTGTTTCATCATAATTTCTAAACTGCTCTTCTTTTTTTTCAGCATTGATGTTTTTCGGATCAGGGTAGCGGATCAATATATCCTCTTCCCATTGATCAAGATTTTGCAATGGATTTTGATTATCCTTTGAAGCTTCGCTTTGGTTTCTCATAAGGCCAGAAATTGATTTGGTTAAAAAATTTTCTTTGATTTTATAAGTTAAAGTTGAGTTTTTGAAAGCTTAAACTTTTATATTCTGCCTATTTTATTTACGTAAACGATTAAGTAAAATATTATTTTTTACGTCTGTTTTTTATTTAAATATCTTTAAATCAAGTATTTAATTTGTATTGCTGCGCCTGCAGGTATATTTTTAAGTTAGGTGCATTCGGAGGGGAGATACGTTAAATAATAAAAAATAAACGTTGTTGTTACGATTATTTCTTATTTTCGTTTATAAGCAAGGTATCTTTTCTTAGTCGTAAGAGATATCGGCTTGCTAAACCAAATAATTGTTATGAACATCAACTTCACCCGGCCCGATCTGTGTTGCCAGCAGCTGTTTGTTTTTTAAGATTTTGGTAAAAAAGAGGAAGCGCCAAAGCTATTGTTTCAATAATTTTTACTGCTAAACACAGCCGTTTTCTCAATAAAATAACTAACAAAACAAATTTTAATAACATGGCGGAAGCAGTAAATATTAAGCGGTTGGCTCAGGAGTTGAATATTTCAATAGCAACCGTTTCTAAAGCACTTAATGACAGCTACGAGATTAGTTTAAAAACCAAGAACAGGGTATGGACTTTGGCTAAGGAACTAAATTATACGCCCAATCCGGCAGCCAGCAACCTGCGGAGCCATAAAACGAAAACGGTAGCCGTGGTTATTCCCTGTGTAGCCAATAATTTTTTCTCACTGGCTATAAAAGGAATTGAGGAGATTGCCAGGCAATACGGTTATCATGTATTGATTTACCAAACCCATGAAAATATAGAAGCAGAAGTTGCCTTTACCAATAGCCTGTTAAATGGTCGTGTAGATGGCATTCTTACCTCAGTATCGAGCAGTGAATATAACAGCGAATATTATACTAATCTGGTGAAGAAAATTCCTTTGGTATTTTTCGATCGTGTTTATGAAAATCTGGATGCGGTAAAAGTAACCACCGATGATTACGAGATAGCTTTTCAGGCGACTGAACATTTAATTGAATGTGGCTGTACCAAAATTGCGTATTTATATGGATTGGAAAACCTTCCTGCGGGTAAAGCCCGGTTTGCCGGTTATCTCGATGCATTGAAAACACATGGGATAGATGCTGCGGAACAACTTGTTGTTAAATACCATGATGACGAAGAATTAAACCTGCAGCATATTAAGGAGTTGCTTGCGAAAGATAAACCAGATGCACTTTTTTCTTCCATCGAAGAATTTATCATTCCTGCTTATTGCGCTTGCAGGGAATCAGATCTTAAAATTCCTGATGATGTTAAAATACTCAGTTTTTCGAACCTGAATACCGCCAGACTGCTGAGCCCTTCGCTTACTACAATTACACAGCCAGCGTTCGAAATCGGGCGTGAAGCGGCAAAATGCCTGTTCAAAATTCTCAATAATAAACAGCTTGATGATGAGCAGAATATCATCCTGAAATCGGTGCTGATCAAGCGCGAATCGACGGGTTGTTAATGAGGATAAATCGATGTTATTGCTGTCTGCTACGCGAAAACGTTTACGTAATTAAATAATCCAATTAAGCCGCCAACATTGGGATTTTTTCTGATTTTTAAAAAAAACCAAATATAAAAAACCCTTATGAACCACTTGTCTGCATTCGATTATGCTGTTTTTTTGATGTATTTTGTTATTGTTTCGGCTTACGGCTATTGGGTTTATCGGAGCAAGAAAAAAAAACGTACCGATACCAAAGATTATTTTCTGGCAGAAGGTTCGCTCACCTGGTGGGCCATTGGTGCATCAATTATTGCTTCTAATATTTCTGCCGAACATTTTATTGGCATGTCGGGTTCGGGTTTTGCTATGGGCCTTGCCATTGCCAGTTACGAATGGATGGCCGCCGCTACGCTCATTATTGTAGCCATATTCTTTCTGCCCATTTACATCAAGAATAAAATTTACACGATGCCGCAGTTTCTGTCTAACCGCTATAATAATACGGTAAGTACGCTAATGGCTGTTTTTTGGCTGCTCGTTTATGTGTTTGTAAACTTAACTTCCATTTTCTTTCTTGGTGCTATTGCCATCGAAACCATTACGGGCGTTCCTTTTAATATCTGCATCATTTTTCTGGCCATTTTTTCTGCCATTATTACTTTGGGAGGGATGAAGGTAATTGGTTATACCGATGTAATACAGGTTTTTGTTTTAGTGGCAGGCGGACTGATTACCTGTTATATGGCGCTTAAACTGGTGTCCGAAAAATTAGATGCCCCCAGTGTTTTAGCCTCACTTCCTTTATTACGCAGTGAAGCATCCGATCATTTTCATATGATATTTTCGAAAGGAGATAAATTTTATAATGAACTGCCCGGTATTGCGGTGCTGGTAGGTGGTTTGTGGATCAATAATTTAAATTACTGGGGCTGTAACCAATACATTGTTCAAAGGGCGTTGGGCGCTGATTTAAAAACCGGACGTAACGGATTAATATTTGCGGCATTTTTGAAATTACTCATTCCGGTAATTGTGGTTATCCCGGGTATTGCGGCCTATGTACTTTATCAACGTGGTTATTTCCATTCCGAAATGCTCGATGCTGCGGGAGTGGTTAAACCCGATCATGCTTATCCGGTACTGATGAACTTATTGCCTGCAGGGATAAAAGGACTGGCTTTTGCTGCGCTTACTGCCGCTATTGTAGCCTCTCTTGCCGGAAAATGTAATAGCATAGCCACCATTTTTACACTCGATATTTATAAAAAGTTTATCAAACCCGAAGCTTCAGAAACGCGCCTGGTTTCAGTTGGCCGCTGGTCTGTGGTTATTGCATCATTAATTGCGATCATCATTGCTCCCGCATTGCGTAGTTTCGATCAGGTTTATCAGTTTATTCAGGAATATGTCGGCTTTATTTCGCCGGGTGTTTTTGCTATCTTTTTACTCGGCTTTTTCTGGAAGAAAACCACTTCGCGTGCGGCACTTACCGCTGCATTATTAACCATTCCCTTATCTACATTATTTAAATTCCTGCCTGCAGTTACCAATGGAGCTATCGCACCGATTCCTTTCTTAAACAGAATGTCGTGGGTGTTTATGATTATCATAGGATTAATGATTGTGGTAACCTTAACCGATCCGAAAAGTAAAGATAACCCGCAGGGACTTGAAATTGACAGCAGCATGTTTAAGGTTACTCCTGCATTTACCATTGCCTCAGTGATGATCTGTGGTATCCTTGCCGCACTTTATACTGTTTTTTGGTAAGCAAAGCTTTAAATAGCTGATTTATTTATTTTTAACGAATTGATCATGAAGATTAAAACCTTATCCTTTTTGGCATTGCTGATTTCTTTTAGCGCAGTGGCTCAAAATAAATTATACAACATTAAAACCTATGGTGCGGTTGGCGATGGCAAAACCAACGATGCCGTTGCTATTCAGAAAACCATTGATGCCTGTTCAGCAGCTGGCGGTGGACAGGTAATTGTACCCGCTGGTCATGTATTTTTAACCGGTCCTTTTAACTTAAAATCCTTCGTTAATTTAAGGGTGGAAGGTGGCGCTAAACTCCTGGCTAGTCCAGATGAAAAACTGTATACCCAAAGCGCTTTTAGAGAAAATAAAGGCGAAGGTACCATCTGGATCGGCGGAGAAAAGCTCGAACAGGTGAGCATTAGCGGAACAGGTGTAATTGATGGAAATGGGATTTCCTTTATGGGGGAGGAGCTTAACGACTCGTATGTATTAAAACCTTTCAATATTGTTGATCCGCGACCGCATTTGCTTACTCTGATCGGCTGTAATAAACTGAATATAGAGGGGGTAACTTTTCAGAATTCAGCCTACTGGACGGTTCATTTAGTGGGTTGCAATGATGTCTCGATATCAAATATCACCTTGCTGAACAGCATTAAGATCCGTAACAGCGATGGCATTGATCTGGATCACAGTAAAAATGTGAGAATTACGAACTGTTTTATCGAATCGGGTGATGATTGTATCTGCTTGAAAAACAGGCGGGAGTTTGAAGAATATGGTGCCTGCGAAAACATCGTGATCAGCAACTGCACCATGACTTCCAGCTCATGCGCCATCAAAATAGGTTCTGAAAATATGGACCGGATTAGCAATGTGCTCATCAATAATTGTAATATCAGGAAGAGCAACCGCGGCATTGGCATTCAAAACCGCGATGAGGGTACAGTAGATAATGTGATTTTCTCCAACCTCTTTATCGAATCGAAGCTTTTTTCGGATGTATGGTGGGGCAAGGCAGAGCCGATTTACATTACGGCTTACCCCAGGGCAAGCAGCAACAATAAAGATGCCGGTTGGCGTTTGCCAAAAGGACAAAGCAAGGGCAGGGTTGGGGCGGTTAAAAATATTTATTTCAGTAATATCCGGTGTACCGGAGAAAGCGGTGTGTACATCAGTGGCGAAAGTCCAGATAAAATTTCCGGGATCTACTTTGATCAGGTTACTGTTTATCTCGATAAAACAACAAAGCAAGAAGGCGGCGTATACGATCGTAGGCCAAGCAATGTGGAGGGACTGGTTAAAAGTGCAATTGCAGGGTTTCATTTCGAAAATACCGGATACATCAGCCTACTGAACAGCAATGTGGTATGGGGTGTAAATAAACCCGGCTATGCCGGAAAAGCCCTGGAACAAAAGAATGTAAGTCAGCTCAAAACAGTGAACTTTAGCGAAAGTACCGCAGATAAATAATTAAGGGTTCCCCTAAGCATTAAACCTTTGGCTGTACTTCGGTTAGTCAAGCCCTGCTATGCCCTCAAGTGTCTGTTTAAGGCTTTTCTACTTAAACGTTTACGCAAATAAATACGTCTAAATCCAATTAAAGGCCTGCTTTTTTTAACAACTTCGCTATACCATAATTACTACGGAGGCAATAAGCCGGAAAATAGTAACACTGGTGAGCGGAAAGGAATATATGTTAAAAACGATAAACGTATTGGTTGATTTACCCGATTTTGGTATTGTAGAATTACCGCTGGTTTATGTTATGGAAGGCGATAAGACAGGCGTTTGTTTAGTAAACTGTAAGGTGATGTTGAGTGCCGAAAATCAGCCCGAATGGCTATTAACAACCGCTTTTAATATTGTTTATACCCACGCTGAGGCGGATAACGCAAACATTGTTTCGGTAAGTACCGGTAACGGAACCACAAACCGCTATCATGAAATTATGCTGAGCATTGTATCGTCATACATTAAGCTCAAAGAAGATCGCATTGATTCAAATCAGTCCTTAACAACGACTTCAAGTGTAGTTGAATAAGTTATTGTAATTCAGGCTGCTGTTCTCTTTGTGTAATTTCAGTCATTGCAACAGCGATTTCGTTAAGGGTTTTGACGCTGAAAACATGTCTGCCGGTTAACCACCTTTTGATTTCATCAGGATTAATATCCAGTATAGTCGCAAGATCGTTTTCTGTTGAACTCTTTTCTGCAAGTATGTCTCTGGTTTTATGGGCAACTTCCAGGTTTAGCTGCGTGAGTTGCTCAATTGCAGGATTTCCGGTTTCTTCCAGCCAGATCGAAACAAAATCGTTTTCTTCCATTTTATTCTTTTTTTACGGTTTAGAACAACAATGTACTTAACCATCAACTGTTCATTTGGGCGGCAAATTTAGTGATTAGCCCCATTATTGCAAACCAGAATTAAAAGAAAAGCAATCAGCCGGTGATTAGTCTGCCTGTAGGTTTAATTTAATGGTTGATTGTGCTTATCTTAGTGCAGTTGACTAAATTTGATCTTATATGCACTTAAAAGCTGCTTTTTGATTATTCTTCAACCTTACTCATATTCCAATTAGATCAAATTACAAATGGCATCAGACCAGAAATTCGTAGACTTTATAATAGATCAGATAGATTATTCCGAACAGGTTAGCTATAAAAAAATGTTTGGCGAATACGGCTTGTATTTTGATGGTAAGTTGTTTGCCCTGGTGTGCGACAATAAGCTGTTTATCAAACCAACTTTATCTGGAAAGGCCTATATAAAAGATGTGGTGGAAGCACCGCCTTATCCCGGCGCAAAAAATCAGTTTCTAATCGAAGCACAATTAGAAGATCGCGATTGGCTGAAAAAACTGGTAAGCATCACTGTAGCCGAACTGCCTGAACCCAAACCCAAAAAAAAGAAATAAGAATAGAATTTTGCTTGATTATAAGTAGACGATTTCTCAAAGATGGCATAAGAAAACCGTATAACCTGGTTGATGTATTAGGTATGATGGAAGTATTTTTTGACAAGTCAGGAAAATCTCTATTTTTATTCCCTGAATCAAACCAATGACAAACCGACTGCCCAAACCTATACTCATCTTCAGTGTGCTGCTGCATTTAAGCTTCTTATGCTTGATGAAACCGGTATTTGGACAGCTTTCCTTCGATCACCTATCGGTAAACAACGGGTTGTCGCAAAGTACAGTGCTTTCCATTTGTAAAGATAGCCGTGGTTATATGTGGTTTGGTACACGCGATTGTTTGAACAGATATGATGGGAAGAGTGTTAAGATTTACCGCACAGATCCAGACAATCCAGCCTCTATCAGTACCGAAGATTATATTTATGCCTTGGAGGAAGACCGGCAAAAAAATCTCTGGATAGGAACACAAAACGGTCTAAACCGTTACATTCCCGAAAAAGATGCTTTTGAAAGGATTGCTTTTGATCCAAAAAATGCCAACAGCATTAGCGATAAGATTATTCTTTCTATCTACGCCGATAGGAGCGGAAAAGTATGGTTTGGTACAAACCAGGGCCTAAGCATGCTCGAGAATGGGAGCTCCCGAAAATTTAAAAAGATCTACCAAAAAGACGGTCTTGCCGGAAACTCGGTGTACACTATTTTTGAAGATAGTAAGGGGAATATCTGGGTGGGTACCACCACAGGCCTGAGCCGGTTATCGTTCAAGGAGGGTAAATATCATATCCAGTCCTTTTATCATCGGGCAGGAGATCCCGGTAGTATCAGCGGCAATTCCATCCGCACTATTGCAGAAGATGGAAAAGGACGGATCTGGATTGGGTCAGAATCTGAAGGTTTAAATCTTTTTCTTCCTCAATCGCATTCATTTAAAAGGTTTAGGTACAGTGCACTACAGCCAAATGCTTTAAGTAACGATATTGTCCGGAAAATTATGCCCGATGGAAAGGGTAATTTATGGATAGCCACCATGAATGGCCTCAACATTCTTGATACGCAAACCCTGGGTTTTACTTCCTATAAACATGACGCCGATAACCGGAAAAGTTTAAGTGATAACTCTATTAAAGAGATTTTTCAGGATGATCAGGGATCCATTTGGATAGGGACGATGTTTGGTGGGGTAAATGTAGCCCATCGCAATACAATTCCATTTACCGTATTCAAATACAGTAAGTACCGTAACAGCATCAGTAGCGATATTAGTAGTGTAATAGCGGCTGATAATGATCAGAATTTATGGATCGGAACAGAGGGGCAGGGATTGAATTTCTACAATGTTAAAACCGGACTATTCAAAAAATATATAAACGATCCCCGCGATCCGGGCAGCCTTAGCAATAACACCATAAAAGCTATTTTTAATGATCGTAAGGGCCGGATATGGATCGGACTTTACCAAGGCGGATTAGAACTTTTTATTCCCTCAACAGGTAAATTTAAGCATTATCCGCCCGGCAGAAACGGATTGAGTCAGGGTTACCTCAGCAGCATTAGTGAAGACGACCAGGGAAGGTTATTGCTGGGTACTTCTTCCAAAGGACTGAATATCTTCGACCCTGAAAAAGAAAGTTTCCAGCTCATTGATGATCAACCTGGTCATGGCTTAAAACTAAGCAGCAGTTATATCAGGTTTGCTTATCAGGATACCAAAAAGAATCTTTGGGTGGGTACACCAAGAGGTTTGAACTTTTTACCACCCGGAGCAAATCATTTTAGCGTTTTTTCTAGGGATGATAAAACTAAAGGAAGTCTTAAATCCAGTCAGATTACCTGTTTATGGGAAGATCGCCTGGGACACATCTGGGTGGGTACCATGCGAGGAGGACTAAGTTTATATCATCCCGACTCCAAATCGTTTAGCACTTATACCAGGGCCCAGGGGCTGGCCAGCGACAATATCATCGATGTTTTAGACGATAATGATGGAAATCTGTGGATCAGTACTGATAGAGGACTTAGTAAGTTCGATTATAAGCGTGGTGTATTTAAAAATTACAATACTGGAGATGGCCTTCCAACCAACGAGTTCAATGTAAATTCAGCCTACAGAGATATCCATGGTAAGCTTTATTTCGGGAGTTATGATGGATTGGTGGTGTTTACGCCAAGAGAAATAACCGAGAATACACTTATACCCCGCACGGTTTTTTCAGGATTGAAACTTTTTAATAAACCGGTAGGCATCAATGAGGATAACGGCCTTTTGAAACAAGACATCAGTTTTACCAAAGGGATTACTTTTACCGCCGAACAAAACATCTTTAGTTTAGAGTTTGTATCGTTAAATTATGTGCAGCCACAACGTAACCGTTATGCTTACAAATTAGAAGGCTTTGAAAAAGACTGGAATTATGTAACTATCCCATCAGCAAGTTATACCAATCTTCCATCAGGTAATTATAAGTTATTGGTAAAGGGGAGCAACAATGATGGCTTATGGAGTAAAGCGCCCGTGGTAATGGAAATCCGGGTACTTCCGCCACTGTGGCAAACCTGGTGGGCTTATACCTTGTATTTTATTGCAGGCGGTTTGCTGCTTTATTTTGTGCTCCGCTTTACCAGAAGGCAGCAGAAACTGAAAACAGAGTTGTATTATGAACACCTTAACAGTGAACGCCAGAGCGAACTTTACCAGATGAAACTGGATTTCTTTACCCGTATTTCTCATGAGATCCGTACACCTTTGACCTTAATTTTTGCACCCTTAGAAAAACTGATCAAAATAACCGCTGAAAACGGTGCCGTTAACCTCCAGTTGCAAAATATAAAAAGAAATACCGATCGTTTGGTGCGGCTCATTAGCGAACTTCTTGATTTTAGAAAAATAGAAAGTGGAAATTTGAGCTTAAAAGTTTCAGAAAACGATCTGGTTAGCTTTTGTCGCCAGATCTATGAATCTTATCTCGGCCTTGCAGAAATTAAGAATATAGATTATCGTTTCGAATGCGAAGCAGAATCGATGTTGGTTTACTACGATCCGGCACAAATGGAGAAGGTATTTTATAACATCCTTTCCAATGCTTTTAAATTTACACCTGATAATGGAAAAATAACCTTTAGCCTTAAACAATCAGATGGGCTTGCCAAAATAGCCATAACAGATACTGGAATTGGCATACCTGCCGACCTGCAGGATAAGATATTTACAAATTTTTTTCAGGTAAAAAACGGAGCTGCTGCGACCGAAGGCTGGGGTATTGGTTTGGCATTAGCTAAGAATATTTTAGACCTTCATAAAGGAGAGGTTAATGTATACAGTGAGCCTGCTAACAATAAACGACAGGGCATTACCATTCTTCACGTAAGCTTGCTTTTAGGTAAAAATCATTTTAGCGATGAACAAATTGCATCCAATCCGATCGTGACAGACAAACCTGTAGCGGTTGGCTCATTAGATCATGAATTGGCTAAAATACAACTGGTAGCGCCTGAGGATAAAAAACGACATACAGTGCTGGTGGTTGAGGATAATGATGAACTCCGTGACTTTATTGTACAATCGTTAAAGCATACCTATCATATTTTAGAAGGCAAAAATGGCTTAGTGGGCTGGGAAGTAGCTACGGAACATGTGCCCGATATTGTGGTAAGCGATGTAACCATGCCTGAATTGAATGGCTTTGAACTTTGCCAGAGATTAAAGCAGGAAGAGACCACCAATCATATTCCGGTGATTATGCTAACGGCAATGGCTTCACACGTTCATCAGATAGATGGACTAGAGGCAGGTGCAGACGTATACATTACGAAACCTTTCAGTATTCAGGTACTCGAACTGAGTATCCGCAATTTGTTACAGGGGCGTGAGGAGCTCAGGCAGAAATACATCAAGCAGATTATGCTTAATCCACGGAAATTGGAAACCGCTTCGCCAGAGGAGAAGTTTTTAAACCGGCTGATGCAGTTGATTGAAGATGGAATGGAAGACCCCGAATTTAATGTGGGCGGCCTGGTTGATCAGATCGGCATGAGCCAAACTGTGTTGTATAAAAAAATAAAGGCCTTAACCGGATTATCTATTTCAGATTTTATTAAATCCCAACGACTAAAAAGGGCAGCACAATTACTAAACGATCATAAAATGAATATTGCTGAAGTAGCCTATTCGGTTGGCTTTAACGATAGGAAGTATTTTAGTAAGGAATTTAGGAAGCAATTTGGAGTGGCGCCATCAGAATACCAGCAAAAAACAGATTAATCCCCCTTTTTAAACCGATTTTTCCTCCTTTTTTTATCCGTTAAATTCAATATTTGATCTAAATGAAATATAAATTCACAAAAGATTAAATATGAAAGACCTTTTCATTGCCTTCTCAAAGGCCTGTAGCAGAACATTGATTAATTCTTTTCGAATATTATTGAACTTTTGCGGTCAGGGTAAAAGCCTACATGCGCTTGATACTACTTTTATAAAATGTAAGCGTAGTTATATCCTTATTATATCGGTTCTATTCGTAACATCAGTACCAGGTATTGCGCAAGTAGCCCATCCTGATAAACCCAATGTTATTCTAATTGTAAGCGACGATGCAGGTTATGCAGATTTTGGTTGTTATGGCGGAAAGGAAATACCGACTCCGAATATCGATGCTATTGCCCGTCACGGTGTTCGTTTTACCAGTGCTTATGTTTCAGCTTCAGTATGTGCACCCTCCAGGGCAGGCCTTTTAACTGGCCGTTATCAGCAGCGCTTTGGCTTCGAGCACAATACCTCAACATTGGTTTCGCCTGGCTATACCCTGGCTGATGTAGGAATGGACCCCGGTGAGCGTACCATTGGCAACGAGATGCAGGCCAACGGATATCGGACAATTGCTATAGGTAAATGGCATCAGGGGGATGAAGAACAGCATTTTCCATTGAAACGGGGATTCGATGAATTTTATGGGTTTACCGGTGGTCAGAGGAGTTTTTTCGCCTATAAAGCTAAGCCTGCGCGGGAGAATTTGCTCTACGATAACCATGAACCTGTTCCCGAAAGTAAGATTACTTATCTAACGGATATGCTAACCGACAGGGCGACAAGGTTTATTGAGGAAAATAAAGATCGTCCATTTTTTATGTACCTGGCGTATAATGCCGTGCATAGCCCCATGAACGCCAAAAAAGAACTGATGGCCCGTTATGCCAATATTCCTGATAGTGGACGAAGAGCCTACGCCGCCATGATGACTTCTCTTGATGATGGCATAGGCAAGCTCATGGCAAGTCTAAAAGCGCAAGGACTAGATAAAAATACCCTTTTAATCTTTATTAACGATAATGGTGGAGCGACCAACAATTCATCCGATAATGGTGTGTTAAGGGGAATGAAAGGATCGAAATGGGAAGGCGGTATCCGTGTGGCGATGATGATGAAGTGGCCCGATCACCTTGCAGCAGGTAATATTTATGCCAAGCCCGTAAGCGCATTAGATATTTTGCCAACAGCTATTGCCGCTGGTCATGGCACTCAAAAAGGCATAAAGAAACTTGATGGCGTAAACCTGATTCCTTATTTAAAGGCAGGTAATCAAAATACACCACACCAGGCCCTTTTCTGGCGAAGGGGAATCGCAGCCGCCATGCGAACTGGCAACTGGAAATTGATCCGCGTTAGGGAAAACAGCAAACTCGAGCATGTATTGCTTTTCGATCTCACTAATGACCTCTCCGAAAGCACCGATTTAGCGGCTAAGTATCCAAAACAGGTTAAACTGATGTTGCATAGTCTTGCACGGTGGGAAAATGACCTGGATACACCTCATTGGGGCAGTTCTTATGGTGGCAAGAACCAGATTATGAAACACCGCATGGAAACAAAAGGCAGGGCTATGGAAAGACTGTATCCTTAATCAATCATAAAATAATACCAACTAACCAACCACAAAACCAAAATGAATAAATTATTGAATACCGGTCTGCTTTTTTTATGGATGTGTTTGCCAAACGTAATCAGGGCACAGCAAACGGAAACGACCAAATTAATCATGGACAGGATAATAAACGATCTTAAAAGACCGGCAAAATCTGTTGATGTCGCAGCTGCTGTAAGTTTGAAGACGATACAAGCTGACGGAAGCTGGAAAGATATTCCCTATCAGGATAAGGAGATTACCAAATGGCAACCTGCCAGGCACCTGGTTAACCTTGAAAACCTGATACAGGCTTATGTTGGAAAAGAAAGCCGCTACTTTGAAGATGAAAAAGTATTTGATGGCATTGGCAGGTCATTTCAATATTGGTACGATCACGATCCCAAAAGCAGCAACTGGTGGCACAATGAAATAGCTACGCCACAGGCCTTGGGCGAAATGCTCATTATGATGCGTTATGGAAAGGAACATTTAGATGTGAACCTCGAAAATAAACTGATTGAGCGGATGAAACGTGGAGATATTGGAAAGCAGACCGGAGCTAACAAAACAGATGTAGCTTTACATTATTTTTATCGCGCACTGTTAACGAATAACCAGGATTTGCTTCGTTTTTCTACCGATCAGCTTTTCGAGCCTATCCAGTTGGTATACCGTAAAGAAGGCCTTCAGTACGATTATTCCTATCTGCAGCACGGGCCACAGCTCCAGATATCCAGTTATGGTTCTGTGTTTATCACCGGAGTATTAAAACTGGCTAATTATGTAAGGGGAACTGAGTACGGCCTGAACGGTGAAAAACTGGAGCTGTTCTCGAAATATTACCGCAATAGTTATTTAAAAGCAATACGTGGAAGTTATATCGATTTTAATGTAGAAGGCAGGGGAATAAGCAGACCTAACATCCTGGATAAAAGCAACGAACGAAACAGGCTTCTGGTTGCACAGTTACTGGATTTTAAAAATACCAGCGATTGGAATGCAGCCATTGCAAGGACCGAAAATAAAGAAACGCCAGATTACAAAATACAACCTTATCATCAACATTTCTGGAACGGAGATTACGTTCAGCACGGCAGAAGTACTTATGCCTTTAATGTACGGATGGTTAGTAAGCGCACCAAACGAAGCGAATCGGGCAATAAGGAAAATCTTTTGGGTAGATACCTATCTGATGGAGCCACCAATATACAATTGCGGGGCCCCGAGTATTATAATATTATGCCTGTATGGGAGTGGGACAAAATACCGGGCGTTACCAGTAGAGATTATCTGGTAGACCGGCCGTTAACCCAATTCTGGGGAGAACAGGGTAGCAATGATTTTGCAGGTGGTGTATCTGATGGTGTATATGGTGCCAGTGGGTATATGCTGGATTACGATAGTTTACAGGCAAAAAAATCATGGTTCTTTTTTGATAAAGAGATTGTTTGTCTTGGTGCAGGTATAAACAGTAATGCGCCTGAATCGGTTACGACGACCGTTAACCAATGTTGGTTGAATGGAGAGGTGCTGGGTGCTGATCATGAGCAAATTGCTGGCGGGAAGGTTGCTGTGTTTAACGATAAGCACCCCAGCTGGTTGCTGCACGATGGAGTTGGTTATTATTTCCCTGAGCAAAACAACCTTACTTTGAGTACCGAAACCCAAAAGGGGAACTGGTACCACATTAATAATGCCCATGCTAAAAGCGATGTTTCGGGGCAGGTTTTTAAATTATGGATAAATCATGGCGCTAAACCTGTCGATGCCAAATATTCTTATATCATTTTACCTGGTATAACTAAAGCAGGAGAACTCAAAAACTTTAAAGCCAGTGATCTGATTATTGTAGCCAATACTGAAAAAATACAAGCAGTTTACCATAAAGCCTTAGACATTTTCCAGGTTATATTCTATCAGGCAGGCACCATAACTTTGGCGGGAATGGAAATCAGTACAGATAAAGCCTGTGCGCTAATGGTTAATCATGTTAATGGAAACCAGCTATGGTCAGTTGCTGATCCTTTGCAAAAAGAACTTTTGATTAATATGATTTGTAAAGATGTTAAAACAGGAAAGATAAAAAAACTAAGCGCTGAACTTCCACAGCGGGAACTTGCTGGCTCAACAGTTTTATTACACTAAGACTTTTTCTGAAAAAATCGGTTAATTATGCGCATTAGCCACATGTTAACTTATTATTACCCTTATATAAATTAATTTATACCCCTCGTTTCAGTCGGTTGCTTTGCAAATTTGATGGATTAATCTGCGGATTGATGATGAGAAAACCAAATTTAAACAAATGAAATATGAGAAAGATTTACCTCTTTTTAATGTGTATGATCTACGCCCTCGGTGCCTTTTCACAAACCCGAAAGGTGGAAGGAACGGTGACCGAGCAGGGATCGGGGATAGCCCTTGTTGGGGTGAGTGTATCGGTAAAAGGAACCAAAACTGGGGCCTCTACCGATAAGGACGGTCATTATGCCATTCAAGTCTCCACCAAGGAGAAAAGCACGCTTGTTTTTAGCTATGTAGGCTATCTTCAAAGAGAAATGCCGGTGGGCGATAAGGGCGTAATCAACCTGAGCCTCGCCTCTGACGAAAAAGCACTGGGCGATGTAGTGGTGGTTGGTTATGGAACAAGTAAAAAGGGCGATTTAGTAAGTTCAGTCGGGCAGGTCGATATGAATGATATGGCCAAAGCACCTGTTCGTTCCATTGATGAGTCGCTTGCAGGACGTGTAGCTGGTGTGCAGGTTAATTCTTCTGACGGCCAGCCTGGATCATCCGTAAATATTGTAATCAGGGGTGCGAACTCCATTACCCAGAACAATAGTCCGCTTTACGTGGTTGATGGTTTCCCGATTGAAGGCTTTAACCTGAATGTATTCGATCCACAGGAAGTAGAATCTATTGATGTGTTAAAAGATGCCTCAGCCACGGCTATTTATGGAGCAAGGGGTGCTAATGGCGTAATTATGATCACCACCAAAAAAGGAAAGATGGGTGCACCAGTTATCTCTTTCAGTCCAACGGTAAGTTTTGATAACAATATTAAAACCATGGAGCTGATGAACAGTTACGATTTTGCCAAAATGCAGCTCGAGCTGGTTCCAGGTGCACCAGGTTCGGCAAACGATCCTACACCGATTTATATCTTACTCACCAGACCCGGTAAAACCCTTGAGGATTATCGAAACGCACCGGCAACCGATTGGCAGTCGCCTTTTTTTCAAACCGGTTTAAGGCAAGATTATTCGCTTGCCCTTAGGGGAGGAACTGATAAAACCATTTATGCTTTATCTGGTAACCTGAACGATCAAAAAGGTACCATTATCAATACCGCCTACAAAAGATATCAGGGGAGGATAACCCTCGATCAAACCTTAAGTAAAAAAATAAAAGTGGGTGTAAATGCCAACTATGCTTATTTACTTCGTTCAGGAAATTCGGCTGCGCAAGGCACTGGTGGTAGTGGAACAACCAATATTTTATACAGTGTATGGGGTTATAGTCCGCTAAGTGAGCTCACCGAAGATGAAGCTATTGATGAAACCACTGCCAGCGGTGTAGATTATAAGTTCAACCCGATCATGAACCAGAACAACCTGCTTCGGAATAATAAAACACATAACTTAAATGTAAGCGGGTATTTTGATTATGCCATTACCGATAATTTAAAACTGAAAATAACTGGTGGGATCAATAATACCAGGGTAATTAGCGAAGAATTCAATAATTCTAAAACTTATCCCGGAAGCCCTAATACCACGCCTGGCAGAACCAGCGGTGTAAATGGATCTATTGCCGAAGCCAATACAAACAACTGGTCGAATGAAAATACCTTAACC
Source organism: Pedobacter sp. GW460-11-11-14-TSB4 (assembly GCF_059423705.1). NCBI lineage: Bacteria > Pseudomonadati > Bacteroidota > Sphingobacteriia > Sphingobacteriales > Sphingobacteriaceae > Pedobacter > Pedobacter sp. GW460-11-11-14-TSB4. Next base: position 43,366 of record NZ_JBWKYI010000014.1, read on the forward strand.
TGGACCAAAACCTATAATAAAAGCCATAACCTGAATATTTTAGGCGGTTTTTCTACACAGGGCAACACCAGTAACGCTTTTGGTTTCGGGGCTACATTTTTGCCAAACGAAAAATTAGGTCTTAGTGGTTTAAACGAGGGGATTCTGAATCCGGTAACGATAGCAACCAGCTCATTATGGACTTTATCTTCTTTTTTTGGAAGGATTAAGTATAATTTTAAATCTAAATATTACCTCGAAGCCTCTTATCGCGCTGATGGTTCTTCTAAATTTGCCGATGGCAATAAATGGAGTTATTTTCCTTCAATCGGTGGCTCATGGCGTTTTATTAAAGAAGATTTTCTTAAAAATAGCAAAGTATTATCAGAAGGTAAATTACGGGCCAGTTTCGGAAAAACAGGTAACAATAGGGTAAATGATTTTGCTTACCTCTCTTCTAATGATGTAGTGCCTGGAAACTCTTACCCATGGAACAACAGTTATGTAAGCAGTATTATTCCTACCTCACTGGGCAATCCCAAAGTAAAGTGGGAAACTACCGATCAGTACGATGCGGGCGTTGACCTTGGTTTTCTGAAAAACAGAATTTCCTTAACTGCTGATGTGTACAAGAAAAACACCAAAGATCTTTTGCTAAGGGCAACATTGCCTACCTCATCAGGCTATACAAGTGCATTTAAAAATGTAGGTGCTGTTGCTAACCGCGGTCTAGAAATTAGCCTGAGTACAATAAATATCAGCAACAAGAATTTTCAATGGAACAGCAGTTTTAATATCTCCTTTAATAGAAATAAGGTTTTGGCACTTGCCGAAGACCAGCAAACTTTACTTTCGACCACAAATTGGGATAACGCTTATACCAATATCCCTTCTTACATTGCGAAAATCGGCGAGCCTTTGGGGCTGATGTACGGGTTTATATGGGATGGCGTATACCAGTACAGCGATTTTAACCGGACCTCAACAGGAGAGTACCTGTTAAAAGACAATGTGCCCGCTAATGGCAGTGCCCGCCAAAACATTCAGCCCGGAGATATCAGGTACAGAGATCTTAACGGCGATGGGAATGTAAATGCCTCTGATTATGCTGTTATCGGAAATAGTTTGCCGCTGCACACCGGTGGTTTTAGCAATAATTTTACCTATAAACAATTCGACCTGAATGTTTTCTTTCAATGGTCGTACGGTAATGATATTCAGAATATTAACCGGCAGGTTTTTGAAGGAAATGCACTAGGTAAAAGATTTCTGCAGCAATATTCAAGCTATACAGACCGGTGGTCGCCAGAAAATCAGGCATCATCTAATTACCGGACCGGTGGTTTCTCTGTTGCAGGTTATTCATCCAGAACCATTGAAGACGGATCGTTTCTCCGTTTAAAAACGGTTTCACTAGGTTATAATATTCCTAAACCGTTGTTAGATAGGGTGAAAATTAAAACTGCACGTATTTTCGTATCGGGGCAAAACCTCTACACCTGGACTAAATATACAGGATTAGACCCTGAGGTGAGTACTTACAGCTCGGTGCTTACCGGTGGCTTTGATTATAGTGCCTATCCAAGGGCCAGAACCATCGCTTTTGGCGCTAATGTTACTTTTTAAGAACGGAAGACATTCACAGAAATTCAATTGACATGAAAAAGATATTATATTTTCTCCTCATTATATCTACAGGTTTAGGCTCCTGTAAAAAGTTTTTAGCTACGGTACCGACCGACAATCTTTTGCCGGAAGAATACTACGATTCGGAAGCGAAGTTACTTAATGCGCTGGCTGGCGTGTATTATCCATTAGAAACCTCAGCGTTGTATGGGAATTTCCTTAGCAGTGATTATAATATTTCTGATGAAGCATTTTATCAGCGAAGTGCGCAAACTACTGGTGTATCGGTTTATAATTTCGACTATTCTGATGCCAGCGTTGCCGCCTTGTGGCAGCAGTGTTATGTTGGTATTGAACGGGCAAACATGCTTATTGCCAATATCAATGTGGCCAATATTGCAGAGAACAAACGTGCGCCGATTTTAGGAGAAGCGCTCTTTTTAAGGGGCTATTATTATTTCTTACTGGCCAGTAACTATGGCGATGTTCCCCTTAAAACCCTACCTACAAAATCGCCCTCAGCAGAAGATGTACAGGTTCCGCGTACACCATTAAAACAGGTATATGCACAGATACTTGAAGATATGACCAAAGCCGAAGGATTGACCAGTAAAATAACTGATCTGGGCTTTAGCGGCAGGGTAAGCAAAACCACTGTTGAAGGTATATTGGCCAGGGTTTGTCTGACTATGGCTGGTGCTCCGCTTAAAGACGAATCTAAATATGCTGATGCCAAAGCCTGGGCTTTAAAAGTGAAAGAATCAGGCGAACACCGTTTAAATCCAAGTTATAAACAGCTTTTTGTAAACATGCATCAGGATTTGTACGACATTAAAGATAGCATGTGGGAAGTAGAATTTAAGGGTAATGGTGCCGATGGATTGGGCTCTAATGGCAGGGTAGGCAGTTTAGGCGGTATTCAAATGCAGGTTGCAACTGGTATAGGGCTGAAAATCGGATACAGTTATGGCTTTTTGCATACCACCGCAAAACTCTTCAACCTTTTTCAGCCGGGAGATTTAAGAAGAGATTGGAACCTTGCACAGTTCAATTATATTGCCACTTATCCCGATCGATACTACTATAACTATTATACGGCTGCCCAGATATATAACCGCGACGCCGCTAAATTTAGAAGAGAAGCTTATGTGCTGGATAACAAAAACCAGAATACCACACCGATCAATTATCCTTTATTGCGGTATTCGGATGTATTGTTAATGCTTGCTGAGGCAGAAAATCACCTTAATGGACCAACAGCCTTAGCCTACGATGCCATTAACCAGGTTAGAAGAAGAGGATATGGAGTAGATGCGGCAACTGCTGGCGCAACCGTTTCAGTGGTAAACAACATGACGTTAGCTACTGCAGGAAATACCGGATACCTCACCACGGTGAATAATATTCCTGTAACATTATCAGGCGGTGGTGGTACGGGTGCAACTGCCGATGCAACGGTTTCGGCCAGTACAGGTAAAGTAATCGCTCTTGCTGTACTTAATCCAGGCAAAGGTTATACTGCTGCTCCAACGGTAACCATTGGGATGCAATGGCTAAGCAATACAGATTATGCGGTGGGTACACAAATCTTTAATGGAAACAATGTTTATACGGTTACAACGGCTGGTAAATCTACTGCGACGGCACCGGTACAAACTTCAGGGGCTTCTGCTGCGGCAACAACCGGAGCGGTATTTACCTGGACTGGTACACGGGCTACTGCTACGGCTACTATCGCAACAACAGCGGTTGATCTGAGCGGATTAAGCCAAAGCAGCTTTCAGCAGGCCATTGAAGATGAACGTTCGAGAGAATTGTGTTTTGAGGCACTGAGAAAACCCGATCTCATTAGATGGGGTAAGTGGGTTGAAACGATGAATAGCATTGGCGCTGAGATTAGGGCAAACGCTGGTGCTACTTTTTCTTACGGTGGTTTGGCCGGTTCAAACGTATTATCCAAACATCAACTGTTCCCGATTCCGGCAGCAGAAATTACGGTAAATAAGCAGGCTACCCAAAATCCAGGTTGGTAAATTTTAAATAGAAAAGATCATGAAATTATTAAATATCATCATGTTAGCAGGGGTACTAACTTTGGCCGCATGCGAAAAAACGATTGAGTCAAAACCAGTTGTTTTTGATGTCTTCAGTACAAAAACTAATGGCCAGTCTACCGCTACATTTAAAACAACAGACACTATTGTTTATCAGTTGAGTGGCAATGCCGATATCATCACTTTCTATTCCGGAGCAATAGGTCAGCGATATGCGTTTAGGAACAGGACCACAGCAAATGGTACGCCTCAGCTTCAATTTAGTTCGCTGAGGGCTAATGGTACACAAACAAATTCTATACAGTTACTCATCTCTTCTGATTTTAAAGGTGTGGTAGCCAAATCGCAGACCATTACAGGTGTGATTACCAGGGATACAGCGGCAACTAATGCAAATATTGCGGCTGCAGGCTGGACAGATATTTCGGCCCGGGCAACATGGTCAGCAGGAGGAATAACAGCAACGGCATCTGGTATCATCAACCTGTCTGATTACGCCAAACAGGAAAAACCAGTGTTTATCGCTTTTAAGTACAATGCTGCTGCAGGTAGTATCCAGAATAAATGGACGATTACCAATTTTTCACTAAATAATCTTTTGGAAGACAACACCATTTATACACAGGCTAATTTTGCCGCTTCCAATCAGTCTATCACTAATTATGGTGTAAATACCCCGGGTTTAGGCTGGCTTAGCATACTCGATGAAAAAGTGAATGCAAACAAGTACGCCTGGGTGTATACTACCGGTGTTGGAACGGCTGGTTCGCTGGTCATTACAGGTGCTTCAACGGTGGCTACGGCAACGGCTTCTGCTGAAGCTTGGGCCATAGTTGGTCCGGTCGACCTGCGAAAAGTAACGCCTGATGCAGGGGTGGGAATCAAAGATATTACGGCTAAGGTAGCGAGTTATACTGCTGCAACTGTATACCCAGTAGGTAATTACAAGCCAACTTTTGTAGCGACTAATAACACCGTTGATGGAACTTCAGCTGTTGTAAAAGAAATCCCTTTAACAATCATCGCTCCCTAGCCCAATATTCATCATAATCTTTTTTTGAAATTTAAAAATATTACATCTATGAAAAAAAAATATTTTAATAACAGGCAATTGGCTTTTTTCCTTACCCTGTTGTTAATGGTTGCAGTTAGCGCCTCAGCATTTTTATCGCTGTCGCCAAAAGAAGAATTGATCAGGAAAGATTTTAGCGTAGCCGAAGAGCAGTATAAAACCTTACTTAAAACCTCTACCGATCTGACCAGTTTTCCGAGGACAACCAAAAAAGATGGAACGGTTAAAGGAACTGATGTTTGGGATTGGACAGGCGGCTTTTTTCCGGGCGGTTTATGGTATATTTATGAGTATACCAAAAAGCCGGAATGGAAAGCTGCTGCTACAAAATGGACCGAAGCATTAGCACAGGGACAATTTATAACCAAACACCATGATGTAGGTTTTGTAATGTATTGTTCTTACGGCAATGCCATGCGTTTAGAAAAAGATCCGCAAAAATTAGAAAAATACCGTAAGATCCTGATCCAGTCGGCCGAATCTGCACTTACACGTTTCGATCCTAAAGTTGGACTGATCAAATCCTGGCAAGCTAAAAAATCATGGGACAATAAAACCACCTGGCAATATCCGGTAATTATAGATAATATGATGAACCTGGAAATGTTGTGTTATGTTTCGAAAATTACAGGTAACCCTAAGTACAAAGATGTGGCCGTAAGCCATGCATTAAATACGATGAAAAACCACTTTCGTCCTGATTTTAGCACTTATCATGTGGTCGATTATGGTGTCGGAGGCAAGGTGCTGCATCAACAAACTAATCAGGGTTATTCAGATAATTCTACCTGGTCTAGAGGGCAGGGATGGGCCATATATGGCTTTACCATGATGTATAGGGAAACAAAGGATAAACGCTTTTTGCAGGCAGCAGAAAAAGCTGCCGATTTTTATCTGGGGCATCCTAACCTGCCAAAGGATAAGGTTCCGTACTGGGATTTTAATGTTGGCGAGAAAGGTTATACACCAGATTGGGATTATGCCTCACGGAAACTTTCATATATCCCACGTGATGCCTCAGCTGGTGCTTTGGTAAGTTCGGCCTTGTTAGAATTGAGCACATTTTCTGCACAGGGGAGCAGGTATTTTAAATCAGCAGAGCAGATGCTCGAATCGCTTTCAGGAAATGAGTATTTGGCAAAACCAGGTGCTAATTCGGGCTTTATCTTAAAACATAGTGTGGGTAGTTTTCCTCACAACTCCGAAATCGATGTTCCGCTTATTTATGCTGATTATTATTTTCTGGAGGCCTTGTTGAGGTACCAAAAACTGAAAGGACAATCACCCGCACTCAGCGAAACCGGAAAGGCAATCAACTCATCCAATAAATACCAGAAGTAGGTTAGTAGTTATAGTCACTTCATCACTTTAAAAGATAGCAGTCATTAAAAATGGCTGCTATCTTTTTTTTATTTAATAATTGCCAGATTGGTTAATGCCTGCTTTAAGGTTAAGTATACCGTAATCATTGGTGTAAACTCCTCCATTTGCGGCATTAAAATTAGCAACATTAAGGTTATTCCCCGCAAAACTAATGGTTCCATTCGTTACCAGGTTCCCTTCAATGCGGAAAGAATATTCAGTACCTGTGGTATTATCGCGGTAGTAACCTATTCCATGATAAATATCATTAACATTAGTGCCAATATTAATGGTATTGTTGAGTACAATAACATTGTTTAAATACGGATACGCGGGCGTATTTGCATATTCGTAAAGTAGAATCCCTGAGGTATTAAAAGTATTGCCAGAAATGGTTACCTGTTGTCCGTTTCTTGCTTTTACCGCACCACCATCGGCGTTTGGCGGCCACCCTGAAATCGTATTGCCGCTTATTGTTAAACCATTAAAGCTATGGGCATAGATGCCATGGTCGGTTTGTGCTAAATCGGTGTTTAAAGCGGGGTTTCTATTGGCTACATTGTTGATGATCAGGCTATTGCTTTCGCTGTTGTCGTTAATTGCAGTAACAAAATAACCCGTTGTGCCGCCATTGCCAAAGGTGCAATTTAAAATTTTACTGTTAGTGGTGCTTTTTAGCCAGATCCCTCTTCCACTATTATTCTCCCTTCGTGAAAAAGTACAGGTATTGATCAATGAAGAATCGGTATCACTGAATTGAAGGTAAGCATCCGAATAATAGCTTTCAGTGGTTCCAGCCTTTCTTCTTCCATAATCAAAAATGCAGTACTTAAAGGTTACTTTAGCCGCATTGGCTATTACGAACCTGTAATTCCAAAAAGTGATCCCCGAAAAAACACAGTTGCTTAGTTCTGTTCCATAACTTGCAGCGAGCAGGTCGGTAGTGGTTGCTGTAGCATCAAAAATAGGGTTGGTGGCCGTTTTTTTAGCCAATATCACACCGGTTTTCATTACCACTTTACCGGTAATAGCATAGGTGCCGGCTTCTACCCAAACTGTATCTCCGGCTATTGCAGCGGCAATTACCTGATTAATCTGTGCAAGGGTCATTCCGGTGTTAATGGTTAAATCGCTCACCGAACTTGTCTGACTTTCCATCATCGATACCTTTTTTGCATCGAAGGTTGTGGCCTGCTCCTCATTTTCTTTTTTGCAGGATAATAAGAGAAGGCTTAAAGCCAGGCATAGAAATTGGGTTTTTCTTTTCATTGTTTTTTGAGATTAGTATTTGGTTAAGTTTTAATTGGTTGCGTATGGATGGTACACAATGGTTGTGGCTGGCAACCAGGGTGATATACTAATTTCAATGAAAAGCCAAAAAGCATAGGGTCAGGAATCGGTTTAATGAGGGGGATAAATCATCACCATACGCGAAAGGGTAATGTGCTGGTGAAGATGCATGTGTGATGATAATTTGTCTGCATAGCACTTAAATTTGTAACAAGCTTGTTTTAATGCGCTAAATGGAGGAATGGGGTTTGAGTATAGTACAGCTATGGTTCATATTTTGGCTATATTGGAGCTATGAAAAATTTAGCCATGTTTCTGCTATTATCACTCTCTCTTCAGCCTTTATTTGCACAGCAAACGCAAAAGCCAATGCTTTACGGCAACAGTTGGATGGCCATTACCGGAAAGCCGATGGCCGCAACGGCAGGATCGATGATCTTTCAGCAGGGTGGGAATGCCGTTGATGCGGCATGTGCCATGCTGGCTGCCACTTGCACCATGTGGGATACCCTGAGCTGGGGAGGAGAAACACAGGCGCTGATCTATAACCCGAACACAAAAAAGGTGATCGCCATTAATGCCATGGGTGTTGCGCCAACAGGTGCAACTGTAGCCTTTTTTAAAGCGAAAGGTTATAACTTTCCACCGGAATATGGTCCTTTAGCCGCAACTACCCCAGGTACACCCGGCGGACTGATCTACATGCTCAGTAAATATGGCAGCATGAGCCTGGGGCAGGTGCTGGCACCTGCCATGCATATGGCTGCAGGTTATGCCATAGAAGCACAGGCGGCAAACAGTATGGAGCGTGATAAAGAACTAATTAAAACCTGGCCTTACAGTAAAAAAGTGCTGTTGCCACATTTGGGCGAAAAACGTGAAGCCCCGGAAGCAGGAGAGGTTTTTATTCAAAAAGAATTGTTGGCCACGCTAACCAAAATGGTTGAAGCAGAGCAGGCTGCGCTGAAGAAAGGTCGCTCGCGACAAGAGGCTTTAATGGCTGCTTATGATCGTTTTTATAAAGGAGATATTGCACAGGAGTTTGTTCGTGGAAGTAAAGAACAAGGTGGCTTAATCACCATGGATGACCTAGCTAAATGGAAACCGGTTGAAGAAGAAGCACTAAGTACCGATTATAAAGGCATTAAAGTATATAAATTAAAACAGTGGACACAGGGACCGGTTTTACTTCAGGCTTTGAATATATTAGAGAATTTCGACCTAAAAGCAATGGGTTACAATAGCTCAAAATATATCCATACGGTTTATCAGGCCATGAACCTGTCTTTCGCTGACCGTGATTTTTATTATGGCGATCCAAACCAAAATCCTGCTGAGCCGATAAAAGGCCTGTTGAGTAAAGATTATGCAAAACAACGGGCATCGCTTATTCAGACTGATAAAAATGATGCAAGCATTGGCCCTGGCGATCCTTACCCATATGAGGGCAGGAAAAACCCGTACTTAAATCTGTTAAAAAGCAGAGGTTTTAATCCCGATACAGCTAAACGGAACTTTGCACCGAAACACGACCTGGGTAACCATACACCAAAAGAAATTTATGAAGACCGTTTATGGCGGGGAACAACATCGATAGAAGCTGCCGATAAAGCGGGTTGGGTGGTATCGGTTACGCCAAGCGGAGGCTGGCTTCCGGCCTGTATTGCTGGTAATACAGGTATTGGGATGAGTCAGCGCATGCAAAGTTTTGTGCTCGATTCTGCCTTAAATCCCTTTAATGTTGTTGCACCGGGCAAACGGCCAAGGGTAACCTTGTCGCCCTCATTGTTTATCAAAGACGGCAAACCTTTTGTATCGGCAGCAGTGCAGGGCGGAGATACCCAGGACCAGAATTTGCTGCAGTTCTTTTTAAACATGGCTGAGTTTGGGATGAATGTTCAAAGGGCAACCGAAGCGGCTAATTTCAACACCAATCAGCTTTGGCTTTCACTTGGTGGGACTAAAACGAGTGATAGGGAACCAAAGCCCGGTCAGATCTTGTTAAATACCAATACTAAAGAGGAGGTACGTAGTGAACTGAAAAAAATGGGTTATACGCTCAGTTTTTCAGAGCGCACCAGCGGGCCTATTAATGCCATTTATTTTGACTGGAAGCACAATAGTTTGCAAGGCGGATCGAGTAACCATGGCGAAGATTATGGTATTGCATGGTAGGGGATTAATTTAATAAATGATCTGTATCTCCCGCTTTCATTAAGCGCTAAAAATAACACTTTGGTCTTCGGCTCTTTTTGGTTTCGATGTAATAACCGACTGAGATTTCGTGCGATCCGTAATCATAATTGCTCAGTTTGTTGAGGCTGTAATCATAGCCATAGCCAATGCGTAAATTAGATCTGATGAATAATTCGCTGATGAAACCAACGGCGGCTCTGCTGGTTAATCCGCGCTGCAGGTTCTCTTTCGGGTAAATTTTTACCGAAGTGCGATAAACTGCCCCTAACCAGAAACGCTCTTTTACCAGTAGAAAGGCATTTAAATCTAACGAAGTTGGTCCGTGTAAATCGTCTTTAATTAAAAAGGTTGGTTTAAAAACAAAATCATCATTTACCGGTAAGGCCACTCCTGCACTGAGGTAAAAATGCGGTTGAATTTTTACGTTAAGTGAATTATAATCGCCAAATACCGATAAGGGTTTTGATAAGAGGTTATTTGCCGAAAAGCCAATAAAAAACTTCTCATTTGAATAATGGATGCCAGCGCGTATGTCAGGCATGGTCTGGCTTATTGATCCCGTAGGGATGCGGTTATCGCCCATTTCAATAGGATCTAACATACTGCCATTTAGAGAGGCTTGTATTACGCCTACGCCTAAACCGAAAGCAAGGATGTTGGTTTCAGTACGATCGAGTTTTATCCGGTAAGCAAAGTTTGCCGATGCATTCAACGTATTTTGTGCCCCTATTTTATCTTTGGTTACAATCATCCCAATGCCAAGGCTTTCATCATTTACAGCTTCATCAGCCGATATAGAAAGCGTTTGTGGTGCACCCCGAACACCAGTCCATTGTGCTCTGGCAAAAGCCTGGAGGTAAAGCTCTTCCTTGTAGCCCGTGTAGGCAGGATTGATGTACATGCCATTAAAAACATATTGCCCAAACTGGGCATCTTGCTGCGCAAAAACCTTAACAGCTGATATCGTAATGATCAAAACAAAAAATATCCTTTTCAAAATGTTCATGTCTGTATTTCGTTTTATTTACCTGATTACGGTTACATAACCTTTGTAATCTTGCCAGGTGGCTGTTCCATTTCTAACCTTAACCACGTAGAAGTAGGTTCCGTCTGTTAGCCCCGGAGCAGTCCAGTCGTTCTGGTAGTGATTGGATTGATAAACCGTACTTCCCCAGCGATTGATGATCGTTACTTCGTTCGATTCAAAAGATTCCAGGTGTTCAATATAAAAAGTGTCGTTCTTGCCGTCCCCATTGGGCGTGAAAACATTTGGTATTCTTAAGCCTGAAATCTCTTTATTATCGGTTGATGTATTGTTAGCCAGATTAGGATCAAATTCTGTTGCCGTTACAGTGGCGGTATTACTCACCATTCCTGATTGTTTAGATTTTACCCTGATGATCAGTTCGGCAAACTTACCATTGGCGAGTAACGGAATGTTCCAGTTGATGGTTCGGTTTAGCTGATCGTATGTGGCTACTCCATCTGTGGGCTGGGCCAGGTTTTCTAAAGAAAGGTTATCCGGAAGTGCATCTTTTATCACCAGCTGGGTGGCATCATCTGTACCATTATTTCTAACATTCAGGTAATACTCAAAAACCTGATCGCTCACGACAATCTTTGATTCTGATCGCTTTGTTATGGCTACATCTGCAATAAGCTGTGGCAATACCATCACTTCTATTTCATCTGAGATATCGGAGGTACAACCAAATTTATTTACCGTAGCAACTTTATAAATACCAGCGGTTGCCGTAATAAGTGTTGCTTTATTCTGGCCGTTCACTAACACATCATCCTTGTACCATATATACGAAGCTGCCCCAACCGAATTTGCGCGCAAAACCACTGACGACCCTTGCCTGATCGTAATGCTTTGCCGCCCTTTGGGAGCAATCTGGCTTATCGCTGTTTGAATAAAAAACAACATCAAAGCCAATGACAGAAAGGAGGATATCCTTAGCTTCATTGAAACAATAATCTTCAGAAAACGAACGAAACTTTAGCCTAGAAAGTAACTGCTGTTGCTGTACCGGTGATGGTTCCTGGCGTAATGGTTGGTTTTACAGGTTTAGCCGTTACCGTAACATCATGATCGGCCATCTGTGCACAATATTTATTGCCATTGATTACATAACCTACTTTTAAGCGATGCGTTTTTGTTCCAACTGTCGCCGGCGCCGATGGTGTATAATCTTTTGTTGTAGCACCTGATATAGCCGTTTCTACCCCGCCGGTTACGGTATACCATTGATAGGCCAGTGAGGTAATCGTTGGATCTTCAGGATTGGTCACTGCACCAACCTGGGCTAATGGACTTTCAAGACAGAAATTAGCTGGCGTAAAATCAACCACTAAAGGTTTAAGCACATACACCGGAATTTCCTGTAATTCTGACTCGCAAGATCCTGGTGTGGTTGATTTAGAACTTAAATAATAATAACCTGTGTTTAAATCGGCTGCCGCAATTTTATTTCCCGAAACTAAAGTAATACCGGTACTGGGTGTGGTGGTTTGCGTTGCGCTGTATTTAACAATCCAGTTTTCTCCGGATGGTGCAGCAGGTAAAGTAAGGTCAGACCCTTTGCAAAATAAACTTACGCCACTTGTGGTGGGTAATACCTGGGCCGATACTGTTGAAAATGTGCAGATTAACAGAAAGGTAATCGCTAAAATTGTTTTTGTAATTGAATTGTTCATGGGGACGATTTTTTTTGTTTGTTTAATTAATATTGTGATGAAGTGGGCACCAATACATGTGGTGCTGATGGTTTTGGATTTATTTTAATGTTAAAATTAATTTGCGTACTGCAACCCGCCGGATTTTTAATGGTCAATATGCCAGAATGAATCCCTAATGCTGCATTTGCAGGGATGCTAATCGGAATGTTTCCTGCGGGCAAAGGCTGGTTGTTAACCGGATCAAAACCTGCCGTATTCCAGCTAATGTTATAGGTTGTGGGGTTGTTTAATGCATTGGTGTAACTGAGCGATGAAGTGGTAAAACCCTGGCATATTTCAGGATCATTGCCTAAGGTTAAGTTGGGTAGTGCACTTACGGTGACGATAAAATCGGTTGTTTTCTCCACACAGCCTTTTGCGGTAGCCGTTATGGTGGCTGTCCCTGTAAATGTATTATCCCAGGTTACTTTTCCACTGTTTGCATCTATAATACCTGCCGCTAAAGGCAATATGGAATAAACGATGCTTGTGGCATTTGTTGCCGTTGCAACATAAGTATCAGTTCCGCTACCCGTACAACGTTTATCCGTTAATCCATTATTAAAAACCGGACTGCTTACATTTCCGTTTACGGTTATCTTTCCCGTTGTAGTGAATGGAGTTCCTGTAGTGTTGGAAACCGTATAAGTCATTGCCGGACCTGCTGTAGTTGGCGTGCCTGAAATGGTAAGTTTTCTAGTAGATGAATTATAGCTCGACGTTATTCCGGTTGGTAAACCTGTAACTTGAATACCGTTTGAGCCTGATGGAATATTGATGATGATATCGTCTATGGCTGTACCCACACAAACTTCTCTATCTTTAGAACCAGTTATGGTACTCACCGAGCTCTGATCGTTATTGGTTACCTGATCGGGTTGCGAGCCAGTAATCGTTGCTGTATTAATATTAGTTCCTGTTGTTACAACTTTTGCGGTGATGCTTAAGGAAATACTGGCATTACTGGCCAAATCGCCAATGGTCCATATACCTGAAATAGGATCGTAACTCGTGCCTGATGGCGCTACGCTAGATACATAAGTGAAACCACTGGGAAGCAGGTCGTTAACCGATACTCCAACCGCATTACCATTACCTAAATTTTCGGCCTTAAGCGTAAATACGACATTGCTGTTCAATTCCGGATAAGCTACATCAACCGTTTTAGTAATAGAGCGGTCGATATTACAAAGGGAAACCTTTAAGGGTAGAGAAGGTGCACTCAGTCCGCAATCTAAACTATAACTAACCGAATAATTACCCGAAGCACTAGCTACATAAGTATTGGAGTTTGCTCCATTTATCGGGCTTTCGTTAAGGTACCACTGATAATTGGAAGCATTGGGATTTGCTATAAGAGTTGCTGATGCGCAATTGGTTTGAGATACCAGTGGTTGATCGCCCTTTTCAGGGAAACGGGAAATAAAGTTCGACATCGAGAATCCATCACCTTGTTGCACCATCGAAACCGTGAGCCGCTCTGCACTGGTAATGGTGATTGCCTTTGGTGAGCCAATATCCGCTTTTGTAAAACTGATTAAATATAAGCCCGAAGTTCCCAGTGTTTTACGGTTTCCTATACCTGCTATACTTTCAATATCAGTATTGGTATAATTGGTTGTACCAAACTGGGTTGTGAGGTAGATTTTGGCCGTGCTTTTTGTAATGATGTAACCAAAATAAGATAAATCACTATTGTTATAATCGGTAAACTTATTGGTTTCAACTTTTTTAGATCCCGAACAGCTGGATATTGGTACCAAAGTAGCAACATCTACCTCGCAACCACCGCCGCCAGAAATACCAGCTGTACCTGAAAATACACCCACATTTTTAGTGGCTTCAATTCTTGAAGATGAATACCTCCCTGTATTTATGCCCGGCGGATTTGCCGCGCTATAGGTTCCGGAAACAAAACCATGCTCGAATGTTTTAAAATCGCCAGCTTGTGCCAGTGTAAAGTTAGTGGTAGTTTTCTGAGTACCGTTAAGGTCAAAACTGGTAACCGTAACCACGGTGTTAGCCTCTGTTGCAATCACTGTTGTTTGCTCGGCAGTTGAATTACCCTCGCCTCTAACCACTACATACTCCCGGCCTAGTGATGCTATTGGTGGAATTGGATTGTATGCACCATCTCCACAGCCTCCGGGAGCATCCAGATCTGCAGCGGTATTCATTACAGCAGCCCCTGAAGATTCTACCAAAGTTCCCATAGGCGCAGTAAATAAATAACTCTGTCCGGCATTTAATGTTGCCTTTGCTACACCAGCTATTTTAACAATCGTGTTATTTTCGGTAGCCATAATGCTATAGATCGGTGGATGTGTACTGGCAAGATTACCATTCCTATAGTAACCTACGCGGAAAGAGGTTCCGATTGCGGCATCACCAAAGCTGAAAAGAGAGGCATTACCCTTAATATCCGTATCCGTACCATTAGTTCCTAAATCATCTGATGCTACATTTCTTAAATTCACTGAAATAGATCCGGTAGCTTCTACTATTAATCCGGCTCCGGTTAGTACAGTGTTTAGCTGATGCGCAGGTACATCTTTAGGTAGTCCGGTAAAGCGATAAACAAAAGGCGTTCCCTGCACACAGGTAAAAGTGGTAACAACAGTACCGTCGCTTTTATATATTGTTCCGGTAACGGTTCCGATATCTGATGTAATCACAATTTCATTGGCCTTACTCCAATATTGCCAGGGGGCAGGCGCAATATAATGTTTAGTGTAACTAATTGCAGGTAAGTTTTTTATGGTTCTGGCACTAGCTTTTGAAGGAGAAGGGATTGGTAAATTGCTAAAGCCCGCGTTGGTTACGCTTTTAATTTCATGGCGCGCAAATGCAATATTTGCTGAGCATAGCAATATTAATCCCAGTAACCCGTTAAATAAAAACAGCAGAAAAGCCTTAATCATAAATAACCTGTTGTTAAACCCATATGTTGCTTAACATGGACCTAATCATTCATTAAAGGCTGATGGCGTTTTAATAAATTTTAGCATAATAAATCACTTGCCTATGTAGGTTAGGTTTGATTTATCGTGTAGTTCGAATGTGTCAGTTTGTTGGGTTCTTTGGTCGAAAGTAATTAAAAAAATGCACTAAAAATTACCCTCAATATTAATTTTTAATGCACTTTAAAGCTGTTTAAAGGCATTTTTTGCATAAAAATTAGCACCTGTATTTCTACTGATACACCTTTAATTAAAAACCGATTATCTTCTTTTAGATTATTAGAATTTGATTGATGGGTAACTGATTTGTAGTCAATTAATTATGATGCTGTAGCAAGTCTAAAACTACAGCGGAAAGCGTTTGTATGAGAAAAAATGATTTTTTTTATAAAAACTGGAAAATTAAAAGAAAATATGAGCTCATTTTTCGAGCCCAGATTGTTAATTTTCATTTCGAATAAACCAAAGGTTTATAATGATCTTGCGTTGGTAGTTGATCAGTTTTGTTTAGTTCACGCTAAAAAGTCAAACCGAAATTTCTTGACGTAACAAGGTATAATTCACCCCAGTTTAATTGAAGATTAATTTTAGTTGGTGTTGTCCGGCTCAGGCGTATTGGGCGTTTCATCTAAGGCTTCTATTCCGCAAGCTGCCCAGATAAATTTAAAAATATTTAGGAATTCACATTGGATATCCCTGTCAGATTGTATTTCGTTTTCCATGTTGTGCCGCTTTAATCTTTATCGAAACAAAGAAAGGCTGGTTTTGTGTTAACGAAGGTAATCCTTTAATGTAAGTTTACTGTTGTCTAAATGTTAAGGATCATGTTTTTAACCATTAACCGTTTCGGTGTAATATTGATTTAACTGGCTGACCTTATTCCGGAAAATCTGCCGGAACCATTGCTGGTAATGCGCACTAGCAATGCTTTCTGAATGTCCTTTGCTCAAAATGCCGGCAATCGTATCGGCCGCAAAAATGCCCGACATTGCAGACATCAATATTCCCTGACCAGATGAAGGATCTAATAGTCCTGCTGCATCGCCACATAAGAAAGTGCGATTGCTATAAACCTGATCGTATAATCTCCAGCGCATGCTATGCACTTGAATTGGAGAAACCAGCAGGGCATTCGATAAAACTGCCGGAACCTCGTAGACTTTGTTTTTAGTAGATGATACCTGTGTCCAGGTGCAATAATGATTAATTTCTGGTGCCAGCCATAGCCAGTTCTGCCTATCTTTCTGGAAAGATGTTTTTAAGCTGGCCATCAGCTTGCTATCGCTTATCCGGCTAAGTCCGCTCCAGCAAATAATTGGATTGGAAAAGTTGGTTTTACTGATTTTAAATAACTTGCCTGCCAGCTGCTCTTTACCGCTGCCATCGATCATAAATCTCGATCTGATCTGGCTTCCATTTGACATGCTTACCTCGATATAATCTTTTTCCCTTCTGATGGTTCTGATCTTTTCATCAGTTATGGTAGCTAATCCATAAGAAAGCGCAACCGCAAAAAGGCTTTTTACAAATCCAGGTTTATCGATATGAGTTCCGGTCCAGGCGCCATTTTCATCCCGCCCCAATTCCTGAAAAGATTCACCGTCATAAATCCGGGTATAACTACCTCTGGCATTTAAAGTAATTGCTTCATGGGCAGAAAGCATGTTCATAATCGTGTCCAGGCCAGGATGAACACTCTCAGCAGGTGTAGACTGAAAAGGATAATCCAGCCTGGTGATATCTTTGGTTATCATCACACAGGTCAAGTCCTGTTGCAAACAGCGTATGGCCGCAGAAATACCTGCGGTGCCTCCACCAATAATAATAACATCGTAACATTTTTCAGGCATACTTCCAATTGAGTTGAGGCTGGCCACCAAGATCTTTAGGGAGGAGTTTACACCAGGCTAAGCGATTTTGGGTAACCTGACAAATAACCAGGTAGTCAAAACCCATTCTTCTGCGTTTGCTATCAGGTGCTACCCAATGGTAAGTTTGCGGATCATCCTGTTTATCATATTGCGGTTGAGCGAACAAATAAAGATACCCGCTGCCTTGAATGCCGTCTTTTGCCTGTGTTGACCATTGTTTCGACAGGCCAATCAGATTGTCAGGTATGCCAATTCCAAGCGCGCCCGTGCCCCAATCGGATACTTTTTCAGCACTAATTAGCCAGTGTTTTGAAAATCGAAAGGTATTGCCCTCCACAGCGGTTTTACATTTTCTAAGGCATTCTATACGGGCCATCAATTCCTGGCAATCCATATTTCTGATTAAGGACATGTTGAATCCAACGGCAGGATTTAGCAGGTTTTCTACATAGTCAGCTCGCCCGATATCGGTAAAATTGATCTGGAAACTACCCTTAGTATATTCTAAAAAAGGACCTTGTTCTCCATCCCAGCCATAACATTCCTTAAGCTTCGTTCTGGGGTCAAAAAGCCCGGGATGCCCTTGATGGATGCCGATTTCCTCATCAAGTAACGGAATAGCTGTAGGCGGAACGGTTGTATCGGTTAAATGAAGTCCTTTTTTTTGTGGGGTAGGCAATGCCGATAAGGAACCTTGAAATGTTCTCGCCGCATCGGGCGAAGCCACAGGCCACATGCCATTGGCTGCCGCACAAAGTTTCATATCCTCTGGAAAGGGCGAACCCAATCCAAATGTGGCGAGAAAGGGATGATTTTTGTCATTATCCGGAGAAGAATAGGACGCTTCCCAGCCTGGGGCAAATACAAAAGCTGCGGTATCGGGCAGAAAACTGGTGGCCATATAATCACGTAACTCAGGTGATTGATATTTCGCATCACCCTCATAGTTGGCATTACAGGTTTTTCCCGCACTAGATACGATGGCCAGCATGGTATGTTGAAGCTGATAGGCATTAAGGTTTTCCTGAGCCGAAAATGCAGGCTTGCTTTGGTTAACAGGATCTACAATGGATGGGTTTGGCTGAAGACGGCAATAACTCAAATTTTCAATTCCACCTTCTAAAAAGCTGGTGTCAGTTTGATCATATTTAGTCAGGTCGTAACTATCGGCAAAAGGGAAGAAATCTGGTGCAGCAACAAGCGAATATGCCGGCAGGATTTTATCGTCGAGGTTTACCGCCGGGCTTCCCTTTATCTTACAGGAAATACTGCCTTCACAAATATTGTCTTCAAATAAGGCGGTTTTATAATTGCCATTTTTAATTTCAGATTCAAAATTACTGGTACCTGCGCCCATATTTTTATATTGCCGGGAATCTGCCGAGACTTTATTCCTGATGTTTAAAAACATGGGAACATTTCTGGGCGCATTAAACCGGGTGGCTTTTAAACTCGGATAAATTCCCTCCGTGAGGATGTAGTCAAGGATGTTTAAATTTTTATTTTCCAAAAGTTTAAGCGATGTATATCTTCTGTCAGACCTTAATCCTGTACCTTGCTTCGGTTTTACATTAATGCTTACAATTAATCCATCTTGTTTGGCAACTGATAATAATTTGGAAGGAAAAGAACTTACCAGCAAAGAAGAACCCTGCTTTTCAAGATCAACCAACTGGTTGTTGCTTGCAGGTTGTAAAGTTCCATCACTGCTCGATCTGCTTTTGCGAACAAATGGGGCTTCATTGGTTCGGTAAGCAGCAGACATGTCTACCTGTTTGCTAACAGCCAGTTTTCGTAGTTTTTCGTTCAGGTGTGTCTCGTAAAAAACAAGTTCCCCGCCGTTAATTAATAGGTCTGAGTTAAATACCTTACGAATGGGCTGTAAGAAGCTGCGTTGCCGGAATAATTTATAATCATCAGATTCTTCGCTGTAAAGTTTGACTGCCCTGCAAGGAACAACCTTTGCAATGAAAAGCCCAAATCTTGATGGTGTTACTGCTATTGCTTTCTGATCGATGCCGTCAGATGGGGCATTAATAAAACAACGTTTTTCGGCATCATAGTTTTTGCCATATTCGCCGATTCTCGAAATACCCGTTCTCGAAAAAACCAAATCGGCATAGGGTGCTTTATCGGGTGTTTTATACGCCGGACGGTATTCGTAGGCAAACATGGCCAGCACATAACCTGTCGGTAATTGGTTTAACGGGTATTTAAAGGTCTGTAACGAATAAATATAATCTTCCAGCTGATCAATTTGCTGGAGTGAGGGATATTGTGCAGGAGTAAATGGGACACCATCCAAAGTTGGACGTACCCGTGGACTGGCCAGTGCATGGTATAACAAACTCATCGAAGGGCGGCCAGCTTCAATCAAACACATCCCTGCAAAATCTTCAAATCCTGTTGGAGTACCGATGGGCTGGAAGGGCTGTGTCAATTTATGGGCAAGTTCAGTATCCAATTCATCGAGTTCAATGCCTGTGATATTTTTAAGATAGGCAATCCATTGATTGTTTTTCAACCATGCTAATAGTGAGATAAAATTTGCATGCACCACTGCAGGAGAGGTAGAGGATGTTAAAAATTCAAAAATATCATCCTCCTTCTTCGCCTGAGAGCTGGTTGCCAAAACTGCTGAAGGAACTGCGCCAGCGAGCGTCAAGCCAATTCCTAAGTCCTGAATAAATTTTCTGCGTTTCATTTAGTTGTTGGTTTAAGCGCGTTAGAGTTTAAATTTTAATGATGCCTGTGACTGAAAGTTGATCAGCATGATAACGAATAACAACGGTCTGTTCCGGTTTGTCTCCTGCATTATTCTAAGTTATCGTCAGGCATAACAGTAGTATGTATTGGTTAGGCCAATTTAACCAATGTGGTGCAGAATGCAAATACCCAATAGCCGGTATTTACGGTATTTTTTCGATACGGTACAAATGGATTTATACCCAGTAGCGGGTATTGGAATCTATCAGCTGTTCCGTTATATTTACGTATTCGATAACTGTTCACTTTTAATGTAGAAGCGTCACGTTATCTGCCGTTTAAGTGCTGTTTTCTTTTGAATTAATGTTACCAGTATATCCCCAAGCGGATTTTGTGCAGTGCCTTAGGGCGTATTTCATCTAAAACCTTTCAGCTCATGAATATCTCCATTGCAGATTTACATTGCCATCCTTCGATGAAACCTTACGGACGTAGCTTTCCCGATAGGATACCTGGTGCAGACCCTTTGGTAAAAGACTGCATATATTACTATGGTAATCCGCCCTTTGTTAAAAAGATTCTCAATAAAATTTTAGGTATCACCAGCTTTCCCCAGGCAGGTATTCAGGCACTTGAACAAGGAGGCGTCGGACTTGTTTTCTGTTCACTTTATCCTTTCGAAAAAGGATTTGTGCGGAAAAATGCCTTACCTGGTGATTTGGTTACAGATAGTGTAAATCTGGTTACTGGCATTGGAAAAGAACGCATACATTATATCCAGGATCAAAACAATGGGTATTTTACCGACCTCGAAAATGAATATGCTTTTTTAAAGGCTTTAGATGGAAGGGTATTCACCTTTGGATCGAAGAAACTTAGGTATGTATTATTAATTGATTTCCAGCATATCGCCCAGAGCACCGATGATGAGGTGTATACCGTGTACATTGGATTATCTTTTGAAGGGATGCATGCGCTTTACAATCGATTTGAGGATGTGGGAAGCGATGATCCTTTGGTAAAACAAAGTTTAATGGATAACCTGGCTAAGGTAAAAGCATGGCCACACTGCCCTTTGTTTGTTACTTTTGCCCATCATTTTTATAATGGTTTATGCGGGCATGCAGCTAGTTTAACCGATTTTTCTGTGAAACTGATCACCAATCAAAGTGTGATGCTTGGAACAGGTCTCAATGCATTGGGCAAGGATATGATCAGGGCTTTGTTGGCTAAAACAAACGGTAAGCGAATCCTGATCGACATTAAACATATGAGCGTTGCGGCCAGAAAAGAATATTTCGAACTTTTAGACGAGGAATATAAAAATGAGCACATCCCCATAATCGTTAGCCATGGTGCAATATGTGGCGACGAATATGCTTACAATTGGTTTTTAAGTGCAGATATCAACTTTTCTGATCGCGAAATTGTACGTATCGGGCAAAGTGAAGGGCTGTTCGGGATACAGTTAGATGAACGGCGTATTGCCAGTAGTCATGAAATTGCTCTCTTTAGAAAGCACCTTGGGACAGAGGCCATCTTGCTCCATGCGGCACTATTTGTGTGGCGGCAGATCCGTTATATGGCGGTGCTGCTTGATATCAATAGACTTCCGGCCTGGGATATCCAATGTTTGGGGAGCGATAATGATGGTATTGTTAATCCTATTGATGGGATATGGACTTCTGCTGACTTTGGATTGCTCAAAGACAGACTTCTTGTTCATGCAAATGCCTTTGTTGAAAATCCAGATTACAGCATGTCGATGCCAGGCAACCTCATATCAGGAGCGGAAATTGTAGAGAAGTTTATGAGCAGGAATATGCTCAGCTTTATGGAGAAAAATTTCAGGTAATCACACATTAACCTAAAGAAAATGATATGAACAACGATCTTGAAACCATGGACCCTAAGATAAAAAAAGAGCTTATCGGTAAACTGCTCAATAACAAAATTTCGGTTAGCGAACTCATTAAACTGCGGCCTGAAATTAATGAGTTTGATCTCTCTGAAATTATTCAACACATCTACGACCTTAATCTGGAGCAGGTACGGAAAATAGCGGCACTGGAACCCGTTATGGCTAAAGTAGATGCATTGAAAAACAGTCAGCGTAATACCCGTTTTATCAAAAAGGTAAAAAATAACTTTCGTAAACATACGGCCAAACATAATGGACTTAAAAACAGGGTGGTGGTAGTAGAGGGCGATTCTTGGTTTAATTACCCCATTCTTTTGAGCGATGTGATCGACTGGGTTTCTATGGAAGAGAATATGGCGGTTTATAGCCTGGCCTCAGGAGGCGACTGGCTGATGAATATGGTAAGTGCCAAAAAATATGTCGAACAGCTTTCTACGCTGCAACCGGATGTATTTATCATTAGTGGGGGAGGAAACGACCTGGTTGGAAACCGAAGGATAGCAGCCATGGTTACCCATAAAGGAGACTCTAATGAATTTGAAAATAGTGAATTCGCTAAATATCTGTATCAGAACGCGGCTAAGGCGCCCGATAATCCAGCAGATTTTAAGCGGGGCACCCAGTTCATATCTAAAGATTTTTATGCTTTGCTGGCTTTTTTTCAGCTTCAGTATTACTTTATTATAAATGGAATTCTCACCGGAGGTAAAGGAAAAGGTGAAAACGGGAAATTCCCGGGCATACAGATTATTACACAAGGTTACGATTACGCCATTCCCAGTGATAAAAAGATAGCCGGATATAATCCACTCAAATGGTACCGGTTGTTTGCACGAACTTTTCTCGGCCATGGCGGATGGCTAAAAACACCCTTACAACTCAGGGGAATTTACAATCCGGAAGATCAGCGAAAGATTGTTTATGCTATGATTTATCTCTTTAACGAAATGATGATCGATATCGGTCGCGTTTTTAGCGAAATGTTAGGGGAGAATCGGGTATTCCATATCGATTCAAGAGGGTCAGTTGGTCAAAACGGTTGGACAGATGAATTGCATCCATTACCTGCTCACTTTAAAAAAACAGCAGCAGCCTTTATCCATTGTATAAATTATCCGAATAAAAGCGGAAGTGCAGTTATCGAAGTGGTAAAACAGGAAGGAGGCCAGCGATGAAAAAGATATTGATTTTAGGATTGATCATCGTTTGTGCTGTGATGTCCTTTCAGGGAAACATCCTTCAGCGCTTTAGTGGGAAAGGAATTGTCAGCTTAGAGCTTGCCAATAAAGGTACAGGAGTAGAAATTATTGGGCTTTGGAGCGATACGCTTTATGGCGACCAGACACTTTTAAACCTGGCTCAAAAGAATACACACCTAGATTTTCTGTTTATTTTGGTATATGTGCTGCTGATCATGACTTTATCCAATGCGCAGATGCAAAGAGAAAAAACAAGCTGGCTAAATGAATTGCTGCGGCTTAATTTATTCCTGGCATTTTTGATTGGCGCACTTGATGTTATTGAGAACATCAGGTTACTCCACAGTTTTCATCACCCGGGAAATCTGGATGAATTTTGGCGAACAGATTTTATCGCATGGCCTAAATTTGTGATGGCTGGCTGGGTAATTCTGGTCTATCTTTTCTCCGTAATTAAGGGCTACTGGCGTAAGTGATTTTGGTTGTTGTGGATCATTAAGAAATTAAGATTATTGATGTAATTCTGGTCTAATGTTAAATAGCCCTGATCGCTTAGCAGCCCTGTGCTCCAGTAATCCATCGGGTCCGCTATCATTGACAGACCCTAATAGAATGATCGTCATTCCCGCGCAGGCGGGAATCTTATAGTTTATTAGATTACGATTCCTTAAAAATGTATTAATTCAATTCATTAAAATTCACTGTCATTCGTATTCATTTTTATATAAAGATGATGTTTGTAGGTTAACTTATGTAAGCTTATCGTCAATAAATCCAATTTATTCTTCATTCTGAAAATTACTCAAAAATGGTTTGGGACGGAGCCATTGTATTAAAAATCGTAATTTCTCTATCTAAATCTTTCTGTTAATTAACAATCCGTTCAAAAAAGTAGGTTTAATGTGCTGGTTGTATCAATAAATCATCTTTTGCTTGATTTAAACACAATTTCGCTCATCCAAACCTGAAGTTCAACTTCATTATAACTTCATAAATCTGTATTTATTTCGCTTTCGAATTAAATCATTGCGTAACCATAATTTATTGAAGTCAATTGGGTATCTGCACATCGGTTGTAGGCTACTTTTCATCATAAATTGGTTGCCAAGGGAAACTAATTAGAAAAAAAATAAATCAGATTAAAACCATTCAACAAAAAAAGATGAAAAGAGTTGTCATGTGCTTAGGCTTATGTACTTTGCTTTACGTAACGGGTTGTACTTCGAAGAAAGAAGAAAAAGAAGAAGTAGCTACTTATGCGGTAACCACGCCGTTAAAAATGGATACTTCGTTTACCAAAGAATATGTTTCGCAGATTAAATCTGTTCGGAATATCGAAGTTAGGGCCCAGGAAAAGGGTTATCTCCAAAATATTTATGTAGATGAAGGTCAGCATGTAAAAGCAGGCCAGCTGTTGTTTAAGATTATGCCTAAAGCAGCACAATCTGAGCTGTTAAAAGCACAGGCAGAAACAAAATCGGCAGAAATTGAATTAGAAAACACGAAACTATTGTCTGATAAAAACATCGTTTCTAAAAATGAACTGGCTATGGCTAAAGCCAAGCTGCAATCGGCAAATGCCGAAACTTCATTGGCCAAATTTCATTTATCCAATACCGAAATCAGGGCGCCTTTTGAGGGTACCATCGATCGTATTCCTTTAAAACTGGGTAGTTTGGTTGATGAAGGTGCATTATTGACCAGCCTCTCAGATAACAGTCAGGTTTTTGCCTATTTTAATGTTTCAGAGCCAGAATACCTGAACTACCAAAGTACAGCAAAAGCAAAGGGGCAGCAGGAAGTTAGCCTGTTATTGGCGAATAATGAGTTGTTGAAATCGAAAGGAAAAGTTGAAGTAATTGAAAGCGAATTTGATAACGAAACAGGAAACATCGCTTTCAGGGCCAGGTTTAACAATTCTGATAACCTATTGAGAAACGGTGAAACGGGCAAGATCCAAATGGTAGTGCCTTTAAAAAATGCCTTGGTAATTCCGCAAAAGGCTACTTATGATATTCAGGATAAAACTTATGTTTTTGTGATTGATAAAAACAATAAAGTACATTCCAGAGCAATCACCATCGCAGGCGATCTTCCTGATTTATACATTGTAGGTGATGGCATCACAACCGGCGACAAAATATTGCTTGAAGGTGTGCAGAAAGTTAAAGATGATGATAAAATCGCTTTCAAATTTCAGCAGCCTCAGGAAGTGATGAAACAATTAAGATTGAAAACAGAATAATCCAGCACCCTCCATACTTATTTTATGTTTAGTAAATTCATACAAAGGCCCGTCCTTTCTATTGTCATATCGCTTATCATTGTGTTTCTTGGGGTGTTGGCCATCAGCTACCTGCCTGTTACACAATTCCCTTCTATTTCGCCGCCTAAAGTTAATATTACGGCAGAGTACCCAGGGGCAAATAACGAATTGTTGATCAAATCGGTGGTTATTCCACTCGAACGTGCACTCAACGGTGTACCGGGCATGAAATATATCGCTTCTGATGCCGGTAACGACGGTGAAGCCTCTATTCAGGTGGTATTTAACTTAGGTACTGATCCGAATCAGGCCTCGCTCAATGTGCAGAACCGTGTAGCGGCTGTTACCAACAAACTTCCTCCTTTAGTGGTTCGTGAGGGGGTAAAAATCACCCGCGAGGAGTCTAACATGTTAATGTACATCAATTTGTACAGTAAAGACCCTAAAATGAACCAGAATTTCCTGTATAATTATGCCGATATCAACTTGCTTTCTGAGTTGAAAAGGGTTGATGGTGTAGGTTTTGCCGATATTTTGGGTGATAGGGATTACGCCATGCGGATCTGGCTTAAACCAGATCGTATGCAGGCCTATAAAATCTCTGTGGATGAAGTGATGAAAGCACTGGATGAGCAAAGTTTAGAAGCTTCTCCGGGTAAAACCGGCGAGAGTTCTGGTAAACGCTCTCAGGCTTTCGAATATGTGTTAAAATATTCCGGACGTTTTAGTACCAAAGAAGGGTATGAAAATGTGGTGCTAAGGGCCAGTGCAAATGGCGAATTACTGCGTTTAAAAGATGTGGCAGATGTAGATTTTAGTGCTTCTGCTTACAATTTATATTCTACCTTAAACGGAAAGGCTTCAGCAGCTATTGTATTGAAACAATCTTATGGTAGTAACGCCAGTCAGGTAATTAAAGATGTGAAAGCGAAAATGGCCGAGATCAAATCGAGCTCTTTTCCTAAAGGGTTGGATTATGAAGTAAGTTACGACGTTTCCAAATTCCTGGATGCCTCCATTGAAAAAGTGATTCACACCCTGGTTGAAGCCTTTATTTTGGTGGGTTTGGTGGTGTTCCTGTTCCTTGGCGACTGGCGGTCAACGCTCATTCCGGCTATCGCTGTTCCGGTATCCTTAATCGGAACCTTTGTGTTTATGCAGTTCTTCGGTATTACGCTCAACCTGATTACCTTGTTCGCCTTAGTATTGGCCATTGGGGTAGTGGTAGATGATGCGATTGTGGTAATTGAAGCGGTGCATGCCAAGATGGAGCACAACAGGAAGCTCTCCGTGCTGAAAGCTACGCAACAGGCTATGAAAGAAATTGGTGGGGCAATTATCGCCATTACCTTTTTAATGGCATCGGTATTTATCCCGGTTGCTTTTATGTCGGGGCCGGTGGGTATTTTCTACCGTCAGTTCTCGATCACCATGGCAACGGCAATTATCCTTTCGGGTATTGTGGCATTAACACTAACCCCGGCATTATGTGCCATCATGTTGAAGAATAATCATGGATCGAAGAAAAAGAAAACGATTATCGATCGCTTTTTAGACGGTTTCAACAATGGTTTTGCTAAACTTTCGGGTAAATATGAACTGGTATTAACCAAGGTAGTAAGTCGCAGGATCTTAACTTTTGGAATCCTGATCGCCTTTTGTTTAGGTGTTTGGGGATTAAGTGGAAGTGTGCCATCAGGTTTTATTCCGAATGAAGATCAGGGGATGGTGTACGCCATTATCCAAACCCCTCCGGGATCTACTTTAGAACGTACTGATCAGATTTCAGAGAAACTGCAGAAAATGTGCGAAGATATTGATGGTGTAAAATCCGTTTCATCTCTGGCCGGATACGAAATTCTAACAGAAGGTACCGGATCGAATTCGGGTACCTGTTTAATCAACCTGAAAGATTGGAGCGAGCGTAAACACTCGGCCGTAGAGATTATTGAGGAGCTTGAAGAGAAATCCAAATCTATTCCAGGTGCAACCATCGAATTTTTCCAGCCACCAGCTGTTCCTGGGTATGGTGCTGCGGGCGGTTTCGAGCTTCGTTTACTCGATAAGGCAGGTAGCGGCGATTATAAAAAAATGGAAACTGTTGCCAACGATTTTGTAAAAGAGCTGAATAAACGTAAAGAACTATCATCGGTATTTACTTTTTACAGTGCAAGTTTCCCTCAGTACATGTTAGATGTCGACAACGATATTGCGCAACAAAAAGGGGTGAGTATTGATAATGCCATGAATACGCTATCAACTTTTGTAGGGAGTAATTATGAAACCAGTTTTATTAAATACGATCACCAGTATAAAGTAATTGTACAGGCATTGCCTCAGTACAGGGCCTTACCAGAAGATATTTTAAAACTTTCGGTTAAAAACGACCGCGATGAAATGGTGCCTTTCTCGGCCTTTATCAAAATGCGGAAAGTGTACGGTTTATCTGAGATTACGAGACACAACATGTACAATGCCTCGGAAATCAGCGGACAATCTGCTCCTGGTTACAGTTCTGGTGAAGCCATCAAAGCCATTACTGAAGTTGCCAAGAAGTCACTTCCAAGAGGATTCGGTATCGACTGGGCGGGTATTTCAAAAGATGAAGTATCAAGAGGCAACGAAGCTATTTATATCTTCCTGATCTGTTTAGGGTTCGTTTACCTGGTGCTCGCAGCCCAATACGAAAGTTTTATCCTGCCACTTTCTGTGATCCTTTCTTTACCTGCCGGTATTTTTGGCGCTTTCTTGTTCCTGAAATTATTGGGATTGGAAAACAACATTTATGCGCAGGTGGCGATGGTGATGTTGATTGGCTTACTCGGCAAAAACGCCGTATTAATTGTGGAGTTTGCTGCACAACGGCATGCCCAGGGTGCATCGGTATTAAAAGCAGCAATGGAAGGTGCAAGTGTACGTTTCCGCCCGATTTTAATGACCTCTTTTGCCTTTATTGCAGGTTTAATTCCTTTAATGATTGCTTCCGGACCAGGGAAAATCGGTAACAGAACGATTGGCTCGGCTGCTGCCGGTGGTATGCTTTTCGGTACCATTTTCGGCGTGGTGATTATTCCCGGATTGTATTATGTATTTGGAACAATAGCAGCCAGGCACAAGCTGATCAAAATTGAAGAAGAACATCCATTAACTGAAGAAGTAGAAGATAATGTTTAAGAATAATATTTATAAAGGCCTTGGTTTAGTGCTGATATGCGCCGCATATACTGCCTGTAGATTACCAGAAGTGGCCCAACGCACCGAAAATAAAAATGTTCCTGTGGCCTTTGGTAGCGCGCAGGATACTGTAAGTACAGCCAGTATACAATGGCGTAAGTTTTTCACCGATCCAAATCTGGTCAACCTGATCGATACAGCATTGAAAAATAACCAGGAGCTGAATATTACGCTGCAGGATATCGAAATTGCGAAAAACGAAATCAAAGCGAAAAAAGGAGAGCTCTTGCCAAGTGTAAACTACCGTGTTGGCGCTGGTCTGGATAAAGTTGGCCGTTACACCAGTTCGGGTGCCGGCGATGCTTCAACAGAAATTACACCGGGCAAAGAAGTTCCTGAAATATTGCCGGATTATACTTTTGGTTTGCAAGCCAATTGGGAAGCCGACATCTGGCACAAATTACGCAATGCGAAAAAAGGAGCTATAAGTCATTATTTAGCGACAGTAGAAGGTAAAAATTTCGTAGTAACCAATTTAATTGCGGAGGTTGCAAATTCATATTACGAGCTGCTGGCTGCCGATAATCAGTTAGAGACGGTGAAAAAGAACATTGAGCTGCAGAAAAACGCCTTAGAACTGATGAAAATCCAGAAAGAGGCCAGTAGGGTTAACGAACTTGCCGTGCGTAAATTTGAGGCTGAAGTGTTAAGCTCTAAGAGCCTGGAATTCGATATTCAACAGAACATTACCGAAACGGAGAATAAAATTAATTTCCTGCTAGGCCGTTTTCCTCAGCTCATTATAAGGGATAAATCGAGTTTTACTGACCTGGTACCACCAACCGTTCAAACAGGTTTACCTTCACAATTATTAGCCAACCGACCCGATATTAAACAGGCGGAGTTAGAACTCGCTGCGGCTAAATTAGATGTTAAAGTGGCTAAAGCTCAGTTTTATCCTTCTTTGGGTATTTCGGCAACTATTGGTTATCAGGCATTTAATCCATCGTATTTATTAAGAACGCCAGAATCTTTAATCTATTCATTAGCAGGAGATTTGGCTGGACCGCTAATTAACCGCAACGCCATTAAAGCGGAGTATTTAACCGCAAATGCAAAACAATTGCAGGCCGTTTACGATTACGAAAAAACGATTCTGAACGGTTATATAGAAGTGGCCAACCAGATGTCGAAGATCAGTAACCTGCAAAAAAGCTACGATCTAAAATCGAAACAGGTCACTGCACTAACCCAGTCGATCGATATTTCTAACGATTTGTTTAAATCGGCAAGGGCTGATTATTTTGAGGTATTGATGACCCAGCGCGATGCTTTGCAATCGAAGTTAGAGTTGATCGAAACCAAAAAACAGCAGTTAAATGCTGTAGTCGATATTTATCACGCCCTTGGTGGGGGATGGAATTAGAAGAATAATCACAATTCATATCGTTATATTTCTGTTAAGGCTGCTTAGGGTTATTGAAGCAGCCTTTTTTTTGTTTTAACACAGGGCACATTGTTGCTATGGATAAAACTTTGTCACCCTGAGCGGTCAGTTTTAGAAAAAAAACAAAGGACTTGGATGACAGGTTAAGATAAATCGTCATCTCGACCGCAGTGGAGAGATCTTTTAACATAGACCAAAGATCTCTCCACTGCGCGTTGCTCCGGTCGAGATGACGACCGATTTTCTAAACCTGTCAATGGTAATGTAGTTGAAGGGCCCTTACTGATTTCTATGTTAAACCTATTTCAGAAGATCGCAGACTAAACGCGTTGATTTTTTCTTCTCACAGCGTCTTCCTGAACTTGTTTCAGGATCTTTCCAACTCTGGTATTAAACATAAAATTATTTAGGTGTACATCCTTTTTATCTCCCGAAATATGCTACCGTGTGGACACATCTTTTTTAAGAATAGTTTAGGCATAATGCTAACCAACTTTAATAAAGCACGGGTTTTAACCAAGTACGCTGTCAATCCCAAGAGCCGGAAAAATCAAAAAAACAGGTGCTGTCTAGGTCAATTAGTACTAACAAGCCTGAAACGCAGTGGTTTTGTGTTCACTAACGATGATTTAACTTTTTTTAAAAAAAAAATATTGAACACAAAACGAAGTGCCGCTGTTTTTTTGATGTGCATGGGATTGTGCAAACGGCTCATTGCTGGATTGACAAAGCGTTTTGGGTACTTTGGCGCTCCAAAGTACCATGCCGCCGCGGCATAGAGCGGAAAATAAATAAATATTGGTGTCGACACTCGATAGTTTTTTTAGAATGAGGGGAGCCTCCGTAGCATGACGATCGATCTAGAGAACGACGCTAAAAACAAATGTAAATTAACAGAAATGAGTCCATACAATAGGAAAGATCAGGAAAGAATGTTTAACTTTTATTAAAATTATTCCTTTATAAATTTGATATTTAAACATGAAAAAAATCTTCCTGTTTACCATCATCTTATTTTCTATCACTTTTCAGAAAGCCATGGCGCAAAATAAAATCGAAAATTTACCTGCTGTTTTAAATCATATTGCAGTTTATGTGGCTGATTTGAGCAAAGCAACCACTTTTTACGAAAGTGTGTTCAACCTTAAAATCATTCCCGAACCTTTTAAAGATAACCGCCATACCTGGTTTAGTTTAGGCTCAGCCGGACAATTACATTTAATCCAGGGTGCAAAAGGAAATGAAGTTTTCGATAAAAACGGACATTTATGTTTCAGTGTTCCATCTGTTGACGATTTTGTAAAAAAACTGAATGCCAAAAATATCAGCTTTGAGGATTGGGCCGGGAAAGAGAAAGGAATCACATTACGCGTAGATGGCGTAAAGCAGATTTATTTTAAAGATCCCGATGGACATTGGCTGGAAGTAAACGATGCCAGATAAATTTCCGGTAGCGCAGTGCTTTGTTTTAGCAAAACATTTCTATTTATTTCTTATCCCATAAGCTATGAAACTTAAATATTTTTATGCATTTATCCTGATCGTTGGTTTAATCACGCAATCAAAAGCGCAAAATGAAAAAGCTGAAGCAGATTTCAGGCAAATCATGGAGAAATTTAGTGCGGTAGGAGCTGCTGTAGCCGTGGTTAAAGATGGCAAGATCATTTATACCCATGCTTTTGGCTTAAAAGATTTAGAAAATAAAAAGCCTTTAACCGAGCAGGATATTTTCAGGATTGCTTCGATCTCTAAATCTTTTTCGGCAACATCCATTATGCAACTGGTAGAAGCAGGTAAAATTTCTTTAGATGATGATTTTGGTGATCTGGTGGGATTTAAAATCAGGAACCCAAAATTTCCAGATAACAAAATTACCTTAAAAATGGCTTTGTCACATACTTCAAGTTTAAACGATTCGCAGGGTTATTTAAACCTGGATGTGATTAATCCGGCTAAAAACCCAAACTGGGCCAAATGTTATAACGATTATGCTCCTGGAAGCAAATTTGATTATTGCAACCTGAATTTTAACCTGATTGGCACCATCATCGAAAAGAAATCGGGTGAACGCTTTGATAATTATGTGAAAAACCACGTATTGAAACCATTAGGACTTTACGCCGGTTATTGCGTCGATTCTTTAGATAGTACACGTTTTGTTAATTTATATGAGTATCATGCCGATACGAAGACTTATACACTCTCACCAATGGCATATGCGCCACGAAGGGCAGAAATTGCAAATTATATCATGGGTTATAGTACACCTGTTTTTTCACCCACAGGGGGCATGAAGATTTCGGCAACTGATTTAGCTAAATACATGATCATGCACATGAATTATGGTCGATCAAATGGTGTGCAGATCATTAGTAAAAAGAGTGCAAAAAAGATGCAGACTGCCTTAACTGATGAGGAAGGATATGGCCTTGCCATCAGGACTGCTGACCAGCTTATTCCAGGTGTAAAACTGAAAGGACATACAGGTTCAGCTTATGGCCTGTTCAGCACCATGTTTTTTAATCCGAAAGAAAAGTTTGGCTTCGTTATCATTACAAACGGTATAAACGCCACTTATACCGATGGCTTCCCTGATTTTAGCAGGGCGGCTATCAATAGTTTATATCAGGCCTTTATTAATTAAACTGAAATTAATTTTAAACCTATGAAGGGTTAAGAAAACGTTGATAAGCATTTCCGGATTTAATTTTTTCCATTGTTAAATATTCTTTTACAATAGAAAATTCCATGCTCTGGATCGCTTTAACTACCGATTTTAATTTTTCAGCTGTAATGCCTAATCTGGCTGCCCAATAATTGCGATCCTGCTCATCAGCGATCTCAATAAACTCTTTTCTGGCATTCATCGAATTAATTTGATATTCCATCTTTTACCGATTTTTTGGTTAGTTAATATGTGATTACAAACACCGCTAATTCTGATTTGGTTTTGGAGTTTTGCCAAAAGATTGTCAAATATAAAGCTACAAGGGCTTTAATAGTTAACGATTTGGATCGGAATCGAATGTTTATCTTAAACCAATTGCCAAACTGTTCTTGAAAATCGATTTAGGTGTGTCATTTAAAGCAGATATTTTTATCCTAAAAAAGAGTAACATTTTCCTTACAAAAACACTTGGTTTTGTCATTTAACATATTTATTATTGTATTGTAATATAATTTTTACAAATGTTAAGCCATCCCATACCTGACACTCCCGGTCTATCTCCGCGTCAAAAATTTTATCAGGACAATCGTTTTGTATTATTCCTTTGGGTACTCATCACACTTATTTTTGTGATCGATTCGTGGGCAACACACAGGTATAATAACTACCTCATTTTTGAGAATACCTTCAGGAATCTTCTTCAGGAAAAATCTCTTTACGCCCCTTATCCGGCTTATCACGAAGATGCCAATCATTACGGCCCCGTTTTCAGTATTTTAATGGCGCCCTTTGCTTTAATGCATAACTGGGTTGGCTTACTCTTTTGGAACCTGTTTAATTGTTTCCTGCTCTTTAAAGCTGTTCAAACTTTACCTTTAAGCGAGGATAAAAAAGTTATTATCGGTTATATTGCCATTCCCTGTTTAATAGAATCGATGCTGAATCAGCAGTTTAATGCAGGTGCCGCGGCCTTAATGATACTAAGTTATACGCAAATAAATAAAGATAAAGGAATATGGTCTGCCCTTTGTATTGTGCTGGGTACATTTATTAAACTTTATGGTATTGTAGGTTTAGTATTCTTCTTTTTTGCGAAGAAAAAGCCTGTTTTTGTTTTGTGGTTAATCATGTGGTCGATAGTGATATTCTTACTGCCGATGTTATTGGCCGATCCGGATTTTGTTGTACAAAGTTATATCGATTGGAAAAACTCGCTGATCGGGAAAAATATGCTTAATGTTTCAGGTGAAGGAATAGATATTTCGATTATGGGTTTCTTTAGGCAGCTTTTTGATCAGCCGGGAATATCCAATTCTCTCTTTTTAATCATCGGTTCTTTGATATTTATGCTGCCTTTTAGTCGTACAGCAAGTTTTTCGAAAGCTAAGTTTCAATTCATGATCCTGTCTTCAGTGATGCTGTTTCCAGTATTATTTAGTACCGGAGCTGAAGATTGTACTTTTATTATTTCAGTAATAGGCGTGGGCATCTGGTATGTTAAAGAAAATAATAAGGCCATGAAAAAAGTCTTGTTACCCGTTTTACTCGTCATTACCTGCAATTTCCCGTTATTGCTGTTCCCATCCTTTGCAAAAGCCCATCCCTTGTCGCTCGCGATCATTAGCTTTCCTTATTTTTTGGTGTGGTTAAGGGTCATTAATATGGCCACCATGAATAAGTTCGCATATGAGGAAGAAACCAAACCAGAGATGGTTACTGCGTTTGTAGATTAATATTTAAATTTTATTTTTTTAAGGTTTTAATATCCGTTTGTAAAAAATGGCTGTTAAAACCTTTTTTGTTATTGGGCTGTTTTATAACCGTCTAATCAAAATAATTATGGATGATAAACTAAAAAACGGTAGTGCTGATCGGGCTAAGATCAACATTAACGAAGGTTATGAGCTGGATTATTGGTCTAACAAATTTGGGGTGAGCAAAGATAAACTGAAAGCCGTGGTGCAAACAGTTGGTACCTCTGCCCGTGAAGTGGAAAATTATTTAAAAAAGTAAAACCTGGGTTATGAGTCTGAAAAAGTATGTTGCCAAACGCGATTTCTCCAAAACTACCGAACCAAAATCGGGCAAAAGCAGCGATCGGAATAAATTACATTTTGTAATCCAAAAACATGATGCTTCGCGGCTGCATTACGATTTCAGACTCGAAATGGAAGGTGTGCTAAAAAGCTGGGCCGTACCGAAAGGCCCCTCAACCGATCCAAAAACCAAACGTCTGGCCATGATGGTAGAGGATCATCCATACGATTATAAAGATTTTGAAGGCATTATCCCACAAGGCGAATACGGTGGCGGAACCGTTATTGTATGGGATGAAGGAACTTATGAGCCTATTGAAACGATTAAGGGCAAAAAAGCACAGGAAAAACATTTATTAGGTCAGTTAAAAGATGGTTCTTTAAAAATCAAGCTCAACGGAGAAAAACTTCATGGCGAGTTTGCACTTGTGAAAACCCATGGGATGGGCGAAAACGGCTGGCTGTTAATCAAACATAAAGATGATTATGCTTCTGTAAAAGACATTACCAAAGAAGATAAATCGGTGCTTTCTGGAAAAACAATCGAAAAGATGGAAAAAACATCCGATAAGGTTTGGAAAGAAGGGAAGGAGCAGGATTTAAAAACTGAAAAAAAAAGCCCGAAAGGAAAAGTAAAGAAAGAAACCAAAGCGGTGGGTGATGACGTCGTGGTAGATGTAAAAGCCATACTGAAGAAAGCCCCTAAAACCGCTATTCCAAAAGGCATAAAACCCATGCTGGCCACCTTGGTTGACGAACCTTTCGACGATCCTGATTGGCAATATGAGGTAAAATGGGATGGTTATCGTGCCCTGGCCTTTGTCAATAAAGGAAAGGTTGATCTGTTGTCAAGAAATAATAAATCCTTTAACGAAAAATTTTATCCCATTTACGATCTGCTTTTGGGCTGGAAAATGAATGCGGTATTGGATGGTGAGATTTTGGTTTTAAATAGCAAAGGTGTGTCTAATTTTGGCTCGCTGCAGAACTGGCGAAGCGAAGCTGACGGAGAACTTGTTTTTTATGTGTTCGATATTCTCTGGTACGATGGTAAAAACCTGATGGAACTGCCACTTTACCAGCGACAAGCCATATTGAACGAGGTACTGCCAACTGATGATGACCGTGTGCGCCTTGGGAAAGTTTTTAAAGCCAGTGGAGTAGACTTTTTTGATGCGGCCAGCAGAATGGGCTTGGAAGGCATTATTGCCAAAAAAACGGATAGTATTTATGCAACAGACCGGAGATCGAAAGAATGGCTGAAAATTAAGGTACAGAAGCGGCAGGAAGTGGTTATTGCCGGTTTCACCAAAAACGCCGATACTGCTAAATCTTTCAGCTCTTTACTATTAGGCGTGTATGAAAAGGGAAAACTACAATATGTGGGCAAAGTAGGGACTGGTTTTTCAGATAAACTTCAGAAAACCATGATGGAGCAGTTTAAGCCGATTATTATCGATAAAAGCCCCTTCGAGAGTATTCCTGATGTAAATAAACCCTCCCGCTTCAGGCCAAATCCACCAAAAGCACAAGCCACCTGGTTAAAGCCAGAATTGGTATGCGAGGTTGCTTTTACTGAAGTAACGGAAGATGGTGTTTTCCGTCACCCGTCTTTCCAGGGCATGCGTGAAGATAAAAAAGCCAAAGAAGTGGTAAGGGAAGCCGAAATGCCTACAGATCAAATTGTCGACGACACTAAAGAGAAAAGTCCCCATGCAGCGGCAATAAAAGCTCCAAAAGGTAAAGAACCTAAAACTTTGTTAAATCCGAAAGATGAAACACAGGTCAGGAAAGTTAAAGGCCACGAACTTAAATTCACCAACTTAAGTAAAATATATTGGCCCGAAGATAAGGTAACCAAAAGAGATATGTTTAACTACTATTACCAGGTTGCTGAATATATAATGCCTTACCTGAAAGACCGGCCTCAATCGCTTAACCGCTTTCCGGGTGGAATACATGGTCCGAGTTTTTACCAGAAAGATGTAAAGGGAAAAGCACCAGACTGGGCCGAAACTTTCCCCTATGAAAATGGCGAAGGTGAAAAAAAAGAATACCTGGTGGGAACGGATGAAGCTTCATTACTCTGGATGGCCAGTTTAGGCTGTATAGAAATGAATCCCTGGTTTAGCCGGGTACAAAGTCCCGATAATCCAGATTACTGTGTAATTGATTTAGATCCCGATAAGCATACTTTTGATCAGGTGGTACAGGCCGCTCTGGAAACTAAAAAAGTATTGGATGCCATAAATGTTCCCGGTTATTGTAAAACCTCAGGTTCAACCGGAATGCATATTTACATTCCCTTAAATGCCAAATATACTTATGAGCAAAGTCAGATGTTTGCTAAAATAGTGGTCAACCTGGTGCACAATCAAATCCCTGAATATACTTCGCTCGAGCGGATGGTGGCGGCCAGAAAAGGTAAAATGTATTTAGATTTTTTGCAGAATAGGCCAGGGGCAACCATTGCCGGACCTTATTCATTGCGCCCGAAAATTGGTGCAACCGTATCAATGCCTCTGCATTGGGATGAAGTTAAACCTGGCTTGAAAATGAAAGATTTTAATATTTTTAATACCATCGATCGCTTAAAAGTGGAGGGAGATTTGTTTAAAGGTGTACTGGGCAAGGGAATTGATTTAATGAAGGCCATTGATAAAGCCAAAAGTGTTTTTGGATAAAACTTATGATCTTTTCCGGCTTTCCTTATATTTGGAAAAAATTAAAAAATGATCGCACACCACGTTTTATTCTGGCTCAAAGCCGATACCACCGATGAGCAGAAAATTGCTTTCCGCAATAGCTTACAAACATTAGAGAACATTGAAGTTGTAAAAACTTTTCACATTGGCGTACCGGCACCGATTGAGCGTGCTGTGGTAGATACCACTTATACCTTTAGCCTCATTCTTTTCTTTGAAGATTTGGCTGCACATGATGTTTATCAGGTACACCCACTACATAAAGCTTTCCTGGATGAATTCAGGGTTTATTTCGAAAAGGTTGTCATTTACGATGCAGCATAATAGAAAATACCTCCGATGAAAATCGGAGGTATTTTTTTTTGGCTTTTATTTATAAATTGAATTTATTATTTGGAATTATTCTAAATAATAAGATATTTGTTAAATCTATCGATCAATATTAAATGTAAAGCCCATGTGTAAAACAACTGTACTTGCTCAAAACGAAAATATCACCATCGCACAATGCAATAATTGTAAAGTTTTAAATATATGGCGCTCGGGTGTTTTAATGAATTTTTCTTTTGATCAGTTTGATGCTTTTTATGTGGCTACCAAAAAACTCGATTTCGATGATTATTTAGAGAACAGGCCAGATGGGAGGCAGGTTGTGATTTTATCGACACCTTTCCCTGACATCAGTTTAGTCTTTACGCGGGAAGAATGGTATGAGTTTTTTACCAAGATAGACGAAGCCTTATACATGAAAAGAGTTTATGAGATTGTGTATTGCTAATTAACACTACAATTTTGTATGTTTGATACTTATTAGTAGGTAATTTATGAAACTACAAAACCTAATGGTTTTTAGTTACGTAAATACTTCAAACTGCAATCTTATGGAAAAAACAGCTACATTAATTAAAAGAGCATCCCTTAACGTAAATCAGTTAGATAACATTAAAATTGGCGATTTATTAGCTGATGAGTATGGCAAATCGGGTAAGGTATGCGAAATTGAAAAAGTCAACCGCCACGGGGAATATCACTACTATTTTAAACTGCTGAAGTCAGGCACCATCCTGATTATTCTTTAATTCTTTCTTAGCTTAACAAATGGATAGTGTGGTTATGAGGATATGTCTTGTAACCATTGGCTTTGCTTTGCTCATCAGTGAGGTCATTAAAGCATAAATTCAGCCATCGAAGACCACATACCAGCAAATGGATATTTGAGTAATAGGCCAACCACGTAAAAAGCAAAAAGCTCCAGATCAACCGACCTGGAGCTTTTTATTTAACCTATTTTTTGATTAGAATCTATAAGACAGGGTCGTTACAAACTGGCGTGGGGCAATAGGGTTTACGCTATAGTTTTCGTGAACGAAATAATTCAGCTCATTGGTAATGTTCGAAACTTTAGCAAGAAGCGAGAATTTTTTCCAGTTATATCCTGCAGAAAAATCCAGGGTGGTAAATGCACTTAGTGGAATTAACCTCAAAGTTGGTGCATTTTTAGCATCGTTCCAACCTCCATTACGTTTGCCCGTATAAAATGCAGAGGCACCTAATTTTAAGCCTTTAACCGCACCGTCCTGGAAAGTGTAAAATAAAGTCGCATTCGCCGTGTTTTTGGTTGTACCTACTAAACGAACATCCTCAATCATCCCGGTAACATCAGCTGTATTGGTGTAACGCATAAAGTTATAACTATAACCTAATAAAAAGTTGAGTCCTTTAGCGAGATTTCCGTTAACATCAAGTTCCAATCCATCACTGGTTGTTTGACCGTTTAATTGTTTATAAACACTGCTGGTCGTTCCGTCTGGAAGTATAGCGGCCTGTGAAATATTATCATTGATTATTTTATAATAAGTTAGATTGGCTGATAACTTCCCGCCGAAGAAATCATTTTTAAGTCCAGCTTCGTATTGATTTACAGTTGATGGTGGAAGTGCATTATTGTTAATATCAACACCCGTATTTGGAATAAAGTTATTTGCATAACTCACATACATTGACATGGTTTTGAGGGGTTGATAAATTAAACCCAATTTCGGAGAAAAAGCATCATCAAACTTTGTAGCACCTGGTGCTGTTATTCCACTTTCTATGTTTAAAGCCCTTGAACTTGCATTTTTCTGATCTGTATAACGTAAGCCTGCCAATACTTTAAATTGTTCAGTTACTTCGATTAAATCCTGAAAGAAAGCACCATATCTATAAATTGGTGCAAGTGTGCTTGTTATGGCAAATGCTTCAGGCATTAATCCCGAACCGTAATAAGTAGATTCATCGAAAACGTTAACATTACCATAATTTAAAGTAGTAATGTAAGCACCTTTAGCATCTTTGCCATAAGCGAATGCATTGCTGGTTACTCTCGATTGATCTGCATCTACCCCAAACAAAACAGTATGTTTAATGCTTCCTGTGCTAAAACTTCCGTTAATGTTAATTTGTTGGTTGTAAGTATATTCTTTACTTAGTGCTCTGGAAAGATTTCTTGCAGAAATACCTGCTGTATTGGCCTGGATGCGGTCTGATCCATAATAATTACGATTATAAGCCTGGAAAGATCCAATTGCATTTAATTTCCAGTTTTCGTTAAATTTATGCGTTAAATTGGCTTGGGCAGTAGTGGTATTTGTTTTATTGTAAGCCCAAGGGGTATTAATGAATTTATCGCGGCCAAAATCTACAATCTGACTATTCACCGATCCTACACCAAAATCTGGAGTGAAATCGCTTTTCAAATAATCACCTTGAACCAAAACCTCAGTTTGCTCACTTATCTTATATAATAATGATGGGTTAATGTAAATACGTTTTGATTTTACATAATCTCTAAAGCTTCCGGCATTTTCGTAAGTACCAATTGCTCTAAAAGCAAGTTTCTTTGATATTGGACCATAAAGATCAACCATTGGTTTGTATTGATCATAACTACCTGTTCTCATACTTACCTCACCACCGTTTTCAAATTTAGGTTTCTTGGTAACCATATTCACAACAGCTCCACCACTAACACCACCATAAAGTAAAGCGGCACTTCCTTTTAAAACCTCTACCGATTCTAATGTACTTGCCTCAGGGCTGCCACCAATAGTTGTTCTTGCTCCATTTTTGAAAATGTTATTGCTTCCTAAGCTATAACCCCTTGCAAAGAAATTTTCGCCAACTGCACCACGATTAGCACCTAAGGCTACACCATTCACATTTTTCATTACGTCGCCCAAACTATTTACCTGCTGATCCGTAATGATCTGCCTTCCAATAATCTGCACTGCCTGTGGAAGATCCATAGGAGCAATGGCGATTTTACCTAAGTTAGCTGGCTTTCTGTTAGGTGTTTTGTATCCGTTAATGGCGACTTCGTCCAATTGCGATGAAGATTCTGCAATGGTGAAATCAGCATTTGCAGTCGCACCAGCAACAACAGTAACTGATTTTTCCTGTGCAGCTACACCTATAGCTGATGTTTTAATGGTATAAGTGCCTGGTATTACATTTTTGATCGTGAAATTACCTTTCTCATCAGTTTGTGTCGTTTTACCGGTATTTTTTAAACCCACACTTACATAACTTGCCGGATTGCCATCGCTGGTTTTAACCGAACCTGAAACAGATCCGTTTTTGCTTTGTGCCATTGTATTTCCTGCTAAAAGCAGAAAAAAAGCTATAATATTTAAAAAAAAAGTAAATTTTTTATCCATTTTTATTTAGATTAATTCTTAGTTGGCGCAAAGGAAGGGTTTTTGCGTCTAAATAGCAAAATTATTTTTATTTGTTCTAAATAAGATTTGTTATTAGTCTCCCGATTAGAAAACTTAAATTTTTCTAATGCGTATATTAGAGCTGTTCCATATTCAATTATGTCAAATAACGAAGATCATTTCTATTCCAATCTGCCCGTTCATAAAATGCCTTTGCATCAGTTATTGATTCAAAATCGATTATTTGAAAAAGTGGTTGCAAGCTGGTATGTCATCATCACTGATATCAAAAGTTCAACAGCTGCAGTCAATCTGGGACTGCATGAAAATGTAAATCTGGTGGCAACGGGTAGTATTGTTGCGGTACTTAATATTGCGTTCAAAGCAAATATTTCGGTACCATTTTTCTTTGGTGGCGATGGGGCCACTTTTATTGTTCCGCCCGGTATTGTGGATGATGTGATGAAATCGCTGCTGAAATACAAAGACAATACCTTGCAAAATTTTAACCTCGAATTAAGAACTGGTATTATACCTGTTGCCGAAATTTATAAAGAAGGCCACAGCCTTAACATTTGTAGATTTAGTAGTGCTGAAACGTTTTCCATACCCATTGTTTTAGGCGATGGCCTGGCCTATGCAGAACAGGTTATCAAGGGAGAGCATTACCTGCTAGCCGGCCATGATACCGCAAGCGATGAAATCGATTTAAGTGGTATGCAATGCCGCTGGGACAAGATCGAACCACCCGAAAACAGTGATGAAGTAGTTACGTTGATTGTTATAGCTTCAGAAACGGAGCAACAGGCCAGCGTTTTCAGCAAAGTGATCCATCACCTCGATCAAATTTATGGCAGCCCGGAAAAGCGTCAGCCCATTTCTGTTTCTAAATTGATTTTCAAAACGAGCTTTAATAGTTTAGGGAAGGAGATGAAACACCGGCTTGGAAAAATTAAGTTTTTTGAACTCCTAAAATCGTGGTTCATTAATATTTACGGATATATCTATTTCCGAACAGCGCGTGGTAAAAAATACCTTAAACAGCTTGTAGAAATGTCGGATACGCTGGTGATAGACGGAAGGATAAACACGGTCATTACCGGAACTGCACAGCAGCGCCTGGCATTACAGAAGGAGCTTAACCAGCTCGAAAAGGATAATAAAATTTTATATGCCCTTTACGTCAGTGGCGAATCGATTATGTCTTGTTATGTTAGGGACCTGGAGGATGACCATATCCATTTTGTTGACGGAGCAGATGGCGGATATACCCAGGCCGCAGGCATACTTAAACAGAAAATACGCGATAAATTAAGTGCCGGCCAATAAAATTTAATAATAAAACGGGACTAACCAAACATTTGTAGGGCCAACTTGTATGATAAGGAGTACGATTTCATTTTAATCAAAAAAATATCAGCATAGTCGGGTTTTAATTTTAAAATATAAATGGGAAGTTATTCAAAGGTTTTAAATAATAATCAACTTTTAGAGGTGCTTTCCTTATCAAAAGATGCTACAGCCATATACACATCAGAGCAAATTGTAATCGAAATGGCCAACGATGCGATGATTGCTTTTTGGGGTAAAGACCGCTCGGTAATCGGTAAACCTTTAGAAGATGCCGTGCCTGAGTTAAAGGGGCAACCTTTTATCAATATGCTGAAAAATGTGTTGCTAACTGGGATTACAGATAAAGGTGATGCTATTCCGGCTGAAACAATAAGAAACGGGACGTTACACACCGCTTACTATGCCTACGAATACCGGGCCATTAAGGATGAAACCGGACTGCCTTATTGTATTCTACATACCGCAAGTGATGTGACCGATATGGTTAAGGCTAAAAATGCCATTAGAGAGACTGAATTACAGCGGGAGGCACTAGATCAGGAACAGGTTTTAATCAGCATAAAGGAAGAGCGGCAAAAGAATGATTTTATCAGCATGATAAGCCATGAGTTAAAAACACCCATAACCTCTATTAGTGCTTATGTTCAATTAATGCAGAACCGAAGTTTAAACGATCTTTTTATTGTAAATACTTTAGATAAGGTCCAAAAGCAGATCCGGAAAATGAGCACCATGATCAGTTCTTTTTTAAACGTATCCCGTTTAGAATTTGGAAAAATCCATTTGAACCTATCCGATTTCGATCTCAGTAAACTGATTTTTGAGGTTGTAGAAGATTTGGGATTGATCCATTCCACTAATCAGATTACTTTTGTAGCAGGAGCGCCTAAATTGATTAATGCTGACAGAGATAAAATAGGTTCAGTGATTTCAAATTTGATTAGTAATGCCGTAAAATATTCAGATCATGGCAGTACTATTTTGGTCAAATCAGAAGTCATAGGAGATAAAATGCATGTTTCTGTAACCGATAACGGTATAGGTATTCAGTCTCATGAGCTGGACAAACTTTTTGACCGGTTTTACCGGGTAGAAAACCAGCAAACTAAAACCATTTCGGGCTTTGGGATAGGCTTATACCTGAGTGCAGAGATTATAAATTTGCACAATGGTAAAATCTGGGCAGAAAGTGATTATGGTACTGGTTCAACCTTTCACTTTTCACTACCTGTAGGTCAGTGACAAGTGATTTTTAAAATCGTCATCCTCAATAGCTTTGAGAATGACGATTAGTTTTTTAACTTAAAATTTCATCAATCAGTTTTACTTCCGCATCACTAAATTCGATATTATC
Organism: Pedobacter sp. GW460-11-11-14-TSB4; assembly: GCF_059423705.1. Classification (NCBI taxonomy): domain Bacteria; kingdom Pseudomonadati; phylum Bacteroidota; class Sphingobacteriia; order Sphingobacteriales; family Sphingobacteriaceae; genus Pedobacter; species Pedobacter sp. GW460-11-11-14-TSB4. The sequence continues at coordinate 87,024 of NZ_JBWKYI010000014.1, forward strand.
TAAAGCTTTAATTGAATCCGTAATCTGTTCTGGTTTACTGGCACCTATTAAAACTGTGGTAATTCTATTGTCTTTCAATATCCACGATAAAGCCATATGTGCTAATTTTTGTCCGCGTGATTTGGCAACATCGTTTAATTTGGCAATGACAGCTAATTTTTCGGGTGTGATGTTGCTTTCTTTCAGGAAGATACCACTGGTTGCTACTCTCGAATCGGAAGGAATACCGTGTAAATATTTATCGGTAAGTAAACCTTGTGCCAATGGTGAAAATGGAATACAGCCTACACCATTTTGGGCCAAAACATCAAGCAAACCATCTTCAACCCAACGTTCAAACATCGAGTATTTAGGCTGGTGGATTAAACAGGGCGTGCCGTTATCTTTTAAAATTTTAATTGCTTTTGCAGCTTCTTCTGCCTTATAATTCGAAATACCAACATACAAAGCTTTTCCTTGCTGAACCAGGAGACTTAAGGCACCCATGGTTTCTTCAAGCGGGGTTTCAGGATCAGGACGGTGGTGGTAAAAAATATCAACATAATCCAGTTTCATGCGTTTTAAGCTTTGATCTAAACTGGAAACCAAGTATTTTTTCGAACCCCAGTCGCCATAAGGACCATCCCACATGGTATATCCGGCTTTGCTTGAAATAATCATTTCATCACGATAACCTTTAAAATCTTCGTGAAGGATTTTTCCGAAAACTTCTTCAGCCGACCCGGGAGGGGGACCATAGTTATTGGCTAAATCGAAATGGGTAATGCCATTGTTAAAAGCGGTATAAATTAAGTTTTTGCTGTTTTCAAAAACGTTTACATGTCCGAAATTATGCCATAAACCCAACGATATTGCGGGCAATTTTATGCCGCTGTTTCCACAACGGCGATATAACATTTTGTCGTAACGATCTGTTGAAATGTTTTGATTCATATTTGGGATTTGATAGCAGCAATAATAATCAGTTTTAGTGGATTTTAATTGATATTAGTTAATATATTATCTTCAAATCAATAAAATTCAGAAAGTTCAATTCAAACGTATGATCCATCGTCACGCTAAACCTTTCATTATCTTTTCCTCATCTTCTTAAGAAAACTGAAATAAATCCGATCACTATCCGATCAGGATATAAATAAATCAAAGATTATTAATCATTCTACATTTTGTTATCACCACTTCTACAAATTGTATCATGATGGGTGTGTAAAAAAATTATTCTCCAACTTATGCATTTGGATTCTTCTAAATCGTTTTATTTATCAAGTTAAGTGCTATCTTTATATTTAAAACTTAATTAAAAAATCTAAACCAAGTATCCATTTTATGAAATTACAATCATTCACCAGCCTCGGTGTACTGGCTGCAATAGGCTTTGCATCTTGCCAATCCGGAACCCACAAGACTTCATCAACAGATAGCTTAAAAAGCGACTCGGTAGCAGTTGTAAAACTTGTGGCCGATTCGTTTAAAAAGGAAATTGATGGTAAGCAAACCGCATTGTATACCTTAAAAAATAAGAATAATGCGGAAGCTATTTTTACCAATTACGGTGGGCGCCTGGTTAGCTTATTGGTACCTGATAAAGCTGGTAAGTTAGTTGATGTGGTAGTGGGTTTTAAAAGTGTTACTGATTACGAAAAATCAACCGAGCCGTATTTTGGGGCAACTATTGGTCGCTATGGTAACCGCATAGCAAAGGGTAAGTTTACGCTTGAGGGTAAAAGCTACTCATTATTCACCAATAACGGGCAGAATACCCTTCATGGTGGAAAAAAAGGTTATCAATATGTAGTTTGGGACGCCAGTCAGCCCAATGATAATACTTTGGTGCTTCATTATTTATCAAAAGATGGTGATGAAAATTTTCCGGGTAATTTAGATGTTAAGGTAACTTATACTTTAACGGATGATAATGAGTTGAAAATGGACTATGAGGCTAAAACCGATAAAACCACTATCGTAAATTTAACCAACCACGCATTCTTTAATTTAAATGGCGATGGAAGCGGTGAGATTTTGAACCACAAGGTGCAGATTTATGCCGATGAATATACACCGGTTGATTCTACCTTGATCCCGACAGGAAAAATTGAAAAGGTTAAGGGAACGCCGTTCGATTTCACCACAGAAACGACTATTGGTGCGCGTATAAATGATAAAAACGAACAGTTAACTTTTGGGAAAGGTTATGATCATAACTATGTGCTGAATAAAACCAAGGCAATGGGCATGTTTCATGCAGCTACTGTTAAAGGAGATCAGTCGGGCATCGTGATGGATATTTATACACAGGAACCAGGCTTGCAATTTTACAGCGGAAACTTTATGCAAAGTAAAAATACCTTTAAAACGGGTGCTAAAGATGATTTTAGAACAGCAATTGCATTAGAAACACAACATTTTCCAGATTCACCAAATCAGCCAAATTTCCCATCAACGGTTTTAAAGCCTGGGCAAGTGTATAAAACGAGCTCGTTATATAAATTTACCAAATAATTATTTTGGTGATCACCATATTCCAGCAATGAAAAAATAAAAACGGCCTGTAGAAATGCAGGCCGTTTTTATTTAGAAAAGCTCCTGTAAAACAGGATCTGTATAATTGTCTATAAAAGCTATAATGTTCGTGTAAGCTGCAAATTCTTCCTTGGTGTGCATGGTTGTCAGTGCAACACACCTCATTCCGGCATGCAGTGCTGCTTCAACACCTTTTGGTGCATCTTCAAAAACAATACATTCGCTGGCTGCAACACCTAAAATTTCAGCCCCTTTGCTAAAGGTTTCAGGATCTGGTTTACTGTTTACCACATCTTCGGCGCTTACTATAGTTTTAAAATAAGAGCGGATATTTAAATTATCGAGTACGAAGTTGATATTGAAGGGAATAGCTGCCGAACCAATTGCCATTTGAACGCCTGATTGTTTTGCTTTTTCTAAAAAATCACCCAGTCCGGCTATTAACGTCAAATGTTTTTTATACGCAGCCTGATACCTGTGTTCTTTTTCGATAGAAATCTGATCAATCTGTTCCTGTGAGAAATGACCAACACCAAAAACACGTTCCAACAAATCCTGGTTTTTACCATACATCTGTTTTTTAACGGCATCGAAGCTTATGCTTGCACCTAAATCCTGTGTAAGGATATTATGCCAGGCATGGTTGTGGAAAGCCATATCATCAATCATGGTTCCATTCAGATCGAAAAGGAAAGCTTTAGGTTTATTGTTCGTCATGGCGGCAAAATTATCAGATTTTTTTTAGGATTAAGTCAAAATACCGTGATCAAAACGAAAATTTAATGAATAATTTATTCCTTAAAGTGGTGCCAAAAACAAATGTTGTGGAAAATAAATTTTCCACAACTGTAATTTTTAGGTTGTTATACTCGTTTTCATATTTGGAAATCCGGTATTCAAGTAATAGCTTGCATAGTTTTAAAACCCGGGATAAATATTATGACCGCTGCCCATCATGAAAGTGATCCGCTTATCAAGTATTTAAATGAGTTGCAGCCATTAAAAAAAGAAATAATAGAGCGGGTAAAAACCGAAACATTTAAAATCTCTGTTCGCAAAAACGAGGTTTTGCCTAACCTGAGCGATATCAGTGGCGATTGTTTATTCTTTATTGTTAAAGGGCTGGTACGGGCTTTTGTGCTTGATGAGGGGAAAGATATTACCGCATGGTTAACCGACGAAAACCATCTGATTGGCAGTATTCGAAATCCAGGGACACTTACGCCAACTTACCAGGAAGAATATCAGGCACTGGAAGATTCGGAATTACTTATACTTCCATATCGTTTTATTGATGACATGTACGCACAATTTCCTGAAACGAACATTTTAGCTAGAAAATTATTGGCTATACATTACCATATGTCGCAAGAGCGATCTATCTTATCCCGAATCCCTTCAGCAGAAATCAGGTACAAACAATTTAAGATCGGATATCCTACAATAAAGTCCAGGGTTCCGTTAAAATTTTTGGCCAGTTATCTGGGAATGCGGATTGAAACCTTAAGCAGGATCAGAAAGAAAGAAAAACTGGAAGAAAAGCGTTAATCTGTTTTCTTCTTGAAGTAAAAATAACAAAGCGGGAAAAGGCAAATTAAACCCAGCAGAAAACCACCAACGGTATCCGTAAACCAGTGTGCACCTAAATAAATTCTGGATGGGGCAATGGTAATCATCAAAAATGCTGATAAATAAGTGACTATATTTCTGGTGAGCTTAGGCATGTTTTTCAGCGTATTCATCAAAATAATTAAGAAGCCAAAAAAGAGCGTATAAGAAAGTACATGTCCACTGGGATAGCTCTGAAACCGGTTTACCTCCACCAATCGTACATAAAATGCAGTAGGACGTGGGCGGTTAATTACATTTTTAATCCCCAGGATAATTAATCCGGATAGTAAAACCGTTGAAATGAATAAACCTTCGCGTTTATATTTCTGCTGATAGAATATAACAGCCACCACTACTACTGAAAGTAATGAATAGGGGAGTTCGCCAAAAAAACTGATGGCCAACATCAATTTATCCAACCAATCTGCATGGTATTGCTGAATAAATAACGATGTTTTAATGTCAAAATCAAATAGGGGGTGCTGCGCAATAAAAAAACTTAAATAAGTAAAAGCAGCAACCAGTATGATGAGTATAAAAATGAGTGTATTTCGTTTTAAAAGCATAGGTATAGGTTGATGAAAAACCAAAACTATGGATTTTATGGCAATAGATGCAAAATTTTCAGCTTTTTAGCAATGGTGCGATTTGCTCATCTAATTCATGAAAGGGTGACTTTGAGTATAAGAAAAACTACAAGACCAAAAATATTCATCAAGGAAATAAAACGATTCATCAAGGAAATATGCCTATCTGTATAATCTGTTATGATATGTAAAAATGATTTTTAATCTTCGAATCAGATAATAAGGATATCTATGCTTACGAGGTTGGCAGGATTAATTTCCTGCCGACTGAAGAGGCACTCCATTCGAAAATTTAAACATAAATTATACTTTTTGTATTAACGCTCCAGCCGAAGCCTACCTCCTTTCAATGAGGAGGTGCTTAGGTTGATTCATATGGTGCCCTTTCTACCACCAATTTTCCGCAATTGATGCTGTGTTTTTCTGAGGTACGGAGCTTAGACAATATAAAGATGAGCGATTAAAGCCGCGCGGAGGAAAATGTGCTGGTTTTTACGCCACAGCACTAGAAATTATATGATGGTTTAATTATTTTACAATAATCTGCTTCGGATCGGTAACTAAAATCTGTTTTTTGCCCTTGTAATCAGATACGATTCCGGTAACACAAATTTTATTTCCCATAAACATGCTTGAAGGTTCTGAAGGAAATTTACCCAGGTCTTCTTTATTGATCACTACAGTAATTAGCTCTTTTGGATAGGCTCCACCTAAATTAATTAAGGTTAATTTATCTAAAGCCTTTGCACTATATACCGAATCGCAAATAGTTACATTTTTACCGATATATTGAGCGGCGTCTTTGGCTAATACCAGCGTTTGGCTCTTTGCATAAAATGCTGTCGCCATTAGCAAAAGAAGGAGAGATAATTTTTTCATAGATGGGATGATTTAAATGAAAATTTAATAACGCCAAAAGCATGAGTTTAGCCTTTCAAAGGTAAGGTGAATTTGACAGAAATCAATAACTAAAACCAAACAAGCACAAATATTACAAGAATTAGATTTTAGGTTGACCTGAAAATTTTCTAAATTGTAAAGTTAATATCGCTGGCCAAATATTTTTTTGTTGATATGAAAGTAGACTACATCGCCTTATCTGTACCGGTTTTTTTTATACTGATCGGAATAGAATTGGCTTATAATTTTTATAAAAAACTAAATTATTACCGGCTTAATGACAGTATTGCGAATTTAAGTCAGGGTATAGGGCAGCAGCTCACCGGGATTTTTATGAAAACCGCATTGTTTTTTGGCTACAAATATATTTTTGAACACTGGCGTTTATTTGAATTACCCAAAACAATATGGGTTTGGATACTGCTGTTTATTGGAGTCGACTTTTTCTATTATTGGTTTCACCGGATGAGCCACGAAGTAAATGCTTTATGGGCAGCGCATATTGTACATCACCAATCAGAAGAATATAATTTAACCGTGGCTTTACGTCAAAGTTGGTTTCAGGGCTGGTTTAGTTGGGTATTTTATCTCCCTTTGGCATTTATTGGTTTTGATCCGATCATGTTTTTAACCTTAAGTTCGTTCAATACGTTGTATCAGTTCTGGATTCATACCAGGGCCATTAAAAGTATGGGCTTTTTAGAGTATATTTTAAATACCCCTTCACATCATCGCGTACACCATGGTTCTAATCCGAAATATATTGATAAAAACCATGCCGGTACGTTAATTATCTGGGATCGCTTTTTTGGAACTTTCCAGAAAGAAGAAGAAGAGGTTTATTATGGAATCACCAAACCGCTGGCCAGTTGGAATCCAGTCTGGGCAAATCTTCATTATTGGGACGATCTGGTTAAAACTGCAAAGCAATCGCCAAAGTTCAGCGATAAAATTAAAGTTTTTCTTAAACCACCGGGCTGGTTTCCTTCACACCTCGGTGGGTTTCAATCTGCACCTGAAATAAATGTAGAAACCTATAAAAAATATAATCCAGTATATCAATCTAAGCTTACAGCTTATGTTTTAATGCAGTTTTTGATTGCTTTAAGTGCAGGCGCTGCGATATTGTTTGCTTACCATAAAATGGAAACCATTACTTTGGTATCTGGAGCTGTTTTTACCATATTCACCTTAATTACCTGTGGTGCTTTATTAGAACAAAAGGCGTGGCAAATCAGGTTTGAGTATTTTAGGTTATTGTTTGGTGTTTTGCTGGTTTTGTTTTTGAAATTTCCAGTCGGATATCAAGTAATTTTTGTGGCTATCCAGTTAATATCCGTAATTTGGTTTTTTAATTTGCAAAAGGCAAATCCCGACCCTGATGAAGACTAAGCTATTTTCATTTATATTTTTCCTTGTATTTGTAATTCAGCTATATGCAGAATATGCCAATAACATCGAATTACGTAATTTCTCCAAGCCACTAATTGTAGTAGTACTTTTAGTATGGCTATACCTCAGTACAAATTTGAAGGGGCGTTTCCACAAAAGAATTTTTACAGGATTAATTTTTGCCGGAGTTGGCGATATTTTGCTGATGCTTCAAAGCGGTAAACCAGGTTTTTTTATTTACGGGTTAATCGCCTTTCTAGTCTGCCATATTTTTTACATCAGGGCATTTACACTCGATCATAAATCCAATCCCAGTCACAAAACGCCTTATTTTTTATGGGCAGTTGGGGCCTTTGCTATTTTCTGCTCAGGCTTATTTTTTTACCTCCAGCCAAAATTAGGTGCACTACAGTTTCCGGTGCTGATGTACGCGATCATTATTTGTGTAATGGCACTTATGGCGGTTAACCGTTACGGGAAAGTGAATATTTTTAGTTTTAAACTGATTCTCTATGGTGCACTGTTTTTCTTATTGTCAGATAGTGCATTAGCAGTGAATAAATTCGCTCAACCCATCCCACAAAGTGGCGCTTTAATTATGGCCACATACATGATTGCGCAGTACCTGATTGTTTATGGAACAATTTCTCGGCAGCTGGTGGTTAAAAGGACCGAAATTTAGTTTTGGTCATTATCCGTTTGTTATGTAATTTGTTGATAATTAACGATATAGTTGGTTTTAATCATTCTTGAGTAGTATTTCTAATACGTGTGATATCTTTTTTGTTTCAGTTTAAGTAAGTTTTATTTGCTCAAATTTGTAATTGGTAGAAGTAATCAAGCTCTTTTGCCATCAAAAAGTATTTATTCCTGTGTGTTGTTTTTAACAAATTGATTTTCAGTGTGTTAAAAACTGACTTCTTAGTAAGTTTATTTTTCATAAAAATTACGTCTGCGTCTTCCAATCGCCACTTTTCAGTTAGCGAATCTGTTAATAACTTTTTTTTGTAATTGTTAATAACTATCGGTGTTTTCCTGTCTAAGTTTATGTTAATCCTTTGAATACCAATAGTTCCAAAACGAATTTTTATCTATGATTAACGCAGCATTAGATTTTTTTTCGAAAGAAATTAATGGCTATCTAAACAATATCGCCAACACCACAGGTGAAGATTATATCGTGGTGAGCAGTGTGGTTTCGGAAGGAAAACTTGCTATACCCGAAAAAACGATGGGCATCACTTTGATGAACATTGAAGAAGACAGGGTTGTTAAAGATCAGCGCGTTACGGTCAAAAATATGCTCGGTGATATTGAAACAAGAAACCCCGATATCTACCTCAACCTTTACGTACTCATTTCAGCAAATTTTAACCATGCTGATACCGAATCACCAACCCTCGATTATTTGGAAGGTTTAAAGAAACTCTCACAGGTAATTGCTTTTTTTCAGGGTAAAAATGTATTTACACAGGCCAATTCGCCTTTGCTGGCCACTATTGATAAAAATATTGAACGTTTAAGTATCGAGCTTTTCAGTTTCAATTTTGAACAGATGAACCACTTTTGGAGCATCATTGGTCACAGTTACCTGCCATCGGTGTTGTATAAAATCAGGATGATTACCGTGCAGGAAAATGTACAGCTGGCACCAGATGGATTAGTTGAAAACATTTTGTTAAACACAAGAACCAAGTTATGAGTGCATACCGTAAATTACTTTCTGTTGGTGTAAACCACAATTATTACGAGGATAACCTTTGCGATGATTTTGGATTCATGCCTACCAGTGCCTCAATAGCTATCATGCGCAATCAGCGCTGGTTATTTAAAACATTTGGCTCGGGGTTTAGCGTGATTACAGAAATAGGCGCCGACTTAAAAAATAAGATCGATCTTTTAGATACCACGCTGCATTTTGGTATCAACTTAAATAATGCCGCCAAATTTTTAGCCGTTACACAATTAAATGAGATCGCACCGAATAAGGATTTTTTGAGTAATAAAAAGGTTTATTTTTCTAATAATGCGTTAAATCCCAATCTCGAATACCAGATTATTGACAGCATTGTTGGCGACCTGATGAATCTGAACTTTACACTTCCACCTGTAAATACAGAAGTAACGCTAAGGGTAAACTCCCTAACTGAAAATAACCTAATAGTGGATTTCGACAGCGAGGGACTACCTGTTAACGGTCCTTATAAAATTAAGCTCAACGGCAATAAGGTTTTCGAAAAACCGATCAATTTTGGCAAGTTGCCCGATGGACTTTACCATATATCCATCAAAAATGCAGCCGATACCGGTAACGATTTGTTGAGTTATAAAATTTTTAAAAGCAACGAATTAAGTGCACAGTCTATTTTTGGTGTACTGGAAATTAAAATGCCTGCAAGCAATGCCGTAGTTACCGAAACCAGGTTTTTGATCAGTTTTTCAAGGAAATCAACCATCTGGAAATATTATATCATTAACCAGAGCGGTATCGATTTGGATGATTTTGATTTGTTTGTAAAAGATAAGAGTCAGGATGGTACACCAAGCGGAAATCCGGTTTATGCCAAATATACCTTTACCGGAAATCCGGTGCCTGCCAATGATCCCGACCCGATAAATAAAATTGCCGATGCCGATATACTGCTTTTTAAAAGCAATGTAAAGATCCCTTTTTTTCAAAAAGTAAAACTGGGTATAGAGCTGAGTAAAAAAGACACCGGCGCAGAGGTGGTACTAACCAGGAATTTGCCCAATCCGGTACCCGAAAAGCAAGCAGGTGATGAGAGTAAAATATATGTATATGTTTAAAAAATAATTAATCATGATATGGCGCTAACATATAAACATCCAGGGGTTTACGTTGAAGAGATTTCGACTATCCCGCCTTCTATTGCACAGGTAGATACGGCCATCCCCGGCTTTATCGGTTATACTGCAAAACGGGAAAAAAATGGTGTAGCCTTTGCTGCTAATACACCGGTACGCATTACCTCATTATTAGAGTTTGAGGTTTTCTTTGGTGGTGCCTTCCCTGAAGTACTCGAAGTAACCATCAATGAGCCCGAAAAAGGTAAATTGACACCAAAAATTGATGTAAGCGCCGCAACAACAGTTACGGGTGTTTCGGGCTATATTTTATACTATCATGTAAAAATGTTTTACGAAAACGGCGGCGGTCCATGTTGGGTAATTTCTGCAGGTACGTACAATAGTACGCCGGCAATAACCAAGGCTGCTTTAAAACTCGGTTTGCAGGCCTGCGAAAGGGAAGATGAAATTACCCTGCTGCTCATCCCCGAAATTACAGCATTAAGTTCTGCTGCTGATATTAAAGAATTAAACGATGGCATGCTCGCACAGTGCGCCAAACTGCAAGATCGTTTTACCATTATAGATGCCCCACAGGTCAATTTATCAACAACCTATTCGGATGCCGATAAATTCAGGAACGACCTGGTAAGTGCCGATAACCTTAAATATGGCGCCGCATATTACCCGCAGGTACAAACTGGTGCAAGTTATGGCCGGGTAGCCAATGAAGATATTAAAATAGCGGCCGATAACCGAACAGGTGCCAATAATGGAATTTATAAAAAAGTTGGCTCTACTAAAAAAGCAATTACGAAGATTACCGATAAATCTGTAGCGGCTGTAAAAGCTTCGGCAACCATCACCTTTGATGGTTTAGCCATAACGGGTCATTCGATTTCCATAGCCGGCTTTAGCTTTACTTTTGGTCCGACTGGAATTGCAATCGGTGCAAGCACAAGTATAACGGCGACGGCTTTAAAAACGGCAATTGATGGCAATACAGAACTGGCTGCGCTGGTAGAAACTTCGGTAACAACATCGGTATTAACTGTAAATGCTAAAACTGCAGGTAACGAAGGCAATGCAATTTCCATTGTTTACGATCCAAAAGGAACTACGCCTCAGATTACCTTAAGCAGTTCATTGCTAACCGGAGGCTTTGATAGCACAGACTTTGGCTTGTTTAATCAGATCCAGGCAGCGCTTGATGCTTATACCGTTCCGCTTTATCCTTCGGGCATTATAGCTGGGGTTATGGCACGCGTTGATAGCGACCGTGGGGTGTGGAAAGCGCCCGCAAATGTAAGTTTATTAACCGTTGATAAACCTTTACTTACCGTAAGCGATGAGGAGCAGGATTATCTTAATGTAGATGCCACATCGGGCAAAAGCATCAACGTAATCAGGAAATTTGCTGGCCGGGGAACTTTGGTTTGGGGAGCCAGAACATTGGCTGGTAACGATAACGAATGGCGTTATGTTCCTGTAAGGCGTTTTTTTATCATGGTAGAAGAATCGATCAAAAAAGCAACGGAGTTTGTTGTTTTCGAACCAAATGATGCCAGAACATGGATGCGCGTAAAAAACATGTGCCAAAATTACCTCACGGTATTATGGAGGCAGGGTGCATTGGCCGGAGCCAAAGCCGAAGATGCATTTTTTGTCAATGTGGGTTTGGGCATCACCATGACCTCGCTCGACATTCTGGAAGGACGCCTGATCATAGAAATTGGAATGGCCGCCGTTAGACCAGCAGAGTTTATTGTCCTTAAATTTTCTCACCTATTAGCAAAATCTTAAATTATGGCAACCAATTATAAAACCCCTGGCGTTTACATAGAGGAAATAAGTAAACTGCCGGCATCAATAGCAGCAGTTGAAACGGCTATTCCTGCATTTATCGGCCGTACCGAATTTGCCAAAGATGAAAATGGGAACGATGTTTTACCTGCTGCGCCAACGAAGTTGCCAACCCCCATCCGGATTACTTCGTTTCTTGACTATCAAAAATATTTTGGCGGTGCCAATTCAGAAACAACGGTTTTCGAAACCAGTGGTATACCCACTATAACCGACACTGAAGTTGACGGTAAAATAGTAAAACGGGTAATAAGCTGTGATGCCAAAAAAAGCGAGACGAGCGGTAAATACATGTATTATGCGATACAAATGTTCTATGCAAATGGTGGCGGAGCCTGTTATATTGTTTCGAGCGGAAGTTACAGTACCGATTTAACCACAGATGCTGCCAAAGCGGGTTTAGATGCAATTGCAAAAGTTGACGAACCAACGATGCTGGTATTTACCGATAAGCATAAATTATTAAATAGTACCAAATCAGGCTATAAAGATGTTTATGATTATGCATTAATGCAATGCGCGAAACTGCAAGACCGTATAGCCATTTTTGATGCCTGGGTATTATCCGATTCTCCCTATGCCGATGCCGGTATTGTGCGGAACGATATTGGTACAGCAAATTTAAAATATGGTGCCGCTTATTATCCCTGGCTGCAAAGTACATTAAGTTATGCCTATAACGAACAGGTAAAAGTAAAACACCAGGTAAATGCCGGTAACGGACCTTATAACGATCTAACCTTAGCTGACATTAAAGCCCTGGATTTAAGTACCTATCGTGCACTGGTAAACGAAATGGATAAAAATGTAATCGATTTGCCGCCTTCGGGCGCAGTAGCAGGGATAATGGCAAGGGTTGATAACAACCGTGGCGTTTGGAAAGCACCGGCTAACGAGAGCGTAAACCTGGTTACTGGCCCCTCATTAAAAGTTACCGCACAACAGCAGGAAACACTTAATATAGACCCAACTACGGGTAAATCAATTAACGTAATCCGCTTTTTTACAGGCAAGGGAACTTTGGTTTGGGGAGCACGTACCCTGGCAGGAAACGATAACGAATGGCGGTACATTTCGGTAAGGCGTTTTTATAATTTTGTTGAAGAGAGCGTTAAAAAAGCCACTGAGTTTGTGGTTTTCGAACCCAATGATGCCAATACCTGGCTGCGCGTAAAAACCATGTGCGAGAATTTCTTAAACCAGCTCTGGCGTCAGGGGGCATTACAGGGCGCAAAACCCGACGACGCCTACTTCGTGCGCATTGGTTTGGGGGTAACCATGACCTCGCTTGATATCCTCGAAGGCAGAATGAATGTAGAAATCGGCATGGCAGCCGTGCGCCCGGCAGAATTTATCATCTTAAAATTCTCACATAAATTACAAGAATAATTCATCATAAATTATAAAAATTATGGCAAATACTTATCCATTGCCGGTGTTTCACTTTCAGGTGGAATGGGGCGGTTCGCGAATTGGTTTTACAGAGGTTAGCGGTTTAACCGTTGAAACCCAGTCTATTGATTATCGCGAAGGAAACTCGCCAGAATACCATGTTACCAAAATGCCCGGAATGCAGCAATATACTGCCATTTCGATGAAAAGAGGCATAACAAAAGGCGATAACGAACTTTTTCAATGGTTTAATACCGTGAGTTTGAATAAAATTGAACGCAGGGATTTAACAATCAGTTTGCTTAACGAAAGTCACGAACCGGTGGTGGTTTGGAAAGTTAGGGGCGCATGGCCGTCAAAAGTAGACGGGCCAACATTAAACTCTACCGGTAACGAAGTCGCCATAGAAACGGTTGAACTGGCACACGAAGGTTTAAGTATTGAGTTTACCTAGCTGTTATGAAGATTGTAAATCCTCCTGTTGGTTTCCATTTTTTGCTCCGCATAGAAGGTTTATCTCCACAATATGATGGCCTGCCCGATATTGGTTTTACGGATGCAACGGGTTTTGAGGCAAATATTGCGACAGAAGAGTATAAAGAAGGAGGAGAAAACCGCTTTGCACATAAATTGCCAACTGCGGTAACTTACAGCAACCTTACATTAAAAAGGGGATTGTTGATTGGCTCGGCAGCAATGAAATGGTTTAAAGAATCGGTAGAGGCGTTTACATTCAACCCTAAAGATATTACCCTGATTTTGCTGAACGATGCACATGTTCCCCTGCAGGCCTGGAATTTTGTAAATGCTTATCCTGTAAAGTGGTCGGTAGAGGGTTTTAATGCACAGCAGAACGGCCTGGTAATAGAAAGTATAGAGTTTGCACACCAGTATTTTAGAAGGATCGAAATTTTTTAACCACAAGTACACATGCCAGTAGAAATTAGGGAACTGAATATTACAGCAACCGTAACCAACAATGTTGCCAGATCTGCGCCACCAAGTGCAACCGGACAAACGGCTACGGATAAGAAATTAAAGAAGGCATTGGAGGAGTTGAGATTACAGATCAAAAATAAGAATGAGAGGTAACTATGGCTTTAAGTCAACTGCATGATCGATTGGGCAATCTGGAAAAACTCGTCATAGATGTTTATTCAGATAACAATTTTTCGGGTTCACCCATCGAAACTTTTAAGGTGTTGTACAATCCCAATACTTATTTTATCGATTATAAAAACGAACTCGATCACGATGCACCGGTAAATGCTGCCGATGGGGTTGGGGAGTTTAAATCGTCGAGGGGAAAAGAGCTTAATTTAGACTTGCTTTGGGATGCCACATCTGCTTCTTATTCGGGCAGTTCAACCTTTCAGGCCGATGTACAAAATGATAAGACCGTACACAAGGTGATCGAGCATTTTATCGATAGCTGTTTCAAGATTAAGGAAGATACGCATCAGCCAAACTTTTTGAAAATACACTGGGGCGAGCTTACTTTTCAGGGTATGCTTACCGCGGTTAAAGTTACCTACACGCTGTTCGATAATAGCGGAAAACCACTTAGGGCAAAAACCGACTGCACTTTTACCAGTTATACCTCACTCACCGAACAATCGAACGAACAACGACGCAGTTCACCCGATTTAACACATTACAGAAATGTAGAGGGCAATAATCCGCTGCCTTTAATGACATACCATATTTATAAAAACGACAGGTATTATTTGGAAGTGGCTAAGGCCAACAGTCTGAATAATTTTAGAAAATTAAAACAGGGAGCGCGTATTACGTTCCCTCCAATCGAAAAATAATTTACCATGCCAGCTAATTCAGGTGCTCAGAGTTTTAGTATTAAAGTAAACGGACAGGCTTTGTCTGATGCGGTTGGTATTTTGGAAATTGTGGTTACCAACCTGGTTAATGCCATACCAAAGGCCAGGGTGGTGGTGATGGACGGGAGTGCAGCAGCCCAAAATTTTGAATTGAGCAATGGCACAGATTTTATACCCGGAGCCGAAATTGAGATTGCCGCTGGTTACAACGGCGAAAATGAAGTGATATTTTCAGGTTTAATCATTAGTCAAACCATTAAAGCCAACGAAAGTGGCAGTCAGATGGAAATAGAATGCAGGGATAAAGCCGTTAAACTTACCGCAGGACGTAAAAATAAAATCTGGGAAAACACCAGTGATGCTGATGCCATTACCGATCTGGCTGGGCAAAATGGCATTACTGCCGATATAGATGGATTAGACTTGCAGCACAAGCAATTGGTACAGTTTAATTGCAGCAATTGGGATTTTATTGTTACCCGTGCCGAATTAAATAGTGCTTTGATCATAACTGAGGCAGGAAAACTAAGCATTGCCTTGCCCGATGCGGGGCAGGAGATTACGGCTACCTATACTTATGGCTCCGAAATTTACGATTTCGAAGCCCAGATGGACGCCCGTACGCAATATCCTCAGGTGATTACCAAAAACTGGAATTATACCAGCCAGGAAGTAAAAGAAGAAACATCAACAGCAAAATCGTTGCCCCAACAGGGAAATATTTCGGGCGATGATTTGTCAGGTGTACTCGGATGGGAAGATAACAGTCTTTATCATTCGGGCAATGTTGCCGAACAGGAATCGGCCGAATGGGCAAGTGCACAACTGTTCAGGAGCAGGTTAAACAGGCTTATCGGCAATTTTAGGGTGCAGGGTGATCATAAGTTGAAACCTGGAATTATTGTGGAACTGTTGGGCATAGGTGAACGTTTTAGCGGTAAATGCTGGGTAACCGGTGTAATCCATTCCTATTCAGGCGAAGCAGCGTGGTACAGTCATGTCCAGTTCGGACTTGATAAAAACCTTCACAGCTACAGCTTCGATGATATTGTAGAAAAACCTGCTTCCGGAATCATTCCACCGGTAAATGGATTGCAGATCGGTATCGTTACCCAGCTGGAAAGTGATCCCGATGGTGAAAACCGGATCAGGGTGCGTTTGCCTACCGTTGAAAAGGAAGGTGATGGGATTTGGGCCAGATTGGCGGCCGTAGATGCCGGGAAAGACCATGGATGGGTTTGGAATCCCGAAATAGACGATGAAGTAATTGTCGGTTTCATAAACGACGATCCGAGGGATGCCGTGATTTTAGGCCGATTATATAGCAGTTCATTTCCACCACATGTAGAGGCTAAAGATGATAATTACCTGAAGGGATTATCCACGAAATCGAAACTGCAGTTATCGTTTGATGATGAAAAGAAAATCATCAAAATAGAAACACCGGGAGGTCATTCCATAAAGCTCGATGAAGACCAGAAACAAATCGCTATTCAGGATATGAATGGCAACAAAATAGAAATGGGAGAGGACGGGATCAAGATTGAAAGTATTAAAGACATTACGCTAAAAGCATCAGGCGATTTAAAAATCGATGGAACAAACATTACGACCAACGCCAATGCACAATTAAAACTAAGCGGAAGCGGAGGCACCGAATTAAGTTCGTCGGCGATTACAAAAGTGAAGGGAAGCATGGTTCAAATTAATTAAAAATGGCAAACGCAGCAAGAGTAACCGATACCACTAACCACGGTGGAACTATAATTGGCCCTGGGGTACCTACCGTTTTAATAGGTGGCATGCCTGCCAGCGTGGTTGGCGATAACCATGTTTGTGTATTGCCGCCAAATAGTCATCAGCCAACCGTAAGTCCTTTTCCGGCAGGTAGTGCAACGGTATTTATTGGTGGTTTGCCTGCGGTAAGAACCGGCGATAGCTGTATTTGTGGCGCAAGTGCCGTAGTGGGCTGCCCAACTGTAACAATAGGATAAAATGGATACTGAAAATAACTTTTTAGGCAAAGGCTGGACTTTTCCGCCAGTAATTACCAAGTATGAAGGTACCGATCGCTTTGCAACCGGCATGGTAAGCGACGTGATTGATATTAACCAGAGCCTCGAAATCCTTTTTGGTACGGCAGTGGGCGAAAGGGTAATGCAGGCCGAATATGGTTGCAATGTGGAAGATATGATTTTCGAGCCCATTAATGTTACACTGGTGACCAGGATCACCGAAAGGATAAGAAGGGCCATAATTTATTACGAGCCACGCATTAAACTCGATAAACTGGATGTTTTTAAAAATGAAGAAAACGGAATCATCAACCTGGTAATAGAATACACCGTCAGGAGTACCAATACCAGGAACAATATTGTTTACCCTTATTATTTAACCGAAGGCACAAATATTTAAGAAATGAGTACCAACTGCAATAAAAATAATGACCCAAGAAACGGAACCAACCGTTTAAACCGCTTACCCAAAGCCTTGGATACATCTTTTATTGCTATTGATGAAAGAGATAAAAAAAGCCTTTATCAGTTTTGCGATAACCTTGCAGCCTATATCAATTACTATTATTATGATGGGCTGGAGAAAAAAACCGACTGGCAAAGTGTTTTCAATATAGATGAATTAAAAAAAGATGGTACTTCCGAACCCCATCTGGCGCTTTTCGATTCTTTCCTCGAATTATATGCCATTGCTCAAAAAGACCTTAACCAGTTTACCGGCAAACATTTGGATTATTTCTTCGAAACCGTTTTGGGTTTTGAAAAAAAGGCTGCCGCCCCCGATAAAGTATACCTCATTGTAGCGCTGGCCAAACACATATCGCAATATGTTTTAAACGATAAAACGGAATTTAAGGCGGGTAAAAACAGTAAAAAACAGGAGCAATTTTATAAACTCCTGTCTGATTTTAGCTTTAGCCATGCACAGGTAGCCAGTATTAAATCTATTTTGGTTGATCAGACGGAAAAGTCAAGGATTAAGGCTTCGCCGGTTGCAAATTCGGGCGATGGCATTGGTGCAGAAGTGGTAAACCAAGATGGCAGCTGGGATACATTTGGTAACGAAACGCGGCCTCCCGCCAATATCGGTTTTGCCATCAGTTCTCCTTTATTCAGGATGGCCGAAGGAAAACGTAAAATAACCCTGTCATTTAGCTATCATGCACCTTATCTGGTAGCGCCGGTAATTAAACCCGAAAATTTTAAGGCCAGTATTACCGCAGAAAAAGGATGGACAACAGTAGAAATTACTTCGGTAACATTTCCCAATCCTGGCTTGCTCGAAATGGTACTCTTCGCCGACGAAAGCATACCTAAACTGGTCGATTATAGTCAAAAACTTCATGTAGAGGATTTCAGGACCGATTTCCCGGTATTAAAAGTGGAATTACTACCGGCACCAAACCTTTATGCCGGTTTAACCTTTGCTGCAATTGATAGCGTAGCTATTAAAACGGATGTTCAGGGCGTAAAAAACCTATTCGTACAAAACAGTTTGGGTAAGCTGGATGCCGCTAAACCCATGGAGATTTTTGGTCCGGTACCAGGTGTAGGTGCCAATTTTTATGTAGGCAGCAACGAGGTTTTTCAGCATAACCTCAGCAGCTTAAGGTTGAATTTCGAATATTTAGGTTTACCTGCCGTTACTTTTGCCACATACTACGATCTCTATGTTAATCTGGCTAACGACAGTAACGGACGTGATAAATCCACTTACGTTAAAAACAGCGATTTTAAAGCCGAAGTTTCCTTTCTTTTACACCGCAATTGGATCAATTCGACAGCGCCAGAGGTTGCACTTTTTACTGCAGCAGATGGCGATGCACCCAATGCATTGTTTTCAACAGATTTAAGTATACCAGCTGATTTTGAAGCAGATTACAACACCAAAGTAAACGATGCTTATAACCTCGAAACCGAGCGCGGTTATTTAAAACTTAAATTCACCAAAGGTACATTTGGCCAGGCTGATTATCAGCTGGTATTCAGTACAGCTGTTATAGGCAAAACCACGGTACCTAAATTGCCCAATCCACCCTATTTGCCGCTCATTCAGAATTTAACAATCGATTATAGCAGTGCAGCAACAATAGATCTTTCGGTAAGTGCTGATGTTAAATCAACTTATGATAACCGCATACACCGGTTTTATTTTATCGAACCTTTCGGCCTTGCCGAAGCGCATCCGTTTACCCATGGTGCCGTACAGTTGCTTCCTGTTAAACCTAATGAAGGTGAACTGTATATGGGTTTAAGTGATGCTATTGTACCGCAGAATTTAAGTTTGCTGTTTCAGGTAAGCGAGGGTAGTGCCAATCCTGATTTTGATAAGGCAATAATCAAATGGGCCTATCTTCAGCATAATATCTGGATAGAATTTGAAAAAATAAACATTTTAAGAGAACAAACCAACGGACTTTTAACCACGGGCATTGTTACCTTAAATATTCCTAAAACCGTAAATACTGATAATACACTCCTGGCAAATGGCCTGTTATGGATCAGGGCTGCGGTAACTGCAAATGCCGCTGCCGTATGCGATATTATTTCCATCACAACCCAGGCTGCAGAAGCCGAATTTGAAGTTTACAATGACGTGGTGCCCGAAAAAATTGCCATCGAAGCAGGCGTGATTTCAAAATTAAAAGACCCCGATAATGCAGTAAAAAAAGTAGTACAGCCCTATGGTTCTTTTGATGGAAAAGGAACCGAAAATGCCAACGATTATCATTTGCGTGTGAGCGAAATATTAAGGCATAAAAGAAGGGCCATCACCCAGTGGGATTACGAACGCCTTATTTTGGCACAATTTCCCAATGTGTATACCACCAAATGCATTAACCATACTTTTTACAACGGTAACGTGAGCAGCTACAACGCTTTGTCGCCGGGCGATGTAACCATTATTGCCGTACCTGATATAGCCATCAGCAATGCGCCAAACCCGTTAAAACCAAAGGTTTCTAAAAATACTTTGGAAATGATTAAAGCATACCTGGCCAAAACCAATTCGGCATTTGCGAGGCTGAATGTTCAGAACCCAATTTTTGAAGAAATAAAGCTGCATTTCCATGTAAAACTGAGAGACGGTTACGAAGAAAATATTTACCTCCCACAACTTAAAAACCAGATCAGGTTGCTTTTGGCCCCCTGGACAGGCAATGCTTCCATTCAAATGGAATTTGGTGGTAAAATAGAAAAATCGACCATCATCTATCAGCTGGAGAAGTTGGCTTATGTAGATTATATTACCTGTTTTAAAATGTACCTCTACCGGCCTGCAGGATTGGAAGATATCTCGTCGAAAGATTTGGAAACAGCAGAAACAGCTACAGCAGCAAGTATTTTAACTGCTTATCCCGATCACTCCATTATCAACATCAACGACATTGCCGGAATCAGCAATCCCGATTGCGATTGTGTGGATTGCAATGATAATACCATTATAGCAAAAGGTGAATTTGTTCCCGTTAACGAATGCGGTTGTAATTAAATGAGCGATTTAAAAACCATATCGAAAAACAGTCCTCAACAGGAAAGCATGCAGTTTGATAAACTGCGGGAAATGGGTATTAACCGGATACAGGCTTTGAGCCAGCAAAACTGGACTGATTATAACCTGCACGATCCGGGTATCACTACGCTTGAAGCACTGTGTTATGCCATAACCGACCTGGGTTACCGTTTAACTTTCGATATGCAGGATCTGCTGGCCAATAATCCCAATATTGACCAGGTCGATTTTCATAACTTTTTTACCGCAAGGCAGATTCTGCATAATGCGCCGGTTACCATTAAAGATTTCAGGAAACTGTTAATGGATGTGGCCGTACAGGTTGATCAGGAAACTTTGGGCATAAAAAACGCCTGGGTGATTCCTGCTGAGGATGCCGAAATGAAAATTTACGTAAACCAGGCACAACAAAAACTGGAGTATTTCCCTACCGCAACAGATGGGACAGGTTATTTTGTAAAGGGCCTGTATAATTTCCTGATCGAGTTTGATCAATCCATTATTTATGGCGATTTAAACTCCAATGCCATGGAAGGAACCTACATCATTAATAATTTTAGCAGCGATTTATGGTTGGAAGGTGTAGAAATTAATGTAACCATCCATTTTCCCCGCTGGGATGATCTTACTATAGATTTTAATAGTGATACAAACATTATCAATAACATTAAAAGTCTTAAAATCAAGGCTGAGAAACTTCCGACAGGATATGAATTGATTGATAGTAACGATCTGGATCATACGGTTACACTTGCAGGAACCAAGAAAGTGGCTGGGGTACCTGTAGCCATTACCGGTTTGAGCGAAATAGATACTGAACTGAATCATTTCATTTTTGATGCGCCAAATGGACTGTTACAAAGTTATAAACGCAAAATAGCCATCATTAAAAACATCATTAAAAAGGCAGAAGACAGGTTAAATGATAACAGACCGCTATGCGAGGATTATTTCCAAACCCGGGCTTTAAAAGTGGAAGAAATAGCAATATGCGGCGATATTGAGATCGATCCTTTTGTTGATGCTGCTACTGTTGCTGCCGAAATCTATTTTCAGCTGGCGCAGTTTCTTTCTCCGGATGTATATTTTTACAGTTTACCTGATATGAAAAATAAAGGCAAAACTACTGAAGAAATTTTCGACGGACCTGCTTTAACACATGGTTTTATCGATGATGACGAGTTAAATGCTTCTGAACAGCAATGTACCATCCATGTAAGTGATCTGATCAGGATTATTATGGATGTTAAAATTGATGGTAAACAGGTGGTGCAATCCGTTAGTGGTTTGCAGCTGGCTAATTTCCCTGAAGATAATGGCAGTAATGATATTACCCAAAAAAGTGTAAAATGGTGCCTTTCATTAGCCATCGATAAATTTTATGTGCCAAGGTTATCAACCGAGCTTTCCAATTTGTCGTTTTTCAAACACAAACTTCCTTTTGCTTTCGATCAGCATGAAATGGAAGCCAGATACAGGGGACTTTTCGCAACCGCAAGAAAACGTTACCCCGAAAATCCAATTCTGGATAGGGCTTTGCCCATCGGGAACTGGCGTGAAATAACTGATTACACCTCTGTACAGGAAGATTTTCCTTTAATATATGGTGTAGGCAGTGAAGGTATTCCTAATTTACCAACTGTAGATGATGAAAGAAACCTGCGATTGGCACAGGCCAAGCAGTTTAAAGGTTTCCTTTCTTTTTTCGATCAGTTATTGTACAATTACCTGCAGCAGATAAACGGTTTAAAAGCCTTGTTTAGCCTAAACCAGGAACTTGATGAATTTGGTCAGCCTTTGCTGAATAAAACTTACTTCAGTGAGTCTTTAATAAAAACAGCCGTGCATGCCGATATCGTGCCCCATGCTACAGATCAAAAGATTTTCGTAAATGATTACGCAACCAGGCTACAGGGCATTACCGAAAGTAAAAGCGTTTACGAAAAGCGTAAAAACCGGTTTCTCGATCATCTTTTGGCGCGTTTTTGTGAACAGTTTAGCGATTATGCACTCATTGCTTATACCAACGAGGGACAAAAAGCAGGGGCGGAACTGATTAAAGATAAACTTTCATTTTTAAATGCCTATCCCGAAATCAGCAGTAATCGCGGGAAGGCTTTTAATTACAAAAATGAACTGAACTGGTTTTATCAAAATGTTTCAGGTTACGAAAAACGTGTGGGTATGCTCCTTGGGATTGATGCTAAAAAAACTGATGATTTACATTTTTCTAATGCTTTCAGGATCCTGCCTGTAAGCAATAAATGGAGCATCGATACCAAAGTATCTACAAAAATCCTTTTCGAAGGCATCAATAGTTTTAATGATCAGTTATTGGCAAAAGCCGCAATGGAAGAACTGATCAGTGCTGCCGTACACATCAATAATTATAAGATAATCGCAGGAACTGCTGCGGGCAAATTCCAGGTTTTGCTTTATGCCGATTTAATTGAACAAAAAGTTATCGCAAAAAGTAAAAATACCGCATTAACTAAAGCCGATAGCAATACGTTAATTAATAGTCATAGTGATCTATGTACTAAAGAATTATGTGGTAATATTTTAAGCAATCGTAAAAATTTAGCTGCGCCCATATTTAATTATTTCGAGGTTACTTCTCACACCGTAGATGGCACTACAACGCCGCCATTGCATACGATTAAATATGAACTGTTCGATTTGCCAACAGAAGATGCAGGTAGAAAAGTAATCATCACCGGAGAGGTTGAAGGCCCGGAAGTAAAAGGTGCTGATGCTGCGGAAACCACCAGTAATACCATTGCAAATTTACTTTGGAAATTTATCCGTTTCGCTTCAGATGAAGATTATTATCGTTTTGTGCCCGAAAATGTAACAGTGTACGATCCAAATTACCATTTCGAAATATTCGATATTTACGGCGAAACATTGGGCAAACATAAAGGCAAGAATTATAACCATCAGCTGGCTGAAATTATTGAAGACAGCACAGCCTCTCCAGTAG
The DNA here is from genome assembly GCF_059423705.1 of Pedobacter sp. GW460-11-11-14-TSB4. Taxonomy (NCBI): domain Bacteria; kingdom Pseudomonadati; phylum Bacteroidota; class Sphingobacteriia; order Sphingobacteriales; family Sphingobacteriaceae; genus Pedobacter; species Pedobacter sp. GW460-11-11-14-TSB4. Next base: position 110,444 of record NZ_JBWKYI010000014.1, read on the forward strand.
TTAATATTGTTGATTCTCTATCCAATAATGGCACTTATACCGTGAAAAATACGGTGGCCCTTGGGCCAAATATTAAAGTAGAAATTAATGAAACACTACCAAATAATTATCCTGATGGTAAATTAAGCTTCAGCGAAACATTTAACGCTTATATATTCGAAAATGGCCGCAAGCTTACTGTTACCGGCAGCGATTTAACCAACAGGCTGCGCATAGGTGATAAAATGAATTTCATTATACCTTCAGCAGAGAGAACTGAATTCGAAATATTGAACATCAGTTTTGCCAATAATAAGACCACTATTATTTCGGATATCCTGCTCGATTTTGTGGTAGCGCCAAAATTGAGCTACACCAAATTGTTCGAAATCAAAAATGTAACGCCTAAAACCATTATCATCAGGGCCGGTATGGAAAAATTGGCCAGACTGGATATGGTGAATTTCTTTAACAGGATATTTATCGATCGTGAAGGACTACATTTGATCGAACATCTACTCTTAAGACCTAAAAAACGTGATTTTGATACTTTATTGGATATCCACACGGATGTAGATTGTGTGCAATGCAAAATTGCCGATACCTACAGTTTCGTGATGACCGCGGTATTACCTTATTGGCCAAACCGTTTCAGGGAACGGAATTTCAGAACATTTATTGAAAAAACGCTGAGAGAAGAATGCCCGGCACATGTAGTACTCAATGTATGCTGGGTAAACCCCTTACAGATGAACCAGTTCGAAACAGCCTATAAAAACTGGCTGATCCAGATCAATACAAGCAGTCCAGGAGACGCAGAAAGGGTAAAAGCGCTGAAAAACTTTATAGAAGCAATTCAGGGTTTAAGAAGCGTTTATCCATCCGGCAAACTGCATAGCTGTAACGAAAACGAAGTGCAGAAAAATCCATTAATCCTAAATCAAACTAACATTGGTATTTTTTAACTAATCTAGCTATGGAACTCATTAATAAAACAACGGTTTTTGAAGAAAATCAGGTACTAACAGCAGGTCAGCTGAATAATACACAGCAGTTTTTGTTTCAGGAAAGCAGGTTAACCAGGATTAGATTGATCGGCAGGGGGATCGTTTGTGGTCTACATGCAAGCTACGGCGAAAATACCGTACACATTTCAAAAGGGCTCGGCGTAACTTCATGGGGTTTTCTCATTTCACTTGGCGATTGCGATTTAACACACTATAAACCTTATACCTTACCCGATGGCTTAGATTATAAATATTTTAATAATGCCCCGCTTTTAGAATTGGTTACCGCAGAAAATGCGGCTGCCATGGGAGCCGGCCCAATTACTGGTGCATTGGTTTTGAGCGATTATGTAGTGGTTTTATTTTTGGAATCGGCAGCCCGCGACCTTAAAAGCTGTTTGGGCAAAAGCTGCGATGACCTTGGTAAAGAAAATACCTTTACTATCCGCAAATTGCTGATCAAAAGAACCGATCTGATCAATATCAATACCTCAAATAAAAATAAAGGCGGCGCTATGTATCCTGCTCTGTATGAGTTGGAAACGATCGATTATCCAAGGGCTTTAATTACACCAATTGCTGCAGCTAATTACCCTGCTTTGGTTAATACTTATCTAAGTCCGGTTGCGGCAATACTAGAGAAGCTCACCAAACAACTGGCGATTATTTATAGTGAACTGCCGGCACTGACTCGCCATTTTCCCAATTACGATTTTGATAGCATACGCGCCACATGGGAGGCAAAACTGATCGAACTTTCTGCGCAGTACCTAAGCGGTAAGGCTTATGGATTTCAATACGTGTACGATGCCTTTGAAGATATTATAAAATCGTACGAAGAGTTGCGCTGCATCGCCATGCACCTCAACAGTGTTTGTTTGCCCGATGAAGATGCTTTCCCTATGCATTTAATGTTGGGTAGCGATACCTGTCCGCCATCTGTTTTTCGTCAGGAGTTTGAATACTCGCCGTTATTTAACGAATATAAAGACTGGAGCAAAAAACTGGTTACGGTTTTCGGAAGAACCCTGAACATGTTAACAGGTTTTTACGATAGCCAGAACGAAAAAAACGACCGCGGTATTTTGGCTACCCCGAGTAAAGAAAAGTGGCAAAATATAGGCAAAAGGGCTTTGCCGATTTACTTCGACCGCGGTATTGCCGATTTTGAAACTTACTGGAACGAATCTTTATGCCATGGCTGCGATAATGGCAAACCGCTCAGCTACCATTATCAACTGCCCTTAAATTTACAGACTTACGGTAAAAGCAAACTGGAGGCACCATTGCTTTACAATTTTTCTGACACCACATTTTTTAGGATGGAAGGTCACCTGGCCATTGAAGAAGATGTGGCAGTAAAACAGTATGAAAGACTACAGCGTAACCTGAACCTTCCTTTTAAGGTACGTTCCATCTTTATGGGCGAGGGAGGAACAACAAAAAACATTTGCCGTTATCCCGATCTCGATTCGCAGTACCTGGTGTGGCGGAACGTAATGCTGTATTATCTCAATAACCTGATCAAATACAGTACCCTGGCCGAAAAAATGATCGCAAGGTTTGATGATGTAAAAGATGCGGCAAAAGATGCCGTTGTTGGTGTAAATACCAAAAAAGAAACCCGTTTTAATGCAAAAGCTGGCGGAAACGAAACTTTTAACGATACAAACGGCCAGACAGAAAAAACATCTACTTTCGGCAACATCAACAATGTTTTTATTAAAGCCGGCATGGTTAACGAACGGATAAACCAAGCCAATTATTCCAGAATAAATAACAGTAAAGGAAGACTGGAAGAAACGCCCAATGACCTGCAGCGTGATGCGTTGAATATGGTTGCCCAGTTTAACGATAACATTGAAGAACTGATTGCCACCCTCACCCTGGAATTTTCCGACTTTGACGAAAACCGTTTCAAATCGGTGTATACAGGTTTAATTTCGCTTTATGTGAAGGGAATGAAACTCATGGTCAAAATCATTAATAACGAGGGCAATGTAGAACTGATGGCTTATCTCATGGCGGCAACCATTGTGCACAGGGCGCTAAATGTATTTATGATCAGGCCTTATATCAATATTGGTACTTTAACCGATATCAGGTCGCAGCGGAACAAAAGCCTCGGTACAAATATTTCGTTTTATGATTATATCAGAAGGGCGGGTGCGGTAGAACATTTGGCCGGTGTAAATAAGGGCAATACGCTGTTATTGCTCTACCATACAGGTCGTGAAATCGAATACCAAACTATTGGCAAAGCACCAGTGGCCGTGCCAGTTACGCATAAAGAGACTGAAATAGCAGAAATCACGAAGGCTGAAAAAACGGTGAAGGCAAATTATGAAACCCGGTCCGCTGAAATAAAAACACGCATAGAGGAACATGAAAACGAACTTGGCCAGGTTAAAATCCAGTATAAAGAAGCTTTAGCAGGTAGGATCGAAGAAATTAATAAGCGTAAAGTGTTTACAGCTGATGAAATCAAGAAAGAAGAATTAGCCATAAAAAGCGAGCTTGAAAATAAAATAAGAAGTTTAAAATCTACAGGCGAAGATGCTGTTAAAACTGAAGCACTCGAAAAAGAATACAAAGAAAGAATAGTCTTATTAAGGAAAAATACCGAAGCCGACAAAACAAAAGAGCTGAAGGAACTTACCGGGACTATGGAATCAGAGCTGGCAGAAAAACTTAAAGTCAGCGAAGAAGTGATCGAAAAGGCCAGAAAAGAAGAGGCCGAGGCTTTAAAAGAATACGAAGGTCATTTAAAAGTGCTTACAGAAAAACGTAAAGCTGTAGAAAAAGGCAGAGAAAAAGAGCTTGAAGAAATCATTGTTACGGGAAAGCGAAAAAGAGGAGATTATTTAAGCAAGTTCGAAGCCAGTTTTAACGAACAGTATGATAAACTGGTAGAAGAAATAGGTAGGGAAGGATTGCCAAACATTGCCGATAACGTGATTGCCGATTTTACACTTTACGAAGATGATGGCTGTTGCGAATGCGATGCAAAAGATTACCGCAATAAAGAACTTACACCTTTGGTAGCGCCCATTTCGCGTTTTGTGGTCTATACTCCAAGCAGAATTAATACCGCTAAAATACAGGTACTCAATAATCTTTACCATCCCGGCGATTATAAGGTTATTGTTAAAAACGGGCCCAATTTGGGATCGGTAAAATTTGAGGAAGAAGTTTATGAACCTAAACCAAACCTGAATAAACAGATTTTGGTATATACCCTCGACCCGGAAAAGGTTGCAAAAGATAGCCGTGCCAGAAGATCGGTAGTTGCTGTAGATGAATTGGAGTATGCCGTTATCGAAAGCGAAACCGGTAATGAGGTAGGTACAGCCTTGATTACTTTCTTTATTGGCGTTGGACGTATTGGTCAGGATACTTACGAATTAAGTGGTAACGTGGCTTATGCTAAACAGTTTAAAATTACAATCACAGATGCTGCTGGCGCACCGATACAGCAGGGTGAGTTTACAGGAAACAAATACAGTTTTAATTTAAATCCAGGCAAATACCATATTGTAATGGAAGGAATTGCACCTCAGGGAAGACAAGAAAGAGATACTGAAATTGTTGACGAAGATGTTGTTGAAAATTTTGATTTAGGAAAAAAATAATGTGATGAATAAACACCTCATCCAATCGCAAAAAATGTTGCTCACTGTTGCCAGTCAACAGGATTGGGAAAAGGTGCAGGCAGAAATCGGCGATTTTTGTAAAACAAGATTGCCCGATATTTTCAATTCTATCTTTGATGAATTTGCATTCAACCAAACCATTCGCATCGATCAGTTAAATATAGATCTGGGAAATTTATCTTTAGATAAACTGATTCAAAATATTGAAGAACAGATTGTTATTCAGGTGTGTACTTATTTTAGAAACCAGAATTATCATAAAGAAGTTAATATTGATATTCTTGGACCGGAGGTTCAGGCATTTATAAAGCACTTAGCACGTCAAGAGAATCTTTTTGCAAAAGATCAATCTGTTTTACCTGATCGCGCAGCAGAGGCCGATAATTATGAATCCTTAGCCTTTTATTGTCAAACCGGTTTAAAACCCTGGTGGCTGCCTGATGGAACAGCATTTAAGCCTGCCGCGGTTTTAGTCAAACTTTTTAATAACGATCGACAAATTTTCAGCCAGTTTATCCAGCTCATAAAACGTAATACCCTTAGTTATAAAAGATTAATGCAGCTGGTAAACAGGCAGTTGTTTTTTTACCAGCTTCATAATTTTAAAACAGATATTTCAATTTTAAAATATTTAGAACCAAATATTAATGCTCATTTATATCATGTAATACTTGAAGTCTGGTTCGGTGCTTTAGAAGAAGAAAAAAATAGTATTGAAATCGATGATTTTGGCCTGTGGCTTTTTAACCTGGTTCAGGAAAATCCGGCATTAAAAGCTAAATTAATAACAAGTTTAAAATTGGCAGTTACCGCTGCCGTGCTTAAAAATGAGGCTATAACAATAATCGAACGGTTTAATAATTTAATCGCTGCCATTCATAAGCAGCAGGATGTAACAGCAATTAAACCAAAATTTAAAGAAAAGGAAGACTTAGTCAATCCGAAAAAAACTGGTGAAATTAAAAAGGAAGCTTCGGTTTTAATCGAAAATGCAGGTTTGGTTTTGCTTTATCCATATTTTAAAAACCTGTTCAATTTTCTGCAGTTGTTAAATGGCCATGCATTTATTGATGAAAAGGCTATGAATAAAGCCATTGTATACTTGCATTATTTAATTTACAACGAAATGCCCGAAGACGAAACGCTGTTGGTTTTGAATAAAATATTGTGTGGTGCTGATCCTGAAACGGTAATCCATCTACACGAGATCACCTTTACGGAAGAAGAACTCGCAGAAGCCAACGAATTAAAAAGGACAGTAATTCAACATTGGTCGAAACTTGGATCAACAACGGTACAGGGTTTTACCGATACCTTTTTAAAACGTGACGGAAGTTTAATTTTCCGTGCCGGCGATTACCATTTATATGTAGAAAAAAAGGGTTTTGATGTTTTATTAGACACTTTGCCCTGGCCGATATCAATAATACGCTTACCATGGAACAACTATTTAATCAACCTGAACTGGTAAACAATAACCTGCAGGCAAATGCAGATGCACTTTTAGCCGAATTAAACTGGTTTGAAAAAGTGTTGCAGTTGCGTAGCGCCATTAATGCCGGTAATGTGGCTGCTGGTACCCGTATTTTTGATGCCCACCCGCCCGATTTAAGCAATTTCGATAGTAGTTATGCGAGGTTTCTGGCTAAGTATCAGTTTAAATTTGCCGAGCGTTTTTTGCTTTTCCTTTCCATGGTGAGTCAGATAAAACCACAATGCCTGGATATTTTCCTGGTGAACAATCCACAAACCGGGCAGATATTTACGGAATTTGGCGGTAAAAAAGGAAACGTTTTTAGTGGTTTTTTACCCACAGCCGAAACTTTTTTGTTTTTGCTTGCTTCCGATAATTTAATGCTGCGCTTTGATCTGATGAAATTATTTGATGCCCGAAATCCGCTTTTCGCCTTAAATGTACTGGAGTATGAGCCGCTTCCACCTGGTGAACCTATTTCGAGTATCCCATTACACATTAGTAAAAACTGGTTCGAAGAGTTTACCACAGGCGAAAGAAGCAAACCCCGTTTTTCAACTGATTTTCCGGCTCACCTGATCGAAACCAATATGGAATATGGCGATCTGGTTTTGCCCGAGCATACCCGCGAACACCTGGAGCTGTTAAATGCATGGTTACAGCATAGCCCGACCATGATGAACGATCTGGGGCTGAAACATAAGATAAAACCCGGTTTCAGAACGTTATTTTACGGTCAGCCCGGCACAGGGAAATCTTTAGCAGCCGCTGTTTTGGGTAAAAAGCATAATTTACCGGTTTATCGCATCGATTTAAGCAGGATAGTAAGCAAATATATTGGCGAAACCGGTAAAAACCTGGCCAAGGTATTCGATGCTGCCGAAAATCAGGGTTGGATATTGTTTTTTGATGAAGCTGATGCGCTTTTCGGAAAACGTACCAATGTAAGCGATGCAAGGGATAAATATGCAAATCAGGAAACCAGTTACCTGCTCCAACGGATTGAAGACCACAATGGCCTGGTTATTCTCGCCAGTAATTTTAAACAAAATATCGATCAGGCATTTTTGCGCCGTTTTCAATCAGTAATCGAATTTCCGATGCCAGAGGCCAGTCAGCGGGCCCTGCTCTGGGAACAGGGCTTTTCGCCATTTACAAAAATGGAAGCAAAGATAAACCTCGATGAGATTGCCCAGAAATTTGAACTTACCGGTGGTGTAATTATTAACGTGGTGCAGTATGCCACCATGCAGATGCTTAAAGAAGGGGGAAAAGAAATCAGGCAAAAAGATATTATTGAAGGCGTTAAACGCGAATTAAAAAAATCAGGGCGAACATTATAGGCATGAGCAGCATATTGGCATATCGAAATTCTCCATCCAGGTCTGTAACACACAGCAGGCCAGGGAATAGTGCTATCCAAACCAAGCTGAAGGTTGGGGCTGCAAACGATCCGCAGGAGAAAGAAGCCGATCAGGTTGCAGAAAGGGTCATGCGGATGCCATCGAATGCGGGCTTTGCCATGGCTGGTACCGGTGGTTCGTTATCTGCTATGCAGGTACAACGAAAATGCTCGGGTTGTGAGCAGGAACAAAAAGTTTCCCGTAAGGAAAGCAGCATCATGAGGTTGGCTGCCAGGCCTGCTGTACAGCGTAAATGTGCAACCTGTGCAGATAAAGAAAAAGCATCTCGTAAAGAAAAAACTAAGCTCCAACGTAAATGCGCCAGTTGTGCAGAGAAAGAAAAAGTATCGAAAAAGGAGAAGGTAACACCAGAAAATAAACTTCAGCGCAAATGTAGTTGTGAGCACGAAGAAGAAGTATCGCGTAAACCAGAAGAGTTAAAAGATATAGATCAACCCGAGGTATTACAGGCCAAATCAGAATCGGCTTCTGCGGCAGGAGGAATTGCGCCATCGGGTGTGCAATTGGGTATTAACGCAACGAAAGGTGCCGGTACCACCTTACCCGGAGACGTGAGCCGCGATTTAGGCAGTAAAATGGGAGGTGATTTTTCGGGCGTGAGGATTCATGATACTTCTTACTCTGCGAAATTGAACGATAGTTTAAATGCTAGGGCATTTACCGTTGGCAATAATATTTATTTTAACAAAGGTGAGTATAATCCAAATTCGCAAAGCGGAAGGTTTTTACTGGCACATGAGTTAACGCATACGATGCAGCAAGGGGCTTCGCCCGATATACAGCGCTACAGTTGGGATGAATTTACAGGGGATGTTGCCGGCGGTGTTGATGCCGTAGGAGAAGGACTGAGCGATGCAGCTGGTGCTGTTGCCGATACGGCCAGTGCAGCTGCAGGAGCTGTAGCAGATGCCGCCGGAACGGTTTATGACGCAGGCGTAGAAGCAATAGACTGGCTGGCAACCGAAGCCGGACAGGCAGCCCAGGCATTGGCCGATGCTTTAGGTGTTGACGTAAGAATAACCACCAGTGGTTTGGAAATTGATATTCCTGGTGGTTGCCCGTTGGATGGACATAGTCAACAGTTTACGCTCGATGCTATAGAGGAAGATTTAATGATCCCGATTTTTGCCATGCCAATCGCTCCTGATGTATTCATTTCGGGCGAAGTCGGCATTACAGGAAGCATTACACCAGAAGTTCAGGTTCAGATCGGGCCAATTTGTTTCGACCCGACACATATTTTAATCAATCCTTTAACCAGTAACTACAGCATCAGCGGTGGTATCAGCATTACCAGTGCTTTATCATTAGGTGCAGAATTGCGGGGAGGAATAAAAGGTGAGCTTAGTTTAAGTGGAATTATACCAGTTGGGCCAGTGCCTGTACCGGTAAGTATTCCGCTTTTAAGTGCCGAAGGTGGTCCGGCTGTATTTGTTAGAGCTATCGGCATGCAAACCACACACATTGGTGGTTCATTATCATATGGCGGAGGTACCATTACGGCCAGCCCTGATGTAGATCTGGATTTTGGTGTCGCTGCTGATTTATTTGCCGGTGCTTATGCGCAGCTGAGCGTGCTTGGCTTTAACCTATGCCGGATATACTGGCAACCTTACGAATGGCATGGTGATGCTGCGGCCTCACTTGGTTTATCGGGTAGCATTAGCGGTGTTCCTGGCGTTGGAATTACAGGTGTAAGCGTAGCTACACCAACTTTAACCGGTATTCCTTTTGATAATATTGGATTGGCTATAGATCGAAGTGAGGGTTTTACAGATGATTGCCCGTTGATTTCAGGATTATGTGGTATTTTAAGAGCCTTGCATTATTTACCATCGCAAAATGGTGGAAGCTGGGATTGGAGCGCAACAGGTGCTCCTGGAAGTGGTTCATATGGCCCTGGTCCCAGGTTAGGTGGACCTTTAGAAGCTTATCAAAAAAAACCACCACTAGCCAGTGGGTCTGAATGTAGAGGCGCTTGCGGACCTAATTGCGATACATGCCAGCATGAAGCTATACATCATGAAATTGATCCAGCTACTGGGACACTTTGGGAATATACCATGTTCGAAAACTGCCATACCCATGATGGCTGTAGAGAACACGATGCTGGATTTGATTGGGCTGCCGATGTAAAAGGGGAAACAGGTTCTTGGGCAATGATTTTGCCTTGGCACATGGCCGCAAATATAGAGTGTGCCTGTAATAATTTGGCTGGTAATTGCCCGGCATGGGCTTTTGGCTTACCACCTTATGATCCTCGACCTATGTATTTTGCAGAAACCGCCAAAGCTATTGGTTCTGCAACACCAATAACACCGCATGTTCCACCAGGCGGTGGTGGACCAAATAATGAAGTTGGACCAGATTTTTATCATTATAGTATTAACCCACCGTCGGGAGATTTTGCTGCAGGTGGTGAAAGATGGACAGATTATAAGACGGATTGTAGGGCAGAAGCGCAAGCGGCAACAGGTGTTCCTGATGATTTACAATATATTTCTACCCTACCAGATGCCGTGGCAGATACCTATATCGACAGGAGCAATTTTACAGTAAGGCCAAGAATGTCGGTAGTTCACGGCATCATGTATCCTTATTATCACTATCGAAACCATACGGTAATTCCTGCTGGCACATACACAACCGTTGCTTTAACCGTATTTTCTCCAAACTGCGAATCACCATTAGGCTTTAACGATGATACCTGGTACGATAGGACCGAGCCATTTGATGATGTAAACAATGAGCATCATTTAATTTTTATAAGGGGTACCGAAGGGAATCGGGTAGAAATGATGGCCAGTGAGCCAATTACTATCGAGAAATTTTTACAGGATATTATAGATACAACTTCGGATACAGATCCAAAACATATTCAGGCTGTTACCGCACAAAATTTATACCGTACAGGCGTAGCGCCAAATCTGCAAAAATTAAATACCATTAAAGTTGATGACAATACAGGTAGAGCAATAGATCCAAGTAAACAAGCAGATCTGGAAAAATATGCTAGCGATTTTTGGACAAATTCTATCGCTTTAACCACTATTTTGAGGTCGTTAATAGGAAGAGAAAATTTATCAGATGCCAGAGATCGTTATGCCTTAGAAGGTTTGGCCGGCACCTATGGAAGTGTACCAATACCAAAAGGAGATCAAATGACGGGTGATCATCAACCTCAGGCAGCCGCACTCATTTATTCGGCAGCGCAACCTTATTTCCCGCCAATTAATCCTATAAAAGATGTTTTGGACGGTAGCCACGCACCTTCGGCCTATGTAATTAATCTGCACAAATACAGGCACGAAGCAGGTAGGACTTTTGGTCATAAAAGTAATCCGATTTTGAAAGCCTTTACGGCTGCGGTTGATGCCATCAGGCATGATAGAACTAAAACGCCTAAAGAAAAACGGTCGGATAATGTAGATCTATTGAAAAAAGAGCTGGGTGCAGATGTTCAGGCAATGAGGGGAGTGGTTAATCAGGCAGAAACCCACGATAATTGGAAAGATTTGGGAGAGGTGGGCTTTACAGGTACCGATAAAACCGATTTATACAATGAATTAAAAACACGTATTTTACAAGGAGAACAAGCTATGTTAACACAAAATTTAGATCGATACAAAACATAGATATGGAAAATCTCATAATTAAATTCCTGGCTTTTTTGAATAATCAGGAGGGCTTTTTAGTTGATTTAGAGCCTGCTGACAATAGCATATTAACTAAATTAATAGCCAATTATAACGCAAAAGATTTGGAAGTTTTCGCAGAGTCAAATAATGGTTCTGCCTGGGCAATCTGGAAGCATGAAAATGCCTTGCCAGTTGTATTAATAAGTTCTGAAGGCATTCCTTTTGATATTGCAGCCAGGGATTTTGAAACTTTTTTGGCCTTATTATACTATGGTACAGGCTTAATGTACCAATGCTTAACTTTTCTGGATTTTGCAAAACGGATGGGGCAAACAGAAAAGCAGGCCTTAAAACGTTTTGATAAAAACTATCTCGAAAAGGAGTTACAAAGGTTTCATACAGACTATCAGGATTATAATGTGTTGTATAATTTTATTGATGAACAAGGTGTTGGTAAAATGGAAGATCCAATACAAAGTTTTTTAGCTACTTTTAAATTAAGAAAAGCTTTTAGCGAGTGGAAAGAAAATTTTCAGTAGCCAAATAAATTAATTCAAAAATTCCTTCTTTACCCATTTGTTATCGCTACTTATTTTACGCCAGCCATTACTTTCTTCAACGATAAAAACTTCCTGATTTTTTGTGAGTGCAGAAATTTTTGGAAAGTTGGTGCCTGGTCCGCTTCTTACATTTAAGGTCGTGGCTTTAACAGTTGCCCTGGTTACATTTTTGGTGAAACTTCCATTAACCCAATGCTGTTGCGATGCTGATATTTTATACCAGCCGTTTTTCGCTCCATATACACGCAGAATAGCCCCTAATGTGGCTGGCTCAACTCCTGTAACTTTTTTACTTTGGGCATTCGCATCTTCCCTGATGTTTAGGCTATCGGCCGTAACTGCAACATATTTTAGAATATTTTGCGCAGGTTGCGGAATAGTCCCATTTAAAGCTGCAATTACCAATGGCAGGAAATTTTGATTGCAATTTTCAACTTTGTTACCACCAAAAAAATTAGTGCCCGGGCAGGTTTTATTATTACCTGTTCCATTGTTTCTTACGCCGGTGGTTAAATTAAACCAATGGTGGTAAACTACATTGTCGCTGTTAACTGCGATACCGAATTTTTTACATAGCGCTGCCGTTATCCTTATGATTGTATTTTTGTGCTCAGCGGTCATTGCATCTTTTCCCGTGTCGAAATCCCCAAGATTTTCAATGCAAATGGCATTCGTATTAAAGCCCAAAATACAAGCGGGCGTATTTTCAAGGCTTCTACCCGTTAAAATTGTACCATCGGGAAAAGTGGTAAAATGTTGACCGATATCCATCCAGCCATTATGGCTAACATGGTAACTTTTCATTCCTTGCTGTAAATCAAAGTGATTATTGCCCTTAAAATTGATGTAACTAGGGCTCCAGGTATGATGCTCTTGAATGTGTATGATGGTGCGGGCAACTCTTAAATTTGAAATCCACGTTTCAAATTCATTGATATCCATTTTGGTAAAACCGAATTTACTAGTCATAACAACATTGGTTAAGGTAAAACTTAATTGTTAGAAGGATGAAAATTTTGAAATTCTAAATGTTCTACTAAATATACTTAAAGTTTTTATAATCTTTTTAAGATCAATTGGTTATGTTTTGTATTTTTCGGTTAAATTGCCTTTATCTGTTGTTTTTTTTCTCTTTATCCAAAACCGTAAAAGTTTGTACCAGCCTTTCACCGTTTTCATCCACTAAGGTTAAAGTATGTTTACCTGGCGACGGACTAATAGCCAATTGATGAAAATTAGTGGTGGTGCTCACGTATTCATTATCGATATGCCAATATATTTTAGCACCTGGATTTCTGTGCGCTGCATTAATCACAATTTTACCTCTTGTCCCGTCCAGCTCCAAGGGAATATAAACTATGGCGTTATTTTTAGGGTAAATTACTTCCATTACGCTATTACCGCCTGAAAGGTCACAGCCATCTTTAAAAGGAGGGAGGGATTTGTAATCGCTATTTTTTATTTTGTAGTAATATTCCATTGCTGGTGGTAAAATAAACCAGCTTTTGTGTTGCATATGGGTAATACTTTCACATTGATCGGTTACCCGGTAAGTACCGGTATGGTCTAAATGAACCAGTTTATGGAAGGGGCAAACTGCCGTTTTTTCTCCTGATACAGGCACCAATTCTTCTGCAACATTGGTACAGTATTCTCCAGCTTTATAACCACTCTGCTTGCAGATTTTTATCTTTTTTAATTTGGTGGTTGGTGTTTCAAACCATTTTCCGTTGGGCAATAACCTGAAAATATCGAATAAAACTGGAGCAGCGGCTTCAATTCCAACCAGGCCAGGTCTTCCCTCGCCATCGGCATTGCCTACCCAAACACAAACCACATAATTTGGCGTTAAACCAATGGCCCAGGCATCGCGAAAACCAAAACTTGTACCTGTTTTCCATGCTACTCTTTGCGATGAAGAAAATTGTTCCCATAAGCCTTCATCACCTGGACGCATTACCTCTTCCATTGCATTAAAAGTTGCCCAAATGGAGCCGTGGTCTAAAAAGGATGTACGTTGATAATCTTTTTCATCTTTACCGTCGTTATTGAAATAGCTTGCAGGTTTATAATCTTCAGGATTATACAAGCCTTTATAGGTGTTAAAATGATTCAGGGTGCGTACCATTCCCATATAGGTATTGGCCAGGTCCCACATCGTCACTTCGCTACCGCCTAAAATTAACGACAAACCATAATGATCTGCCGGCTGGTTCAGCGTTCCTATGCCCAGTTTTTTGAGTTTATCATAAAAACGTTCATACTTGTATTGTTGCAGCATTTTTACCGCAGGGATGTTTAGCGAACGGCTCAACGCTTTATCGGCGGCAATGGCACCATCATAACCCAGATCGTAATTTTGTGGCGAATAACCCGCTATTTGAGTCGGGATATCAGGAATTAAGGTGTGCGGCATTATGAAGCCGTCATTCAGCATACTGGCGTAAAGCAAGGGTTTTAAGGTACTGCCAGGACTGCGTGGTGCCTTAATCATGTCAACATGACTTTGTAGGTCGGCATTTTCCGGTTGATAGATATTGCCTACGTAACTTACCACCCGGCCAGTTCTGGCATCGAATACCAGGGCCGAAATATTGTTAATGTCGTTTGCCCGGTAACGGTTATTGTATCGTTTTAATATGGCATTGACTTTAAGTTGTATATTTTCATCTAAGGTAGATGTGATTCTGGTGGAAGGGATTTTAAGACTTGCCTGTTCTACCTTAAAGCGGTTTAATAAATGCGGCGCATTTTGTGGCAAGGGCATAGGCTTGCCCGGAACAGGTTCCAGCTTAGCTAAGTTCGCCGTTGCCTGATCGATGTATTTTAGTTTTGCCAGCTTATCTAATAAATCGTTTCTCTTTTTAATTAATCTTGTCGAGTTTTTACCAGGATGAACCAATGAAGGACTATTTGGGAGTACGGCTAATGTTGCCATTTCGCCCCATGAAAGGGTTTTGGCATTGCGACCATAATAGCGCCAGCTCGCTGCTTCTAAACCGACAACATTACTTCCAAATGGGGCATTAGCGGCATACAAACCAATAATTTCTTCTTTCGAATACCTTATTTCTAAGCGTAGGGCTAAAATCACTTCCAAAAATTTTTGCCAAAGCGTTCGGTCTTGTTTTCGCGATAAACGGACTACCTGCATGGTTAATGTGCTGCCGCCACTGACCACAGCCTTTGCCTTCCAATTTTGCCGCATCGCCCTGCTCATGGCCAAAAAATCGATGCCGAAGTGGCTATAAAACCGCTTATCCTCGAAAGCAATAATGCAATCCTTAAATTTTACCGGAACACTGTCTGCAACAGGGAAGCGCCATTGTCCATCGCTGGCAATGGCTGCACTTAATAAATTGCCATTGCTGGCTTCAATTACAAAGGAAGTAGGCGTTTTGAATAATTTTGAGGGCAGCGAAAAGAGAAATGCCAGAAGCAGGGCAAAGCAAAAAAGATCGGAAATGAGGAAAGCTTTTGGGATTTTGTTCATTTAATTTTTAACGCTGGTTTTATCGCCTCGTTAAGACGTTTATTATCTTTTTATTTTCGAAAGTCGTAGCGTGACGCTACACTAGATACAGTCTTAAAATATTTGATCTCGATTTGGTAAGCTTAGGCGCTTGAAAAATTTATTTATCAAGTGCCTTAATTAATATGGCTTCAAAAACAGGCTGAAAGTGGATTAAAACTTTATCGTTTATAAGTTTGTAATTTTCTTTATCAAAAACCACATCATCGAATTTTTGATTTTTGTAACCAGGCTCCAGGAGTACTTTAAAATCATTGCTTCCTTTTAAATACCTGATGATCGAAAAATTATAGAACAACATCGGTCGTTTATCATACATGCTCAATGTTGCAATGCCAAAATCGTGATCGAAACCAAAAAACATTTGCATAGGATCTGTTAAGGTGTAGGCATTTTTTGTTCTGATAATGATAATCTGATCCAGGTTATTTTTAATACAGAAATCTTCAGCATAGGCAACCATTTTTTTGTATTTATATCGCTGAGAAAAATACTCAAGTTCTTTAAAATCAAAATTTTCTAATTCCTTATTTTCAATATTTTTTTTATTTAGATAAGTAGTCAAATAAGTTAACAGATTAAAATTTAGGTCATTTTCGGCAAGTACTTTTGGCTTAAATGCCCCTTTAAGGTAAACATATCCCATCTGGTAGTTACTGTCGGATACAATTGCGGTTTTTTGTGCGATTGAACACAAGGGAATAAAAAAAACAAGAATTGTAAATATAATTTTCATTTGGGCTGATTTCTGTTTTGCTATTGCAATGGTTTGTGTCTCCACGAACCACTTTATGTGTTTATAAAAATTCTAATCTTAAATCCCTTAAAAACGAATAATTAGTTTTGTTCTTTTCGTAAAAGGAAGCTGATGAGTATAAATAATCTTCTGGTTCTGTTGCTAATTGCCAATGCTCCGTACAAGGGTTATTATGCAAATAATCCAGTTTTTGATATGCAACTTCTGGAGTATATAAATGTATTGCTAAAGGATCTCTTTGCCAAAATTCATAATTTTTATTAATGGAATTTGTATGATAATTATTGAGCTCATTTGGACTTAATAGTTTTTTGAACTCATGCGCTGAGTATTTTAAAAAAGAGCCTTGTGCTGTTTCTTTCCCATTTAATTCATTGATTCTCCATATGGTGTGAATATGATTAGGCATAATTACAAATGCGAAAACATCAATCTTATTTAATCTACTCAGGTATTCAAATGAATTCAATATGATGTCCTTAAATTCATTTCTATACAATAATTTTTGCCATTTATTTATAGTTGCTGTCCAAAAGTAAATTTGTCCGATTTCAATGTAATTCTTTCTTCTGGCTTCAAATAATTTATCCATTGTCATTAAATTTCGGTTTACGGAGATACAATGTGGACTGGCTGTGTTTTTTCAAGTTTCGGTTCGCGGAGACACGAACCGAGGCTTTAGAAATATATTAAAACTTTATGCCAGAAATAAAAACTTTATGCCATGGTTCGTGTCTCCACGAACCATTAGCAATTTATATTAATCTTCTTACTTCACCACTTGCACCCATTTACCCGCTTCTGTGGCCGAGATATCATTATTGTACATCGCTTCGCATTGAACGGCTGATAAATAGTATTTCCCTAAATAAGAAGCATTAAGCAGTACTTTATACACCAGGCTTTCACCTTCTCTTACATTAAAATAGGTGAAAACACGGTCATCTCTGATATCCTGATAAGTAAACGGCGAAGAAGCTAAAATACTTTGGTTATCGTTAACGCGGGTATTGATGATTTCCCAGCCTGAAGGGAAAATCTGCGTCAGCGCCATTTGTTCGTAATAACCCATTCTGCCAGGATTTTTTACGGTTACTTCTGCATAGAAATCAGTTCCTTGTTTTAAAGTTGTAGGATCCAGGACCTTGCCATTTAAACGTTTGTAAGTGACGTTCATATCCAATACCTCCGGACGGTTTGGCAAGAAATTATTCTGACCGGCAATTGGTTGTCCTTCTAAAACCAAACGAACAAACAATACATTATTGCCGTTATTGGAAACCGAAGCCATGTTGCCTTTAAAGTTTATTGGTGTACTGTTGAGGTATTGGTTTGAGTTTACAGGTACCGATTTTCCATCCAGTACATACTGATATTGCAGTTTATTTGCCGATTGGTTTGAACCACAGAATTTGGCAATGGCCAATAAACTATAAGCGGTTGTTTGTGTGCTGTACCAGGTATTTTCGCCCAGTTTAGCCGCTAAAGGTTGTAATAAACTGGCAGCTTTTGCTTTCTGACCGAGTAGGGTTAGGGTTTCTAAAATCATGGCCTGATCACGGACATCGGAGCCATAAGTTCCGCCCAATTGTTTATAAGCCTGGATGGAGGTATCTAAACCTCTGATCATATTTTGGGCAACATCATTTTGTCCGGCCAGTTTATAGGCCGCTGCCAATCGCCATTTTGCAGCGATTGATAAGTATTCAAAAGCTTTTAAACGGTTCATGGCTGCCATTTCTGGTTTTTTAGCTAAGGCAAGCATGTACAAACGATAAGCCTGAGACAAATCTCCGCCATAAAAATTATTACTGTTTGGTGCCCAGTTTGCTGCTTTTGATTTTTGAAAGCGTAACAGTTCATCCAAAAGACCAACAGGCAGGGTATAACCCGCATTTTGTGCTTCAACTAAGAAATGACCGGCATAATTGCTTCCCCATTCGTCAGAAGTACCTTCGCCAGGCCAGTAAGATAAACCGCCATCTGTAGTCTGGAAACCTTTGATTCGGTTTATTCCGGCTTTAATATTTTTCTCTGTTGTTGCTTTTTGCTGTTCGTTTAATGGACTCAACCTATCTAAAAATAGTTGAGGGAATATACCCGAAGTAGTCTGCTCAATGCAGCCATGTGGATATTGAATGAGGTAACCTAATCTTTTACCAAGGTTGATTGCAGGTATCGAAGAGACTTCTAGTGAGCCTGAATTTGTTCCCGTCATGCCGATTGGTAAATAATTTACTGCCCATTTGGTATGAGGCTGAACAGTTGCCGACACCACATTGGTTACGTAAGGATTTGGATTTCTGATATCCATTTCCACATCGTAAACCGTTTTTTCAGCTCCGCTTTGTGCAACCACTTTTACTTTGGCGATACCCACTGTGTTTGGCGCTTTAACTTCAAAATAGGTCATCTGTTCGCCTGTTTGTTTGTAGTAAAGCTGTTGTTTGTTGCTGCCCTGAACAATTAAATTACTCGCCTGGAGTTGTACGGACACATTTTTAAGGTTGTTCTCTGTGGCAAAAACGGTTACTGGTAAGGTGAAACTTTCTCCCGGACCAATAACCCTTGGTAAGGTAGCTAAAACCATTAATGGCTTTTTAACCTGAACCGATTTTTCGGTAAAACCATAGGCCGCATCTTGTCCGGCAACGACCATAGCCCTTACTGCTCCAATGTACTGTGGTAAGTTAAATTTGTGTGTTTTACTTTCGCCTTTACCAATAGTAAATGGCCCCATAAATTTAACCACTGCTTTAAAACGGTTGGCTTTTGCAGGATTTAAGTTCTTGTTGATGCTGCCATCACCACCAATACTTAAAATACGTTCCAGATTTCCTCCCCATGCACCTAATACATAGTCGAATAAATCCCAGGTTTTAACGCCTAAACCTTCGCGGGCATAAAATGCACTGTGTGGATCTGGTGTTTTAAAACGGGTTAAGTCCAGCAAACCTTCGTCAACCAAAGCAATGGTATAGGTCATCGCTTTACCATTCTGCTCGCCGACAGTGATGCTGTTTTCAGTTTCCGGTTTGATTTTATCGGCCATTTTAATGGTCGGTTTTAGAATAGTTTGCGGATCTTCTACAGAAAGCGGAATAGCACCATACATCCTGATCGGTAAATCGTTTACCGTTTGGGCATGAGGTTGTAGTAAAGTGATATTGGCAAAAACGTTAGGTGCCATTTCTTTCTCTGCCTTAAATTTAAATTGCGTTTGTCCGGCTTTGGTATCTACCCAGAAGGTTTTTAATACACGGCTTCCATTTTCAATAGAAATTAATGCCCTTCCATTTTTACCCGTTGGGATAGTTAATGTAATATCTTCTCCAACGGTGAATTTTTCTTTGTTGGCTGTGAACGATAACATAGAGGCTTCTGTTGGATTGCTGCCTTGCTCACGCTGTGCCCAGCCCGGCCAATCTACATAAACAGATTTCCCGGTAACATGTCCGCCATTAACGTCGCGTACCAAAATCAAATAACGGCCCCATTCCGGTTCATCTACGCGTAAATTCCAGCTTCCTTTTCCATTAAATAAATTTAACTGATGCGTTTCTACTAATTTGTTAAACTGGTTTTGGGTAAAGTTTGCGTAAGTGTACTGGTCATCTTGTTCCCACCACCAGCGCCATTGTGTTTTATATAATTCTACTTGGACTGTTTTAGTACCGCTTAACAGTTTTCCGTCGGTATTTACGTTTACGATTTCTATTTTATGGTCTTTGCCCGTAACCAGCATACCGCTTAAACGATCACCTTTCTCCGGACGGATGCCTAAATAACTGCTGTATACATGATAAGGGATGCTGAAATTATCGATGCTGAAATTGCCGCCTGGTTCGAAAACTTTCGTGGTGAAATTCGCCCTCAACACGCCTGGTGCCGTATTGTTTTCGTTTAAATTGGTGTTAATCTGCGCTGTTCCAGCTGCATTTAACGTGCCTTCGAAAATGGTTTTAACCTGCGATTCGAAGTTAACCGTAGGATTATCGAAACTAAACCCCTCAAAGCCCTTAAATTTGGTTTCAGTAGTATTTAAGTTTACATCAACCTTGGCTTTTAAATTCTGTGCAACGGCACCAAACAGCCATTTGGCCGATAGGGTAGCGGCTGATGTTCCTGCGCTTAAATATGTTCTATTGCCTACATTGAAATCAATTTTCAAACGGTTTGGCATAACGGTTTCAATTTTTAAGGTTTTGGTAAATGTAGCACCACCGGCTTTAACTTTCGCCATCCAGTTACCAGTAGGTGCTGTACTTTCAGTAGCGGTTTTGAAGGTATAAAATCCATTTAAGGGTTTGCCATTAATCAATCTTTTGTAAAGCTGACCTTTAGGGTTATAGAACTCCATGGTTACCGGATAATTCGCAGGAAGTTTTTTGAGTTTGTCTTCCAGAACGAAAGAAACAAATAAACTGTCGCCTGGTCGCCAAACGCCGCGTTCGCCATAAATAAAACCTTTTAAGCCACTTTGGACTACGTCACCGCCCACATCGAACCTGCTTAAAGGAAGTGAGCTCCCGTCGTCTAATTTAAGGTAACCGCGCTCTGAGCCATTTTTAGCAATCAATAAAAAAGGTTGGCGTTTCAGGTCAAAACTTGCAAAACCGTCGCCATCTGTTTTAGTGGTGAAAATGATCTGTTTCTGGTAATCCATTAATTCCAGGTTTACACCACTTAATGGTTTTGCTGTCAATAAATCTGTAGCAACAATGAGCATACTGTTATCGTTACCGCGTTTGGCTACCAAACCAATATTCGAAGCAATTAAGTTTCTGCTTGCCCAGCGCTGGTTGGTATAAAATGATGGTGTACATGGATTGTCTTTATCATTCCACCTGTAATTTGAAGGGTAATAATTGTTGTATCGCTGCCAAAAATCATCATCTTCATCAATTTTTTCGCCGTAACCTTCGTCATCTCCGTATTCACTTTCTTCTTCACCATCACCAACTTTTTCTTCTCCTGTTTTACAATTGTAGGCATTGTATTCCTGTCTGAAAGCAATGGTAACACGGTACATCGCACCTGGCTCGGTACGGATCATCTTGTCAAGATCGAGAGTAAAACGGTTCTTTTTATGGAGGTTAAGGGCTTTATCTTCATCTAATCGTATCGTTTTTTGCAAAATAGGTTTTGCCACCCTTCTCAATTCGTTACCATCTTTATAACTATTGGTTTGAAAAAACTGCGGGATGTTATTTTCGTAAATTTTGATGACGGTAACATCAACAGCCTTTAAATTAATCGCTTCGAAAGGTAGAACCAGCTTTCCGGAGTTGGGTAAAATCGTACCCGCACCAGCAATGGTAACTGCCGGTAATTTATCTTCGAAAACAAGATTGGCCATTTTGCCATTAGCCAGTTTCTTCGCATTGATATTCTCGATCCCCGCATTTACATTCAGGCCATAATTTCCTTTAAGTTCTTCTGCGGCATAAACTTTAACCTGACTGGCATCAATGGTATATCTTAAGTCACTCAGATTGCCGAGTGTGATCATGCCTGTTAAATCCTGTCCAACACCAACTGGTTCTGAAAACTGTACCAATGCATAATCTTCTTCGCCCTGAATGGCCTTCATGTCCAATATTTCGAATTTATTTATGGCCGGAACGCGGATGTCTACTTCTCCCTTTTGTTCAGCATCAATGGCGTCGCCATCCCAATCTATCTTTAAAGTTTGGTCGCTGCCAGTCTTTTTGATGCTGTCGATGGTAAATTTTGAGGTGTTTTTCGCCAGATCGTGCTGCCATTTAATTTTTAATTTTTGGTCAAAATCCAGTGAAACCGTTTTCTCTATCTTGCTCGTTTCTTCCACATCAGCAGTAGCCACTTCCCCGGTTAATTTCATGTAATCGAGCGCCGTATTGTTCTGCGAAACCAATCCGTTTTGAGAGAGCATCATGCCCGGGGTAATTACTTTAAACTCAAAGTCGAAATCTTCCAACCCTTTTTCTGTAGCAGAAACTTCCGAAAGTTTGAATGTAGCTTCGTAGTTTTTACCCGGTTTAAGATTGTCATCAGGTCTAAATTCGACAGTCTGTGGATCTATCCAATAGGTTTTGCCCGAGATAGAAGGGGAGAAGTCGAAAAGCTCCCGTGTATCTGCTTTACCCAGGTCCTGCATGCCCGTTGCCGCATTGGCCAGGTGAACCCTGATAAAACTCTTTTTAGAAATGGTTCCAGAGGTATAGGCTTCGACATATTTTGCATAAGCCTGATTTTCTTCATGGTTTTTTTTCTTTCTATTAAAATAGATAAATACAATTGCCGCTATGGAAACAGCAAGTAATCCGATGAAGATAAATTTCTTTTTGGAGGATGACTGGTAGGTGGATGGTTGTTCCATGTTTGAAATTCGTTAAGATAAATGGGAATATAATGTTCCGGTAAAAGCAATTGATGTGCCGCAATTGTCCTTTGTAACTAACAATATTATATTCCATCCGAAAATTAACTAAAATTCACGTTAAAATAAATTATGTTGAAAATTAACGTTTATGGTTTGTTCCTTTGCATGGTTTTGGATAAGTTTACAGCATCAACCTCAATACAACCAGATATGATAAAGAAACTCTTGATTTTTTCGGGCTTATTAATTTCCACCAGCTTTTGTTTTGCTCAAAAAACAGCAGTAGAAGATGCTGTAACCAAATTAACAAAATTAATGGTTAGCCCTGATAGTTCGGCGCTTGATAAAATAATTTTGAATAACCTAAGTTACGGCCATTCGAGTGGAAAGATTCAAACCAAACAAGAGTTTATGCACTCATTGCTTTCCGGCGAATCTGATTTTGTGGATATTAATTTAACCGATCAGACGGTTGTTGTTCAAAATAAAACAGCTTTGGTACGTCATACGCTAAATGCCAAAACAAATGATAAAAATGTTCCCGGAAATGTGAAATTGTATATTCTTTTAATCTGGAGCAAAGAAAAATCAGAATGGAAATTAATTGGTAGACAAGCAGTTAAGGTATTATA
>NZ_JBWKYI010000015.1:0-124726 GCF_059423705.1 Pedobacter sp. GW460-11-11-14-TSB4
CGAACAGAGAAGTTAAGCCCACCAGAGCCGATGGTACTGCGGTAACACGTGGGAGAGTAGGTCGGTGCCAAATCTTATAAGAAACCCTTTAACAGCAATGTTGAAGGGTTTTCTTGGTTTATAACCTTTTGTAAAATAAACCTTCTACTTTCAATTACCATTAAGGAGTGAAGAAAGTTAAGGGATTGGATGTTCCTTAATGTCCTAAATGCCTTAATGGTAAAAGGATTGGCAGCAAGTTTTATTCACCATTAAGCAGTTAAGAAAGTTAAGTTTCTGGATGCTGGATGTCCCTTAATGTCCTAAATGCCTTAATGGTAAAAGGATTGGTAGCAAGCTTTATTTCAACCATTAAGGAGTTAAGGTAGTTAAGATTTGTTCCTGCAGATTACGCTGAATGTTTGCCATCTTTATTGACACATCTCCAGTCCAGGTTCAATAGCCCTGATGGCAGCGGAAATCCCTTTTGGGCAGCGGTAGATTGTTTATCATAAGGGTTTTCCAAAAGGATTACAGCGCACAGCAGGACAGGACCCGGCCTACATGGTGCAGAAATTGCGCTCCAAAACCTCGAAATGTATGGGCTATGATTTTAAGTCTCGTCTGCATACTCATAAGTCCAAATAGTTGTTTCTACCATTAAGCAGGTAAGGATTTGGATACCATGTTTCTTAATGTCCTAAATGCCTTAATGATAAAAAGAATTATAACAGGTTTATTTCAACCATTAAGCCGTTAAGGTAATTAAGGGATTGGATGCCCTTAATGTTACGCTCTAAATCGTCAGATATTTAATCATCTGGATGATGCTACCATGTAAGTTAAACTATGCTTTTAACCTTTTAAAGCGCGATGTTGATAATTTAGGCCTCTTTTAAAACTCATTTAATGCTAAATATGTTAATATCACAAGGTTTGCTGTAATATTTGGTTATCTTTGTTGTTAACAATATATAAACAAAAGTAATGAGTTTTTTTGCAGATAAAAGAAGGGAAGTAATGGTGCATATAGAAAAGTATATGCTGGAGATGATGGATACCTATCTAAAACCAATTGATACTAACTGGCAACCGTCTGATTTTCTTCCTGATTCTACTAGCGAAACATTTTATCAAGATATTAGAATTTTAAGGGATAATGCAAAGGATCTTTCTTACGATCTTGTAGCTGTATTAATAGGTGATACGATCACTGAAGAAGCATTACCTACATACGAATCGTGGTTAGCCATGGTGCAGGGACCAAGCATGAAGGAAGATGGCGGCTGGATGAAATGGAACAGACACTGGACTGCTGAAGAAAACCGTCATGGTGATTTATTGAATAAATATTTATACCTGTCGGGCCGTGTAGATATGCGCCAGATGGAAATCTCTACTCAATACCTGATTGCTGATGGTTTCGATATTGGTACCGGTCATGATCCTTACCGCAACTTTATTTACACCTCTTTCCAGGAGATGGCCACTAACATTTCACACAGAAGGGTAGCCTCTTTGGCAAAAAAAGACGGCGATACTTTATTGTCTAGAATGTGTGGGGTAATTGCATCGGATGAAGCCCGACATGCAAAAGCTTATAAAGATTTCATGAACCGTATTTTTGAGGTTGACCCTAATGAAGCGATGTTGGCTTTTGAAGATATGATGCGCCAGAAAATTGTAATGCCAGCGCATTTCTTACGCGAGGTAGGTTTGAAAATAGGTCAAACATTTGGTCACTTTACAGATGCTGCACAACGTTTAGGTGTTTATACCGCGATTGATTATGTTGAGATTATGCAACAGTTGATTGAAGATTGGAAAATTGAGGGGATGCGTGATTTAAATGAAGCTGGTGAAAAAGCCCGGGATTATATTATGGCTCTACCTTCGCGTTTATTACGTGTTGCTGAACGTATGAAAAACCCAACTATAGATTATAAATTTAGCTGGATTGCCGGATAAGAGCAATTGATAGATATATGGAAGCCCCGATGTAAAATCGGGGCTTTTTTTGTTGATTAAATATCTCTATAAGTAAGAGTCGTCACCCTGTACCGAACCTTCGGGATCAGGATCTATCTTGCAAGAAAGATGCTGAAATAAATTCAGCATGACGATCGCATTAAATAGGAGAACTAAAATCTTTAGAATTGAAATATTGAATTATCAATAAACATCTCCCTGTTTCGCAATATTAAATCCGTTCTTTAAAACCTGTTTTTGTGTAGGTAAATCCCAAAGTAAAGGGTTGGTATGATTGAAGTGGATGAAGAAAATTTTATGTTTAATGGCAATATCTTCTTTATCAAATAAGTCTTCTGTTTCGGTTACCAGTGGGTGAGGTACTTCTGAAATAGGTCGATTACCAAGTTCGGCATTGGTATAAAATGTAGCATCGAGCATGGCTACATCCACTTTTTTTACTTCTTCAATAATACTTTTGTCCCATTTGCTCCATTTATCAATATCTGGGATGAAAAGATACTTCTTTACAAGTGTTTCTATCTTAAAACCAGCTGTTTCCGAAAATTCGTCGCGGTGAGGTACGGTAAATGCAGTGATCTTATTTTCTGCTATGGCAAGGGGATTATTTGCCTTCAGTTCGATAAGGTTGATATTTTTTAAGGAAACCAATTGGCTCCATGGGCCGTTTTCTGTTAAAAAAGATTTGAATTTGGGGAGTACATACACATTTAGATTGCGTGTGGCCATTACCTCTCTGCCGAATTCCATGAGGCCTGTGTAATGACCAATGTGAGCATGTGTAAGAAATACGCCTTCTGGTAAATAAGGATAAGTTTCATTCGTTTTTTTTCTAAAATCCTGAAGTTGTGCCTTAATATCAGGTGTCGCTTCAAAAAGCCACCATTTTTTGGTTTTAGGATCTACCAAAGCAAGTGAAACCACATTTCTTCTTAACTTTTCATCTTTCCAGGCCATTTTACAGCAGTTTTTCTGACAACCCATGTGTGGGTAGCCACCATCCTGAGCCACACCTAATACCATAATAAATGATGACTCGGGCATTTTCTGAGCCGGGGCTTGGATCGCAAAGCCAAGTATGAAAATTAATAATAATGCCCTCATCTACATATTTCTTCTATACTGACCGCCAACTTCGTAAAGCGCTTTGCTAATTTGTCCTAACGAACATATTTTACAAACTTCCATGAGCTGCTCGAAAATATTATCGCCTGCTATGGCCGATTTTTGAAGTTGTTTTAAAAGATCTACTGCACGGTCTGCGTTACGATCCTGAAATTTTTGCAATGCCGAAATCTGGTATTGTTTTTCATCTTCTGTAGCGCGGATTACTTCTCCGGGAACAATAGTCGGTGAGCCATTCTTGTTTAAAAAAGTATTCACACCAACAATCGGATATTCGCCTGTGTGTTTAAGTGTTTCGTAATACAAGCTTTCTTCCTGAATTTTTCCACGTTGATACATCGTTTCCATAGCACCTAAAACACCGCCACGATCGTTGATGCGTTTGAATTCGGCAAGCACGGCATCTTCTACCAGATCGGTTAATTCTTCAATAATAAAGGCACCCTGTAATGGGTTTTCGTTTTTGGCAAGGCCCAATTCTCTGTTAATGATCAATTGAATGGCCATCGCTCTTCTAACAGATTCTTCTGTAGGGGTGGTAATGGCCTCATCGTAGGCATTGGTATGTAATGAATTACAGTTATCATATATCGCATAGAGTGCCTGTAAAGTAGTGCGGATATCATTAAAATCGATTTCCTGTGCATGTAAGGAACGGCCAGAAGTTTGGATATGGTATTTAAGCTTCTGTGATCGATCGTTTCCTTTGTATTTATTCTTAATGGCTTTAGCCCATATTCTTCTGGCTACGCGACCAATAACGGCATATTCCGGGTCGATACCGTTAGAGAAGAAGAAAGATAAATTAGGCGCGAAATCATCGATATGCATGCCCCTGCTTAAGTAATATTCAACAAAGGTAAATCCATTGCTCAGGGTAAAGGCCAGCTGCGAAATGGGGTTAGCACCTGCTTCGGCAATATGATAGCCCGAAATGGATACCGAATAGAAGTTCCTTACTTTTTCATCAATAAAGTATTTCTGGATATCGCCCATCATCCTTAAGGCAAACTCGGTAGAGAAGATACAGGTATTCTGTGCCTGGTCTTCTTTTAAAATATCGGCCTGAACAGTTCCTCTAACTGAACTGATGGCTTTGGTCCTGATCTTCGCATAAATATCGGCTGGTAAAACCTGATCGCCGGTAACACCTAAAAGCATCAAACCTAAACCATCGTTTCCTTCGGGTAAAGTACCATTGTATGATGGTCTTGGTATATTTTTCGCCTGATAGATGGCATCAATTTTAGCCTCAACTTCTTTGGTTAAATCATTTTCGATAATGTATTTTTCACATTGCTGATCGATGGCGGCATTCATGAAAAAGCCTAATAACATTGGGGCCGGACCGTTAATGGTCATGGATACAGAGGTTGATGGCGCACATAGATCAAAACCCGAATAGAGTTTTTTAGCATCATCCAAAGTGGCAATACATACACCTGAGTTTCCGATTTTCCCATAAATATCGGGACGAATATGCGGATCTTCTCCATAAAGCGTAACAGAATCAAAAGCGGTCGATAAGCGATGTGCAGGCTGACCCAATGAAACATAGTGAAAACGTTTATTCGTTCTTTCAGGACCACCTTCTCCTGCGAACATCCGTGTAGGATCTTCTCCTTCTCTTTTTAGCGGGAATACACCTGCAGCATAAGGGAATTCGCCCGGAAGATTTTCGGTTAACAGCCACCTTAATATATCACCCCAATCTTCATACCTCGGCAAAGAGACTTTCGGTATATTCAATTTTGAAAGTGATTCGTAAAATAAAGGTTGTTTAATCTCTTTATCGCGGACTTTATAAATGAAAAATTCTTCCTTGTATGCCCTTTTGGTATCAGGCCATTGACGCAATAAACGTTTGCATTCGCCATCTAACTGTTCTTCGAAGAAAGCATAAACCCCCTCTAAATCTCCCCCTGTTGGGGAGACTTTTGATTTGTCAGGTAAATTTGCCTCACTTAACAGATCAATTACACCTTTCAGTTGGTACATTTTGCGGGCAATGGTAGCCTGTTTATCTACCCATTCGTTATACATCTGGCTTGCTTCTGCAATTTCTGCCAAATAGCGGATGCGATCGGGAGGAATGATATAAATCTTCTCTGACTGATCTGAAGTGAGTTCCATTTTGGCCTTAAAATCAGTTCCGGTTTTTACCTTGATCTGCTCCATTAAGGCCACAAACAGGTTATTCATGCCCGGATCGTTAAATTGCGAAGCCATGGTGCCATAAACCGGAATTTCATCATCCTTGGCGTCGAAAATATTATGGTTGCGCTTGTATTGTTTACGTACATCACGCAAGGCATCCAAAGCACCTCTTTTATCAAATTTGTTAATGGCCACCAGATCGGCAAAATCAAGCATATCGATTTTTTCGAGTTGTGTTGCTGCACCAAATTCTGGCGTCATTACATAAAGTGATACATCACAATGCTCGGTAATTTCGGTATCGGATTGGCCAATGCCTGAGGTTTCTACAATAATTAAATCGTAACCTGCCGCTTTGCAGATATCGATGCTTTCCTGTACGTTTTTAGATAGCGCAAGGTTTGCCTGCCGGGTTGCTAAGGAACGCATGTAAACCCTCGGGTTATTGATGGCATTCATCCGGATCCGATCGCCCAATAATGCACCCCCAGTTTTCCTTTTTGAAGGATCGACGGAGATAATGGCTAAGGTTTTATCTTTCACTTCTACCAGAAAACGACGTACCAATTCATCTACCAATGACGATTTTCCTGCCCCACCGGTTCCGGTGATACCTAAAATAGGAGCGGTATTATTTTTAGAAAGTTTCTTTAATTCATCAACAAATTTCTGGGCACCTTCAGGATCATTTTCTGCAACCGTGATGGCTCCCGCAATGGCTTTGATATCTTTTGAAGGAATGGTTTCGAGCTCATTGGTGATGCTGGCTTTGGTAATAAAATCGGTTTGTACCAGCATATCATTGATCATGCCCTGTAAACCCATCTTGCGCCCGTCATCTGGAGAATATATTTTAGAAATTCCGTAGGCCTGGAGTTCTTCAATTTCTGAAGGTAAAATTACACCACCGCCACCTGCAAATATTTTGATGTGGCCTGATCCTCTTTCCTGCAGGAGATCGTACATGTATTTGAAATACTCAATGTGTCCGCCCTGATAAGAAGTCATTGCAATACCCTGAACATCTTCCTGAATGGCACAATTTACCACTTCATCAACTGACCGGTTATGGCCGAGGTGGATCACTTCAGCCCCTGAAGACTGGAGGATACGACGCATGATATTAATGGTTGCATCGTGCCCATCGAAAAGAGAAGCAGCGGTTACAAAACGGATTTTATTTTTAGGCTTATAGATTTCTACTTGTTGCATACTATGGGATTTTAGGGGTCGGTATGCGCTCATTACCGATCCTTGTTTCCAAATATATTTGGTACGCAAATGTACTAAAATAAGCAGCTTAAACAGCGAATACCCTATACCGTTATGGCTTTTGGTTCAGCTATAAATCTCGCCCGAATTGCAGTAAATAACCGTTATTGTCGTAAATGGCAAACTCTCTCATGCCAAATTCGAAATCTTCAAGCGGGTAACAAACTTCGCAGGTATCTTTTAAACTTTCCCAGAGGCTTTCTACTTCGTTTGTTTTGATATAAAGTGAGCCGCTCATAATCGGTTTGGGGATATTGTGGTGCACATTAGGGATACAGAACATGATTTCTATACCATCTTTCTGGAGACTTAACCAGCTCAGGTCATCGAATTTTGCAGCACAGCTGAAATTTAAAATTTCAGTATAGAATTTTAATGTTGCCGGCATATCATGCGACTCAAGCATGGGGGTAAGTTTGGTTGCGGTGTATGTTGCCATGATCTAAAATAAAACAAACAGTTCAATTTTTTTTAACATATAGGATATTTTATGAGGAGTTCATTTCAAGGAATAATTTATTTCGTAAAAGTTGATATGAAGGATATGTATAATTCGTTATTTTTTGTCTACAGCTCTTCCTTGCCTCGCCTCGCCGCCGTCGATGGGCTCCTTCTTTTTAGCGTCAAAAAGAACCAAAAAACGCTGGCTGAAAATTTTTCTTTGGAAGCTAGACGACTCTAGTTTAAATAAATACCGTAAAACAAAAAAAACTATGCTGGTGGGCATAGTTTTTTCGAATTATTTATTGGTAATCTCTGTGATCGGTTCTCCGACAGTACCATTTGGCATTTGAATATGGAGTAGTGCCGCCAGGGTAGGCGCAATATCAGTCATGTAATGTGTTTTGTTAGATGCGCCGGCTTTGATTCCCCAGCCCATAAAAACCAATGGGATATGCGAATCGTAGGGGTTCCAGTTTCCGTGCGTAGTACCTGTGCTGCCACCGTTAAACCAGTTTGGGGCTAATACATAATAAATATCACCGCTTCTACGGGCGTTGTATCCGTTTGTAATCATTTTTTTCTGGATTTCCTGAATGGTAGATTGTGATATTTTAGCAATATCAACTGCATTCTGGAAACCGTCTAATCTTTTTAAGAATTCTACCGATGCCGATTTAATTACATCAAAACTCACATTTCCCTTGTCTGTTTTGTCATGATCGAAAATAATCTGGTTATTCATCGATTTTAAAACAACATTGTTGACCTTAAATTTATCATTTAAATAAGCGTTTAATTTGTTTGCAATATCTCTATCGCTCACTACGCCTGAAGGTAATTTATTCTCCTGCATAAATCCAGGAACATGGGCAGCACCGTGATCGGCAGTTAAAAATACGGTATAGTTTCCTTTACCTACTTTTTTATCCAGGTAATTGAAAAACTCCTCGAAGTCTTTATCTAAACGTAAATAGGTATCTTCTGCTTCGACTGAATTCGGACCGTAAGCATGACCAACATAATCGGTAGATGAACAGCTTACTGCCAGGAAATCGGTAATGTTATCCTGTCCTAAATCTTCAGAAAGAATGGCCAATTTGGCCAGGTCTAAAGTGATGGTGTTACCGTAAGGTGTACTTCTGATGGCATCGAAGTTTTTATCAATGTTTTGGGTAAGCTGGTGAGGGAAGGTACTCGATTTTCCTTCGTAAGCTTTCTCATCTGCAGTGCTGTTTACATAAGTATTCATTGGATACAATGTTTCCCAGTTTTTTGCATAAAACTTATTGGCTAATTTCAGCTTATTGTAATCAGCAATCCAGGTGGGTACTTCTTTCATATAATAAGTACTGGTAATCCAGTTTCCGGTGCTGCCTTGATACCAATATGCCGCATTTGCCGCGTGGCCAGCCGGAAGGATCGAACCCCTGTCTTTTAATGAAATGCCGATTACCTTACCTCTAAAATTTGTAGCTAACCTCAATTCATCAGTAATGGTGGTGGTTAACATATTTTTAGGCGACATATTCCCTTCTGATGAAGGTGTACTGCCAACAGTAGTTACTGAAGAATCTTCAGTACAATATACATTCTTTTTAGTTTCAGGGTCATACCAGTCGTTGCCGATAATACCATGAACCGCCGGAACCGAACCCGTATAGATACAGGTATGGCCACATGCAGTATAAGTTGGGGTATAAGGGATAAATGTATTTTCTACAGAAAAACCCTCATTTATTAATCTTTTAAAACCACCGTTGCTGTAGCGGTTATAATAGCGGTATAGATAATCCCAGCGCATTTGGTCAACCACTAAGCCAACCACCAATTTAGGACGGGCAACTTCGGCAGGGAATGCTTTAGCAGTTGCTGTGGCAGGTTTTTTAGTTTGGGCTGAGGAAAGCGAAATCGAAAAAATAGAAATGGTAAAGATTAGACAGGATATTTTCTTCATTGTGTTTTAGTTAAAGGGCTAAAGTAATAACTTTTAAGTGAAGATATTTTGAAGTTTATGTAAAGATTTAGAAACTATTGCAATATTGATAGGCTAATCGGGTATGTAGTATTAATTACGCGCAAACGTTTGCCTTATTGATACAAGTCAAAAAGCGGTTAATTGGTTCAATACTTTGAATTTGAAGCGTAAAAATCATGTAATTCGGATTAGGTGTCTCATTTTTAGGTTGTTAAAATAATTATTTCAGGTCTAAAAGCGCAGTCAATCGTTTGTGTAGACAAAAAATAATATCAGCATAGTTTTATGAGTAGTTTTAATAACCAAATACATTCCTAACCTAATCTAAAAAAATTATGAAACCATTTACTTTTTTTTCCTGGTCGTTAACGGCTTGGATGATACTATTATTTTCCATGATGTCTTGTCAAAAGAACATTATTGCTGAAAATCCCCAATTATCAATACCCAAAATGAGTTCGGTGAATGCAGCTCTTGTCAGCGGAGAAAACGCTGCTCCATCAGAACATCTTTATTTTTCTTTTCCGTCTGATGCTATTGCCAAAATACATAAAATAAAAATTACACAATCTGCCAATGCCGAATATTTTTCTGTACATAATTATTCGGGTGGCTATGCAGGCTTACAGCAAACACCTGATAATTCCTTTGGAACACCAAACATCCTTATATCCTCATTATGGGATCCGAATACTGCTGGCGGGATCTATTCTGAAGTGGCTTATACGGGCCCACAAACCATTAGCAGCAGATTTGGAGGAGAAGGTGATGGATATAAAACAATCAATCCATACCAATGGGCGCTTAACACCTGGTACAATATAGCCTTAAGGGCATGGAAACGTGATGGGAAATTATATATAGGCACTTTTATCCAAAATCAATCGAGTGGTGTCTGGTTTCATACCAGTACATTGGCTATTCCTGAGCGCACCACCTTCCTGGGTTCGGGTAACGATGCGTTTTTAGAAAACTGGGTTGGAACTAATCCTGATTATGATGGAAGATATGTTAGAAAGGCATTTTTTAAAGATTGCTGGAACTTAAGCACAAGCAATACCTGGGTGAAACATACCAGCAGAAGTTTTAGTGCCAATGCTGGAGATGAAGGTAGAAACGGGATTTACGACAGGGCTTTTAATTCAGGTTATGATACTACTGAAGATGCTTATTTTATGGAACATGGAGGAAATACACAACCTAGTGCCGCTTTTGGTACAGGACGCACATTAAGCCTTCCGGCACAAAGCAACCAAGGCACTGCACCTACATTAACCATTGGAGAAGTACAATCTGCAACGGCTGTTGCCAGTGGTAATACGGTTACCGTAAACTGGGTAAACAATCAGCTCAAAAGTCCGCAACTTTCTTCAAAAATAGAATTACTAAATTCATCAGGTGGAGTAGTTAGTACGGTAAATGAGGTATTGCCTCAAAAAAGATCTGTAACCATTTCCAGTACCCTAGGAACAGGTAGTTATTCGGTTAGAATTACCCTTACAGATATTTTTAACCAGAATTCAACACCACTAACAGTGCCGGTTACCAATGGCATTTCAGCCAGTACATGGTATAAAATAAAAAATGCATCAAGCGGACTTTACCTCGCTATAGAAAATAACAGCACAGCTAATAGTGCCTTTTTAGTTCAAAGTACCAGTGCTACCGGAAATGGCCAGAAGTGGCAATTTAATACGCAGGGAACAAGTTATGTTATTGTTAATGCCAACAGCACTAAAGCATTGGATATTTCAGGAGGGGTACAGGCATTAAATGGGAATATCATTCAGTATACCGTTACCAATGGGGCAAATCAAAAATGGAATTTAATTCCTGTTGGCGCCAATAAATATGTAATTCAAAGTAATCTTTCGAATCACTATGTTCTTGACAATCCGGGTAGTGGTACAAGCAGTGGTACTAAGATTGTTCAGTATAGTATGAATGGTAATACGGGATCATCAAACCAGCAATGGCTACTGGAAGCACAGTAGTTTAATTATAAGCAAAGGGGATGATGGTATTGATCTCCTTTGCTTATATCGCTTCGGCTACCACAAACGTACTTCCACCAACAAAAACCAAATCTTTTGGATCGGCTGATTGAATGGCCTTTTCTTTGGCCTCGGCTACCGAAGTATAACTGTTTCCAATTAAATTAAATGTTGCCGCCTGTTCTTTAAGTTCATCAGCTGCTAAACCGCGTTCTAAATCTGGTTTGCAAAAATAGTAAGTCGCATTTTTAGGCATTAAGGATAAAACTTTCGAAATATCTTTGTCCTTTACCATTCCAAAAACAATGTGCAGGTTTTGATAATTGGTTTGCGTGATGTTTTTAATCACCTCGGTAATGCCCGCTTCATTATGGCCGGTATCGCAGATAACTAAAGGATTTTTAGCCAAAGTTTGCCAGCGTCCCTGTAAACCAGTTTGCTTTTTAACCTGACTTATTCCTTTGTAGATTGCTTCTTGGTCGGTTTTAATACCCGTTTTTTCATTCAGCACAGCCAGCGTTTCTAAAACCGTTAAAATATTTTTGTGCTGATAAACCCCGGTAAGATCACTTTGAAGATTTTTGTATTTAATTTCCCCTTTCTGATATACGGATAAGGAAAGTTTATTGTTCCTGATTTTAAAATCTTTCGCGGTTAATACGGCATCGGCAAAAACAATGGGTGCAGCTAGCGATTTAGCTTTGTTTATAAATACAGGAGCAGATTCTTCCTGTGTTTCGCCAATAACGACTGGGATATTTTTTTTAATAATACCTGCCTTTTCGCTGGCAATTTCTGCCAGGGTATTGCCCAGCATGTTCATGTGGTCGAGACTGATATTGGTAATGACCGAAATTTGCGGGGTAATGATGTTCGTCGAATCTAACCTTCCGCCTAAACCTACTTCGATTACCGCCACATCTACCTCGTGTTTAGCAAAATGATCGAATGCCATGGCCACGGTAACTTCGAAAAAAGAAGGCTCCGTTTTTTCGATCAGTTTTTGCTGATCTTTTACGAACGACACGACTTCAGTTTTGCTCATCATTTTTCCGTTGATGCGGATGCGCTCGCGGAAATCTTTTAAGTGGGGAGAAGTGTACAAACCTGTTTTGTATCCCTGTGCCTGCAATACGGAAGCCAGCATATGTGATGTGGATCCTTTTCCATTGGTACCCGCCACATGGATGCTTTTAAATTTATCCTGTGGATTATCCAAAGCCTTACAAAGAATAATGGTATTGGTTAAATCTTTTTTGAAAGCAGATGCGCCAACGCGGGTAAACATGGGCAGTTTACTGTATAAAAAATCAAGCGTTTGTTGGTAGTTCATAATATGGATCAAATATAAGTTGACTGGAGTTATTATGAAACGAAATGATGAGATTTCTTCCAAAGTTTTGGCTGGTTGTTTTGGGGGAAACTTCGGAAGTCTTTAAATGATTTTGAAGGTCTGTTGGAACATAGACCATATAGTATTGCGAGTTATCACCATGCTGACCTGTAACGAAGTGGAAAGCTACGAAGTAAACCGAGCCTTAAGCGAGTTCACCGAAGGTAATTTATTTTACAAGTAGAAATAGTATTTTCAATTGCCTTGTAGCTGCTAAGTGGTCAGCATCTTTCATGTTATAAACACCCTGAAATAAATTCAGGGTGACGATAATAATAAAAAAAAGGTCTGTGAGGACACAGACCATTTATATTTTTTATTTCACTTTGAAGTTGAATATCACAATCCCGGTTTGTACATCAGGTGCTGATTCTAATTTGTTTAAACTTGCGCCTAATACCGCCTGCTCACATTTTCTCCAGAGGGTTAAATCAGATAGGGTAGTGCCTTTTGCTCCTGCACGGGCCTGGACCACTTTACCGTTTTTATCTACACGAATTTGAACAGCAATTTTACCTGCGCTTTGTCCATCATCCTGTATTCGTGGGATGTCGATGAATTTTCTGCTCGCCAATGATAACTGCACGTTACCATTTCCGGAACCACCTTCGCCATAATTTGATGCTAACGGATCGCCATCTTTATCGCCCTGGTTGCCTGGTGTTTTTCCGGTTCCATCTCCCTGACCCTGGCCAGTATTCTTTTTGCCTTTGTAAAGTGCGTTTTGGTTAATTACCGGTTTGGCCGGTTTGTCTTCTGTAACCGGAGTTGGTGCCGCTGTGGTTGGTTTTGTAGGTTTGGTATTTACCGCAATGGCATCTTCCGTATTTTGCGTTTGAACTTCTTTGTCGCTGCTTTGGGTAGAGGTGGTTGGGGTAACTTTTTCTTCTGGCGTTACCTTTTCAGGTGGTTTGCCATTCGCATTTGGATCTGCTGATGGTTCTTCAATACTCGTATAATCATCGCCCATTCCTTCAGCAGAAGTTCCATAATTTACAACCATACCACCCATACCTACTTCTTCAGGTGGCTGGAAAGAACCAATCACAATAAAAAAGCTGATCAACAATAAAAAGCCCATAATTCCGCTTGCTATGGCAATGGCCTTAGGGTAATTGTTTTCCTCGTTAGGTACGTTTTGTGCTTTGTAGTTCATTATTTTTTAGGCTCAACGGCTACAACAAGTTTTAATTTTAATTTATTGGCAATATCGTTTACCACAAATCCATCCTGATAGGTCACATTGCGCGATACATATAAAAGAATGGTCATATCTGGTGCTAGTTTTTGGTATGATGCCAAAGTTGGCTCTAATTCTTCAATGCTCACTGGTTTTTTTTCAACGAAATATTTAAGGTTTTCGTCTATCGTAACCGTAACTGCTTTCTTGGCGGTAGATTGCTGCCCGCTTGATGATTGCGGCAATAATAATTTAACCACCGTAGGATTTACCACGGCAGAGGCCAATAAGAAAAACAACATCAGGAAGAACATAATATCGTTCAACGCTGAAGTATGTACTTCTACCGATCCTTTTGTTCTTTTGCGTAAATTCATTATTTGCCTGGTTCTTCTAGTAAATCAATAAAATCAATTGCATCGGTTTCCATTTTAAGAATGATTTTTTCAACCATAATGTTTAAAATGTGATACAGTACGTAAGCGATAATACCGATAATTAATCCGGTTGCAGAAGTAATCATTTTGGTATATAAACCACCAGAAATCGTACCGATTTCAATCGCACCTTTTATGGATACCTGGTGGAAAATCGTAATAACCCCCACAATGGTACCTACGAAACCAAGCATTGGCGCAATACCTGCAACAATACCCAATATGCTAATGTTCTTCTCTAATTTAGAAACCTCTAATTTACCCACATTTTCAATTGCACCTTCAATATCTTTAATCGGGCGACCAATGCGTTTTAAACCTTTTTGCAACATGCGCGAAAGCGGAGAGTTATTATTTCTTAAAAGCGACATTGCGCCCTCTAAATTTCCGGATTGAATATAAGACCTGATCTGACCCATCAGGTTCGATTCGTCTTTAGTTGCTTTTTTAATGGTTAAGTAACGTTCAACAAAAATAATCAAAGCTAAAAAAGCGAGAAAGGCCAATGGAATCATTACCCAGCCGCCTTTAAAAAGCAGATCGATAAAATGTAATTCTGGTTGTGGTTGTGTTACTGCCTGGTTAACCGCATTTGCGGTGTCTTGTAGTGCTTGTGTGGTGTCCTGAATTAATAAAGTTATCATTATGGTTGTGTGTTGTTAGATTTTTGTTGTACGAAATATCCTTTTCCTTTTAGTTTTTTCTGTAAAATATCTTTCTGTTCTTTAGCTTCTTTTTCAGTTGTAAAACTCGCTATACTTACCTTTTTTAAACGGCCGGGTACTTTTGCGATTTCAGCATTTAAACCGATTTTCTCCATTTGTTTAATAAATACCATTGCTTTTTTCTCTGATTGAAAAGACGCTGCAATAACGTAAAACGTAGAAGGACCAGGGTTTGGTACAATTTTATTTTCTTTTGGTGTTTCTACAATAGGTTTAACCACAGGTTTTGCCGCTACTTTTTTAAGGGTATCTGCTTTTTTCTGAACCTGATTGGCTTTTAAAATGCTATCTGTTTTAGCTATTGAATCCTGTTTAGCTTGTAAGGTATCGATAACAACCTTTGGCGAATCGACAATTGCTTGTTCCTGTTTTACAGGCGCTGTTGTTTCACCGGTGAATAATTCGGGCTTAACCAGATAAGTTATCGCTGCAATAACCACCAAGGCCAAAACGGCAATGGTAATCATCAGCCAGGTAGACATTCCTTGCCTCGTATCTTCTCCATGTTCAATTGGATCATGGCCAAAACGGTTTGGATGCTCAGCGTGCTGCTCTTTGATAAACGCCGGCGCCTCAATTACTGGCTCTTCTTTTTTAGCTTCGTCTTCTAAATTGATGTATGTTTTTGGTTCCTCTGTTTCCGACCTTAGCGAGAAACGACCTGGGTGTTCACTTTGCGGGATAACCGTTTCTGGGACTTCTACTGTATTGCCTTCTTCAGATGCAGCAGTATTTTCTGCAACATTTGTTTCATCTTGTGCATCGTCTGATTCTGGTGTTTCAATAGCAGGATGTTCAGTCGCGATATTTTCAACTTCCGATTTAGGTATTTCTACTTCGTCAACAGTATTTGCTAGTTCTTCTTCCTCAGTTGGTGTTTCAGCCGATTCAGGCGTTTCAATCGCATGTTGTTCGGCAGCAATATTTTCTACCTCCGATTCTGGCGTATGACCAAAACGGTTTGGATGTTCTTCGTGCTGTTCTTTGATAAAATCAGGCGCCTCAGTAATTTCTGCTGCAGCGTTTTCTGTGTGTTTTAAAGTGTTTTTAAGATCATCTTTAACTTCATCCAGTTCAATATTTTCGATTATCGGGGCCTGGTACGACTTATTTTCAAATGGAGAAGTTACCGCCGGTGCTTCCGCAATTTCATCATAAACTTCTTCCTCTGGTTGAGGTGAATCGGTTTTTGTTTCTTCAACTGCGGTTTCTGCCAATGACGGAAGTCCGTAAAATTCAGAACCATAGTTCATGTTTTTAACCGGTTCGAAACCTAATCCTTGTTCGGTAAAAAAAACGCGGCCGGTATTTTGCAGTTCGGCCTCATGGTTTAGCTCTAATTTTTGATTGACTTCTTCAACAAACCCAGCGATTTGATTACGGGCATCTTCAATTGCAGTATTCGTTTTAGTCGAAATAAAATTGGCTAAAGCATCTTCTTCGGTTACTTCGGCCGAAAACTGCAGCGTATATCCGGGAGGCAAAAACGTTTGTTTTTCCTTATCGTATCTTCCCGGGTATTTCTTTTTATAAAAAGTGCCCAAGCCGGTAATACCAACTTCTTTGCGTTGCTGCAAGAGTTCTAACAGGTATGATAAGATATCCATTCGGGTAAAATTAAGCGTTTAAAATTAAAAATTATATTCTACCTTCAAATAGTGTCTATGGGTGCTATTACACATCCTATTCCAATAAAGAGACAAAAACGAGTACAGTTTTGTTATTTTAGTCATGAAAAAAATCACAGTTTTTTAAACCTATAGCTGTATCCGTGCAAAGATAACGGTTACAAAGATAGAAATGGTATGCTAGTAAGCAAATGGCTAAATCGATATAATATCTAATTTGAAGCTAAAGCCTAAGCCATAGAAGCGCTTAACGATAGAAAAGCGTATGTAGAAAACGAAGAGGGGGAATTTAAAAGCGGCTGTATCATGAAATAAAAACAATGTAGATCTGTCTCGTTGAGCTGATAAAGTATGTAGGCTTGCCTCGTGCAGGCTACTATTGATAGATTAAATAGAAAGGTCGTCATTGCGGGGAGGAGCAACAAAGCAATCTTTTATGCTTGCGAGCCTCTGCTATGAAGATTGCTTCATCCAATGAAAAATTGGCTTCGCAATGACGACCTCTTCTTAGGTTTTTTGGTAATTAACAATTATGAAAAGCGCCTATAAACAAGGAACGGTAGTAAACCAATCGGTACTTTCCATATTAAGTAAGCTTGCAGTGTGCCCGTGCCCGGTTGCATCAGCAATGGTGGTTCCGGTACCTTCATCAAATTTCCAATAGGCCTCTAAGTTGGTACTGCTTGCACTTACACTACATTTGTTGGCAGAAATTGCCGACTGTGCCAGTGCCGATTTCCAAACCCGCATTTCATCAAACTGACCATTGAAACCTCTGTTGGCATCCCAGCTTCTCGAAATCTGGAACGTACCATTGGCAGCAATAGTACCAGTTGCGCTCATGCTGGCATCTAAAGTGCCATTGATGTAGATTTTCATGGTCGAGCCATCATATGTAGCCGCTATATGATACCAGGTATTGGCACTTAGGGCTGTAGCAGAATTTAGTTTTTTAGGTGTTGCACCACCTGTATTCAATACAAACTGTACTTTATTATTGGCTAAGGAAGCATCACCTAAACGGAGCAAAGCCACATTGGCGTCGCTCACTTCAATACCCATAATGGTTGAGATATTTGGAGCAGTAGCTTTAAAAGCGCTTGGTTTAACCCAGGCTTCGTAAGTTAAGCTGGTGCCTGCAAGATTAAAAGTATTCGAATTTAAATATTCATTTGTGCCGTCGAAAATCAATGAACGGTTTCCAGCTGCTGGTGGTGTACCTCCATTTCCATCGATACAGTTTGCTTTTACAGCAGTTGCAGAACCGTACAGGACGTTAGACATGGCCGATAATTTGGTTTGAGAGTTGTTCGCGACATTATAAACCATTGCACTGGTCAAACCATTATTTTTTACATAAGTGGCTACTGCTGCCTGATCGCTATTACCCAAATCAGTACCTAAGCCCAATTTACTTTTGGGTACACCAGCATTAATGTAAGGCTGTAAACGACCCGCATAATTGGTAGAAAAGTAAGTTTGCTCAAATACATAATCTAAAATATCGCCCAGTTTTTGGTTGTTATAAGTAGACGTAAAATAATTGGCCTGATTGAATGCAGCCATGGTAATCAGTTTGTCGGCACCCATACGTGCCCTCAACGCTGTAGCTGCCAGCACGAGCGAACCATCATTTGCAGTACAGGCAGAATACTCATCATCAATATCAATTCCATCTAAGCCATATTGCTGTACGGCATTGGCACATTGAATGGCAAAGGCATCAGCCTGGGCATAGGTGGTAAAACAGCCCCAGCCTGCATTTTGGTGATTCCCAAGTACATCGAGCACTACTTTTATGCCTAGTGATTTAAGATAAGCTACCTTACCCGAATTTAAAGTTTCCTGTACCTGCGGATTGAAGTATAGGGTAGGTGTGCCATTTACTGAATTGATATTCGCCGCAAAAATAACAGAAACACCAAATAACTGACTTGCTGAAGTTCCGTAGGTATAACAACCCGGATTTACAAAATTGTTACTGTTAACCTCCACGTAGGCGGTCATGAATGGAGCGGTTAATGCCAGGGCAGAAGCATTGGTTGCAGCCCGGGCTGTACTTTTGGAATTTAATTGGTTGTCTTCTCTTTCAGAATTGGCTTTTTTACAAGCGTACAACAAGGCGAAAGCTGTTAACAGCAATACGCCGAAAACGGTTAGTTTTCTCATAGGTTTAAAAATTTTGGTTAGAAATAGGTTTTTATAAAAACGGTAGGACAACTTACGTCATCCTACCGGGTAATGCTTGGGGCGATTAGAAATTCGGTTTATCGATATCCCACCATAATCTGGTACCGCCATTGTCTGGTCCGCCTAAAAGGCCAACTGCTTTAACCACCTCGGCGCTGTTACCATTTCCATATTCAGTTGATGGAAACGGTAATCTTCTGATCTGGGTTTGGGTATTGATACTTCCTGCACTGTTATTATTGGCTACTGCAAATAATTTAGGATAACCTGTACGTCTGTATTCACTCCAGGCTTCCTGTCCGTCAGGGAAAATAGCCAGCCATTTTTGTGTAATAATGCGCTCTAATTTTTGTTCATTGGTAGATGTAGGGTCCCATTTTACGGTTATTGTACTTACGGCTGCAGCATTGTTTCCGGCATTTTTTGGATCTACATAGGCTGTAGGTTTACTGGTTGCATCTGATAAATAACTTCCTGCAGCTACGCTCCATTGCTGTAAAGAGGTGGTAATTCCGGTTTCATAGTTGGTTTGTGCATCTCCTGCACCTGTCCAGCCACGTAAAGCAGCCTCTGCCTTTAAAAACCAAACTTCAGCAGCGGTCATTAAAATTTGTGGTGCTTTTTGTCCGATAGGTGATTTGGCATTATCGGTTGAGTTTAAAGTAGAATAAGTTTTATAACCTGCTTTACCCAAACCGTTAAATGAGGTATTTGCACCCGATCTGATTCCTACATATTGACCCGTAAATAAAGGATCGGTAGCAGGTCTGGCATAAACCGGTAAGCGCGGATCGTTATAACCCACCAGATACGTTTGTAAAGCTGCACCTAAGGCATTATCACCATCGTAAGCAACGGTAACCACCCATAAATCATTGTCCCTTGTACCCGATTGAGCTACCGCTGCATTATCTGCTGCAGTAGTTAATAAACCGCCAGGTGCACTTAAGGCTTTTTCGGCCTGAAGTTTAGCCGTCGCCGCGTCGGCCTTTACAATACGTGTAGCCAAGCGTAAACGTAAAGAGTTGGCTAATTTTAACCATTTAACCGGATCGCCAGCGTAGATTAAATCGCCCTTATCAAAGAAGGACGTTTTACCAGGATTGGCAGCAATATAGGCCTGTAAGTTATTGGCTGCTGTATCGATCTGTTTAAAAAAGGCATTATAAACCGTTTTCTGATCTTCATAAGGTGTAGATACCAAAGAAGAACCCGCGGTAGTATATGGAATCGGACCAAATTTATCTGTTACCCTGCTCATGGCCATTACCTGAACCAAAAGGGCAATTCCCCAGGCTTCAGGCGATTTGGTTTTTACCTCGCTCTGGCCGATTTTAGAAATCGGAGCCATTACATAGTTATACTGATCGTTAAAACCGGCACTGTTCCAGCCATCATTTAGTGAATAATTCATGTTGTTGATCCCGCCACCGAAAGGTGTAGGTGCCATCATGTAACCACTAAAAGCATCGGCACTGAGGTTTTGTGCAATCTGATAGTTGTGAAAAATTTCCTGCTCTATTGGACCAATTGCCGATTTTAAAAGCGCAGTAGTCTGCTCAGGTGAAAGTGCCGTTGGGTTGGTGTTAAAATCTTCAAAGTTTTTTGTACATCCAAAATTTAAGGACATCAAAGATGCCAGCAAAACAGCAGACAATCCTTTAATCCCGTTATTGGAGGATTTATGATATATAGTTTTCATGTTGTTTTTGAATAGAATTAAAATGATAAATTTAGATTGAAGCCTAAACTGCGTGTTGCAGGCTGGTTAAAAACATCTACACCAGATAAACCATTGCCGGTAGACATGGTGATTTCAGGATCGAAAGGCGCCTTTTTATAGAAATAAAACAGGTTTCTGCCGGTAACCGAAAATTTAACACTTTTAAACGTTTTGCCAGTTAACGGGAGGGTATAACCCAAAGCAGCCTCTCTTAAACGGACCACTGTAGCGCTATAAATATATTCGCCTGATACGCCTGATCTGCCACCCACAAAAGAATAGTAAGCTTGTGGATTAACCGTTGTAGATACTGCGTTACCTTTTGTATCTACACCATCAATTTTAACGCCGCCTTGAGCCCTGGCATTACCAGTTGCTTCAGATACACCTGCTTCGTCCATTAAGGCTTCGGTAAGTGATAATACCTGACCGCCGAATTTACCATCAACTAAGAAACTTAAGCTGAAATCTTTATAATTGAAACTGTTATTCCATCCCAGTTGGAATTTTGGGTTTGGATTGCCTACGTAGTTAAATTCTTTACTTTTTAGCGGTGTATAGGGCGAAGCAGTTGTTCCATCTCCACCTAATATGATGCGGTTTTGTGCATCTCTTTGTAAAGTATAGCTATAAATATCACCGTAAGAACCACCCACTTTTAGCCTCGAAATATAAGAGGTATTGCCTGCGCCTGTTAAATCTACACTGTTAATTTTATCAGCAGAAGCGATATCGATGATTTTATTCCTGTTTAACGAACCGTTTATTGAGGTATTCCAGTTCAGTCCGTCGCCTTTAACAACATCAGCACCCAAAATAAACTGGAAACCTTTGTTCTCTACATTACCTGCATTCAGATAGCCTGTTGATACCAACGAGGAAGGAGGTGCCACTACAGGGATATACTGGTTTTTGGTATTGGTTTTATAATAGGTAAAGCTGAAATTGATTCTGTTTGACAGGAAACGTAAATCGGTACCCACCTCAAATGATTTCGTTCTTTCAGGTTTTAACTCCCTGAAAGCAGCGTTGGTGTTGAAATTTAATGCACCGTCTGATTTTAAGGTATTTTGAATAAACGTAAGGTATGGCGGAACGGTATTTCCAACTTCTGCATAAGTTCCCCTTAATTTGGCGTAGGTAATGGCCTCAGGAAGTTTGAACATCTGCGAAACAATAAATGATAAACCAACTGATGGATAGAAATAAGAATCGTTTGGTGTATACGATAAGTTAGAAGACCAATCGTTTCTGCCCGTTACCGTTAAGAATGCCCAGTCTTTATACGAGATATTGGCGTTACCAAATACGGCCTGTAGCTGGCTGTGATTTGGAACAATTGGCACTACATTGGTTAAGGTATTTCCGGTAAAAGTACCTGGAAGGGCAACGATAGTA
Organism: Pedobacter sp. GW460-11-11-14-TSB4; assembly: GCF_059423705.1. Taxonomy (NCBI): domain Bacteria; kingdom Pseudomonadati; phylum Bacteroidota; class Sphingobacteriia; order Sphingobacteriales; family Sphingobacteriaceae; genus Pedobacter; species Pedobacter sp. GW460-11-11-14-TSB4. The sequence goes on from NZ_JBWKYI010000015.1 coordinate 21,610, forward strand.
TTGGCAGGAGAGAAGAAATCGACTGCCGAAAGGTTACCTGCTAAAGATAAACCTGAAGTTTTCTGGTCATTAATGCTTCCACCGATTAATCCATTCACTTTAAAATCAGAACCACCCATTGGAACGGTAATGTTGGCAATCGCATCTACATATTTTTGTACATAGGTTTGGTTGCTCTGTGCAAAATAACCTGTTCCGGTAGAGTTGAAATTGGTTGCAATACCCGAGTATCTGCGGTTTTCATAATCATCCGTAGTACGATCCATATTTCCCCTTACCTGTACATTTAACCATGGTGCAACATCATATTTAACGCTTCCGCTCAATAAGAAACGGTTACGCACTGATGTATTCGGGTTTAAATTGGTTAACCACCATGGGTTTTGGTTAATATCAGCAGCGCCACCCAGCCAGTTCTGGCGTGCGCCACCTGTATTGCCAGCCAATAAATACTGATCTTTATAAGGGGTAATATCAACACCTCTGGGGAAAAGATATAAACCTAATAACGGATTTAAATACAAACCTAAAGAAGGACTGTTGTTGATGCGTTGATTGATGTAGTTCACACTTCCATCTACCGTTAATTTGTTATCGAAAAACTTAGCTGTTTCGCGAAGGTTTAAATTGTTCCGGTTTAACTTATTGCCTGGCTGAATGCCACTGGCGTAAGTATTGGAGTAAGAAAAATATGTTTGCGCCATTTCCGATCCACCCGAAAGATTTATCGCATTCGAGGTGTTAATTCCTGTTTTGAAAAAATCTTTTAAATTATCAGTCGTATTGCTGATTCCACCACCCCAGCTATCTCTCGTTGTGGTAGATGCAGGTCCGTAACTGTTTTGGAACTTTGGCTCGTAAGCAATATTATCAATGGTCACACCTGATGAAAAACCAATTTCGGCTTTTCCTGCCTTACCTTGTTTGGTGGTAATTAAAATTACACCATTCTGTGCCTGGCTACCGTAAAGGGCTGCGGCTGATGCACCTTCTAAAACAGTGATGCTGGCAATATCATCAGGATTAAGGTTAGAGATACCATCACCACCATCCTGACCACCACCGAACACGCTGTTCTGCTGGCCATTTGCATTTCCATTGTTGCTGATTGGAACCCCATCAATCACATACAAAGGTTGGTTATTGCCACTTACCGAACGGCTTCCCCTCAAAATTACCTTTGCAGAACCACCAACACCCGATGCACTTGGACTAATGGTTAAACCTGCAACCTTTCCATTTAAGGAGTTCATTAAATTTGGACTTTTTACTTTTGACAGTTCATCGCCCGATACCTGTTGTGTATTGTAGGTTAAAGATTTCTCTGATCTTTTTACCCCTAAAGCAGTTACCACAACCGTTTCGAGGTTTTTAGAATCACTGCCTAAAGTAACATCAATGGTGCTTTGGGTGCCTACGGTAACCTCTTTGCTCTGGTAACCGATAAACGAAAATACCAAAACATCACCCGCTTTAGCCGGAATACTGTATTGCCCTGAAGTATTGCTTTGGGTTCCGCCTTGGGCCCCCTTTATTGTAATGGTTACTCCCGGAAGAGTAGCACCCGTTTCGTCTTTTACTGTTCCTTTAATCACATCCTGGTAAACAGAATGGAAAGAAACGGCACGGTTAAAATGATCGTTTGGTGTAGCTGCATACAGGCCTGTGGATGCATAAAGCAATAAGCACGTGAGCTGTAAAGATTTTTTCATATTCATTACGAATAATTTTGAATAAGTATTTGGTTAATTGTTTTTCACCTTAAGGATTCCATCCTGAGGGTTTTATAGATAAGAGTATTTTGCTTACACAAATTGCCTACAAGGAAATTGAATTATTTTTATTTTTTTTTGCAGCCACGGAAACAGTGAAAACATAGATTAGAACATAGGTTATCATTCGTGCTATAAAGATTGCCTGTAGCAGGCAGGCTTCAGCCGATGAAAAATTGGTTTAGCAATGGCGATGCTTCAAGCTCAATCATCCAAAATCAGATTCTTTCGTTTATCTTAGCAAGGCCAACTGCCCAACAACCTGCGGCACCAACCAGCGCGGCATCTTCATTTAGCCTGGAGATGTGGATAGGTGTGGTGATGCCCTGCGATTCGAGGTATTTAATCACATTTGGTACAAAACGGCCGGAAGCATTGGCAATGTTACCGCCAATTACAATCGCTTCCGCAGCATAATCCTGTTGAAATTTTTTGAGGAAAAGACCAAGGTGATGGCCAAATTCCGTAAATATTTTCCGTACCGTCGGGTTCTCATCATAAAGCAAGGTCAGCTCGCGAACATTCAGGATGTTTAATCCTGTAAGTTCGTAATAACGTTTCAAAAACCATCGGGTAGAAAGGTAATCTTCTGCTACACCATTCAAAAAAGGCGAGCACCACAGATTGGCATCTGTAATTTTTCCTTCCACACATATGGCACTCCCCAATCCGGTACCCAATGTAATGCCAATCAGGTTTTGGTAGGCACGGGCTTCGCCTGCAAATACTTCTCCGGCTAAAAAACAAGAGGCATCGTTACTCATCAAAATCTGATCGCGGTTGATCTGCAATTCACCAGCCAGCAGGTCCTTTACGTTTAATCCATAAAAGGCGGCGTACTTATCGTTGCCAGCGATATAGGAGATGCCGTTTTCATAATCGAAAGGCCCGGGCATGGCAATGCCTAAGCGGCCAATTTCTACTCCCGCTTTTTTGTAGGCTGTGCTAATGGCATTACACCAGGTTTGGATGATCTGCTCTGCCGATGCATGCGAGTCGACCCGCTCGCGGGTATAAGTGTTTTTAAGGATATTGCGCTGTTGCATATCGAGTAAGGCAGCAGTAATATGTGAGCCCCCGATATCGATTCCAAGCACATATTGCTCGTTATTTATTGTTTTCTGCATCAAAAGTTCTATAAAATGGTTAGTGTATAAGGTAGAACACCATTAACAAGAATCCTTTTTTTTGACAAACTGCCTACAGGCTTAAAATTTTTTTATGATTTTTTTTTAATTACTTTACATTCGATTTACTAAACTAACCAAGTTGAAAGCAGCTAAGCCAGATCTAGTCGTTTTATGGAATAAGATTTGCCTCGAAAGTGATATCAAATCTTTTGAGCAGCTGTACCGCTTTCTGTATAGCCGGTTAATTAAGTTTTCCGTTTATTATGTGGTGGATAAACAGGTTGCAGAAGATCTTGTAGCCGAGGTATTTGTGAAATGCTGGGAAAACCGTAGCAGCAGTACCCATGTATTAAATCCCGAAAGTTATTTTTTTATCGCCGTTAAAAATCAATCGCTTAAATACCTTAAAAAAAATTCGGCGATTACGTTTATCGATTTAGTTGATGAAAAGGATAATATTTCGGTATCAACCCATACACCAGAATATATTCTCGAAACTAAGGAACTGCATCAGCAGCTCGACCAGGCCATTGCAGGTTTAGCACCACAGGCGGCTACTGTTTTCAGGCTGATAAAAGAAAGCGGAATGAAGTACAAAGAAGTGGCTGAGCTATTGAATATCTCACCCCGGACGGTACAGACTCAATTGTTCAGGGCCATTGCTAAACTTCGTTTGGTATTACAACCATTGAAAGATAGGGGAGCTGATGAAAAAAAACTGGGAAAACTGATCTCCCTGATTATCTTAGCAGGTACGTTATCTTTTTTATATTTTTTGTAGGCAATTTTAACGGAAAAAGGAACATATAATAAAGGACGGAAAAAAATGACAGATCAAAGATTTACAGAATTGCTTGGAAAACAATTGGCCGGTGAAATTTCACCGGATGAATCTGTTGAACTGAAATCTATTTTAGCTGGTAATAGTTCGCTTAGGGCGGAGTATGAACGGTTACAAACTTATTTTGATGCCGAAGCTGTTGAAGATGAAAATATCGACCTGGTTTTTGACCGGATCAAAACCCAGATTAAAGTTTCTGCTGAATCGGGTTTAACGTTTACCAAAAATAAACCTTACAGCATCTGGTTTAAAATTGCTGCGGTGCTGGCTATTTTTATTGCAGGCGTATTGGTTTACAATAGAGAAACCATTTTCTTCAATAAAACAGATCAGTTGCCCCTAACACAGGTATTAACTAAAGCCGCAGAGGTGAAAACCCTTGTACTGGCTGATGGCTCTACTGTAAAAATCAATTCAGGAAGCAGCTTAAAATATCCCGAACATTTTACGGCAGATACGAGGGACGTTTACTTATCTGGTGAGGCATTTTTTGATGTTAAAAAAGATCCTAAACATCCTTTTATTGTGCATACAGAACAGCTGGCTGTAAAAGTACTGGGTACCGCATTTGATGTTAAAGCTTACCAGAACGATGCTTTTACCGAAACCACCTTAATCAGAGGGAAGGTATCCATCTCCCTTAAAAACAATACTGCACAAACTTTTATCTTGAAGCCAAACGATAAATTTACTTTGGCAGGTGGTAAAGCAAGTATGAGCCAGCTCACTCACTTTAATGGTACAGGAGCTGACCGTATATTAGAAACCGCATGGACAAACCACGAGCTCATTTATAAAAACAACAGTTTTGATGAAGTAGCCAAACTATTTGAACGTTGGTATGGCATCAAAATAACCTTTAAAGAACCTGAACTTAAGTCAGTAAGATTTACGGGCCATGTAGATAAAGAAACACTCCCCGAAGCTTTAGAGGTGCTAAAACTGATCGAAAACTTCAATTATTCGATAAAGGGCGAAAATGTATATATCTATCGTTAGCACATACCGTTAAGCCATGTATATTTGTAGCCATGAATTGTGCGCAGAGAATCATATTATTAATTGGATTGATTTTTCCGCTAGGTGTATACGCACAAACCAAGGTTAGCCTAAATTTTACCGAAGCCAGTTTTGAACAGGTAATAGCAGCCATACAAACGCAAACCCTTTACCACTTCGCATACGGCGAATCTAAAATCCCTAAACATCGGGTATCAATCAAAGTTGAAGAAGAAGAGGCCATAAAAGTAATCGATCAACTCCTGCTTGGCAGTGGGTACACTTATTCGGTGCTTCCCAATAATTTAATTGTGATCAGAAAAAACGCCGAAGGAAAAATGGATAGGGATAGTGTTCGTTTTTTAAAAGAGGTCGTGATTACCGCATTGGGTATCGAAAAAGATAATCATAAGGTGGGTTATGCCCTTACCACCATTAAAGGCTCATCTATTACCAAAGCAAGAGAAAGCAACCTGATTATGGCACTGCAGGGCAGGGTTGCCGGACTAAACATTACCGGCGTAAATGGTGGTCCTGGCTCAGCGGCACGGGTGCTCATCAGGGGTGTTTCGAGCATGACTGCCGCTTCTCCGTTATTCATCGTAAATGGTGTACCCATCGATAACAGCATTAGGGGCAGTGCTAATGAATATGGTGGCGCCGATTATGGCGACGGTATCAGCAATATCAACCCAGACGATATCGAAACGATAACCATATTAAAAGGATCGGCCGCTTCGGCTTTATATGGTGCAAGGGCTGCAAATGGCGTAATCCTCATTAACCTGAAAAGCGGAGGAGAGGATACCAAAGCGAAGTTCGAATACAATACGAACCTGTCTTTCGATGTTCCTGTTAATTCAACTGATTTTCAATATTTGTATGGACAAGGCGCTCAAAACAAGCGCCCTGCGGATTTGTACAATGCCATTTCAACCGGTTTATTAAGCTGGGGAGAAATCATGGATGGCAAATTAACCCCTCAGGTAGATGGTTCTATGCGGCCTTATTCTCCTGTGAAAAATAACATTCAGACTTTTTACCGCACAGCTCCGGCATTTATCAATACACTTTCGCTGGTTGGGGGAAATATAAAGAACAATTATCGTGTATCGGTTTCCAATATGGATTATAATTCTGTTTTAACAAACGGGTCTTTAAACCGTAAAACGTTAAATTTTTATGGTACAGTGGCCTTAAGTCCCAAAATATCGCTCAGCTTAACGGGTAATTATATTTACGAATGGAATAAAAACAAGAGTTACCTGAGCGATGGCCCCTTAAACCCTAATTACGGGATTTCTGCCCTGGCCACCAGTTTAGATCAGTCTATTCTGGCACCCGGTTTTGATGCCGCAACAGGTTTCGAAAGCCGTTGGAACGCCGATGAATACAAAACCAATCCTTATTTCCTGATGAACAAACAAGCCGATTATGCCAATCGGAACCGTTATATCTCTTCGGCAGTACTGAAATATCAATTGGCCAGTTGGGCATCCATTCAGGGAAGAATAGGTTACGATTCGAGTAAAGATGAGGTGGTGAGTATTTTACCCACTGGAACTGCTTTTTCTATCAACCGGCAGGGTGGCATAAATGCTTATAACCAGAATCGTACTTCGGAACTGAATAGCGATATCCTGCTGAGTGCCAGCCGTAACCTGAGCGATAAACTGAATCTTGAACTTTCTATGGGCGCCAATTACCGCGAAAGAAAAGGCAACAGCGAAAAGATAATAGGCTCACAGTTTAAAGTCCCTTATTTATATGTTCCCGAAAATCTGATTACCAGCACCAAAACACTGGCCATTTCAAAGATCGTAACGGAATCTGCTTATTACACGGCCGATCTAAGCTATCAGCGTTTTCTTAATTTCTCGGTTACCGGGCGGTACGATATCTATTCTACTTTGCCTGCCAACAATCGCGGTATTTTTGTGCCGGGGATATCAGGCAGTTTTATTTTTTCAGACCTCTTGAAGTGGAAAGGCCTGGATTTCGGTAAACTACGCCTGGATTTTGCCAAAACCAGCGGCGAACCCATTGTTCCCTATACCACACAGATTTATTATACTGTAGATAATCAGGTGAATGGTACGCCTGTAGGTGGCTTTTCAGGCGATCTGCCCAACTACAATTTAAAACCCTTTACCCTGAATGAAATAGAAGCAGGCCTCGATCTGAAGTTTTTCAACAGCCGGCTGGATATTGATTTTACCTATTTCAATCGCATTACCCACAACGAAATCATCAATGCAAAACAGTCTGTAACTACCGGTTTTACCTCGGCCTACGTTAATCTGGGCGAAACCCGCAATGCGGGAATAGAACTTGCACTTGGCTATACACCAATTCTGACCACAACAAGCAAATGGCAGGTTAATTTTAATCTCACCAAGGTGAAAAATACACTACTCTCTATCGATGGCAATAGCAATTATACCCTTACAGGCACCTACAGGCCTTTAAACGCCAATACAGCCTTAGTGGTAGGGAAACCAATTACCCAGATTATGGCTTACGATTACCTGCGCGATCCCAGCGGAAACATCATTATCGGATCGGATGGCATACCTAAACGAGGCAATTTTATCCCCATGGGCGGTACCATGCCTACTTTATATGGTGGCATAACCAATAGTTTTAACTATAAACGGTTTAGCTTTTCCTTCCTGATTGATTACCGTTTCGGCAATAAAATTCTTTCGGCAACTGAATATTATAGCTATGTGCTGGGTTTAAACAAGGCGACCTTAGTGGGCAGGGCGACCGGTATTGTTGCCGAAGGCGTGTTAGAAAACGGTCAAAAGAACACGATTAATGTTCCGGCTTATGCTTATTACCCCGAGCTGGCCACCAACATTTCTACCTTATCGGTGCTTAACGGGAGTTTTATCAAACTGAGGCAAGCGACTTTAGGTTATGCTTTTGATCCGCGTTTTTTGAAAAGAACACCATTTAGCAGTGTGGGGATCGATCTGGTGGCCCGGAATCTGTTTACGCTGCTTAAATACACCAAAAACATCGATCCTGAATCGCAGTTTTCGCCAACATTAGGTTACGCGGGGATAGAAGGCGCCTCGCTACCGGCTACACGTAGCTTTGGAATCAATTTTAACTTTAAATTCAAATAAAGGATGAGCCAGAACAAGTTATATATCATTGGTGTGTTCTTCCTGGTTTTAATGGGCAGTTGTTCTAAAGCAAAGCTGGATGAGATTAATACCGACCCCACCAAACTTACCGAAAACAATTACGATCCGAACAGTTTGCTGGCACAGGCGCAGCTAAAATATGCCAACCTGGGTTATTATCAGCTGCTCTACCAGAGCACCATGATGCAGTTATTGTCTTCTACTTATTACTATTACAACAATGGCGATAAATATATTAATGTAGGTAGCTTCACAGATTATCAGGGCCGCATTTTCGACGAGGGTTATACTGATGCTTCCTACATCAGGGAGATGCAGCGACTGGCCAGATTGAAAGATCCGGTAGCTTATCAAAACCTGATTGCGATAGGTGATATTATGTTTGTGTTGATTTTGCAACGGATTACCGATACCTATGGCGATGTGCCCTACACGCAGGCCGTTAAGGCGATGCAGGGGATTAAATATCCTGTTTACGACCGCCAGGAAGATATTTACAACCAAATGCTGAATGATCTTGAGGCCGCTACAGCACAACTGGATACTGAAAAACCCGGACCTACTGCCGATCTTTTTTACAAAGGCGATATAAGCAAGTGGAAAAAGTTTGGCTACTCGCTAATGCTCAGGATTGCGATGCGTTTAACCAAGGCAGATCCGGAGAAAGCAAAACTTTGGGCAGAGAAAGCTGCTGATAAAACCTTTACCAGTATAAATGACAATGCAATCCTCTTAACCGACGCTTCCTCGTTTAACAGCCAGAACGGAACATCGCTGGCCTTGAGGACCTTTTCTGATTACCTGGAAGTACGTTGGAGTAAAACCTTAATCGATCAGTTAAAAAATACCAACGACCCCAGGCTGGCAGTCGTTGGTGAGGTACCAAAAGACGGACTGACCAGAAATGCCGATCAGAATTTGAGTGGAAATACCGACGCAGCAGTTCAGGTGGGTATGCCTAATGGATATGATCTGCAGGGTGGGACAACTGATATCAGTCGTTCGCCAAACTACCCGGGGGGCACGGGTACCGGAAGCGATTTTGCCCCGCTCGGAAAATACTCCAGACCACGGACTACCATTTACCTTAAACTGGGAGGACCGATTTTTATTTTGAGTTATGCAGAAACTGAATTTTTACTGGCCGAGGCTAAGGTGAGGGGTTGGAATATTAATGGCACGGCTAAACTACATTATACCAACGGATTAACGGGAGCTATACAGTCGCTTGCGCAGTTAGATCCTCTCGCTGCGGTTGATGCCAATAAAATTACCACATTTGTTAACCAGAATCCGCTTGATGAAAGCAGTACACAAAGTGCATTAAACGCCATAAACACCCAATACTGGGTAGCTACGGGCACCAATTTTAATTTTATAGAAGCCTGGTTAAACTGGAAAAGGAGCGATTATCCTAAACTTACCCCGATTAGCTACAAAGGCAACGTTACCAATGGTACCATACCACGCCGGATGATTTACCTATCGACGGAGGTACTGAACAATCCTCAAAACTATAAAGATGCAATAGCCAGGATAGCGGGGGGCGATGTACTTACAGCTAGGGTATGGTGGGATAAGTAATTAATTGTTGGAATGGCTTGAAGCCATAGCCTTGTTGCATACTGCATGTGGCTTGTTGTAGACTGAAGTTGTCTTGTTGCCAATTGCAGTAGTCTTGTTTTACGATGCTGGAGCCTTATTGTAAACTGCATATGCTTTGTTTCTAATTGCAGGAGTGTTGTTGTGAACTTCAGGTGCTTTGTTGCAAATTAAAGAAGCGTTATTGTAAATTACCAGCGATTTCTAGCGTTGGAGCGAGCAGATTTAAAACTCATACATATTGTTTTCGCGCAAGTTTTCAATTGCAAGTTTAGCGTCGGCTGTTAAGGTGTGGCGCAAACGCGTTTCTTCTTCAATTGCTAACAAAGGCTTATATCCATACTGACTAAAAAATAAGCTGGTATGCGCCTGATAATCGGTTAAAAAATGAGTTAATGAGGTTACATCTGCATCAAAACCTTCACTTTCAAAGTTAAACTGACACGAACTTTTGTAAGAGATAAATACCTCGTCTCCAATTGAAAATGAAACGTTAACATCCCACGTGTTTGGGCCAGTTGGGCTAACAATTTCTTTATCATCTGTAACCGTTTCTACACAGTAAAGGATCTCAAAGGAGATGAACATTGTATTTGTTTCTCCAATTTTTTCTCCGGTAATTTCAAAGCCAGATTGATAATCGTAAGATGTTTTGCTTTCCTTTATATATTGATCATTGTAGATGTATTCATTTATTGTGATGGGCTGTACATTAAATATTTTCATAGGGGTGTATTCTAAAGGAATTGATGATGTTGTTTTGTGAAACTATTGGCGTAAAAAGCGGTTTTTTAGAATTTATTTAACCACCAAGGCACAAGGATACATCTCCCGAATATAAAAAATGCCATCGTAAATATCCGTCCACGATGCAGAATCAGTAAAATGATACACACCTTTCATCAGAAAATGTTTTTTATTGCCTGGATTTTCTTCACGAAACTGCTTAAAGTTTACAAAAGAATAGGGTACAGTTTCAGGAATCCAGGTTTCGAAACTGTCTTTCGCTGGTGGCTCTGCAGCATATTTTTTTTCGATGGTAACTAAACCTGAGGTTCCAACTCTGGAGTTAAAACCTAAGATATAAGTTTGTTCATTAAGCTGTGGATCTGCTGTGAAAAAATTGCCCATCGTTTTCATCTCATCTCCAGTATGCCGTTTCGATTTTTTTATGAGTTCGGGATGTTTGAGGATATGCGCATTATGCGCCCAGACAATTATTTTTTCTTTTGGAAACTTGTATTTTAAGAGCCATTTTAAATTCTCAGCCATTTGTTTATCTCTAATTTGGTTATAATCACCACCCTTGTTCAAAAAAGAAATCTCACTTTTGGTTAAAGCATTTAAGCTTTTAAGTAACATGGTTTCAAAAGTCGTAGTATCAGTTACCGAAAGTTCGCGGTTAATTTGGAGTAATGCTTCCTTAAAATTTCGCTGTTTTTGAAGATTTTTATTATACGTTATTGAGTCGATAAAGGAAAGAAAATCTACTTTATATTTTTCAGTGTTCGTGTAATTTATCTTTTTACTTTTCAGATAATTATCAAGAAATGTTTTCAGCTTTTCTTTGCTATAAAGCCCATGTACCTGATTATCGAAACCAGATATGATAAGTGGATTTTTATCTCTGAATGTTTTTGGTACATATTGATACAAAAGGTCATCGCAGGAATTACACTTAGTCCATACACTAAAAATATTATTTAAGAGGAAAGGATCAATTTTAGACTTTTGTTTTTCCAGCCGATCCCAGCCCTCATTCAATGCAAAAAAGTCACTCTCAAAGGCCAAAACATTGAATCCTTTCTTTTCGTGAAGATATTTAATCAATCTTGTTTTCGCTAAAAAAGCTGGTGAGTCGCCATGATCTTGTTCGCCCATCATGACTACTCTCGAATCACCAATTGCCTGGCCAATAGCTTCCAATTCAGAAAAATTAGTCGAATCTGGCGATATGGTTTTGATATCCACCCGGTTTTCTGTTACAAACTGTTTTATGTCTTTCTGCACGCAAGCTGAAAAAACAATTGAGATAAATGCAAATACTAATAATCGGTTTAACATATTTGATCAGTTGAAAATTGAAAGATATAATTTTTATGCTTATCACTGTATAATTAATTACCAGTTCAAAAAAAATAGGCCATCTTTATTCAGATAACCTATTAAAAAAATTAAAAGAGATAATCATTTTGGACAGCTATATTGACTAAGGCATTTTTCTAAATGTTAATGCTAAAATATGTTTACGTTCCGGATGATCAGTACTTAATGATGCCTTAATATAATTTTTAACCCCAAATACCGTTTCTACCAAACCAATCTGGGCTGCATAAAAAATGGTGTGTCGTTTTTTTCGGGCATCGTCTAAAGGAGTTTTAGCTACAGCTACCGATGTAATGCTACTTTCCATTGCGCTAAGCAATGTCTGTAAAGATTTAATACTGATAACTGTTTCTTTTGGCTCATAAACGTGGCTGGTAATTAAAACCTCAATATATTGTTTTAAATTTTCGACTTTACTGTCGTAAGAGAGGCGTGTTCGGGTGGGAGTAGAAGAATCACCTGTACTCAAAACTTTTTTTCTTACCTGACCCCTCAAATGATCAGCAATCGTTTTGGCGGTTTGTAGTGCTGCAGGATTAGCTATCGCCGCCTTTAAATAATTATAGCTTCTGGTAATTAGCTTATTTAAGGGTTTAAAAATGAGTTCCTGCTCATCAACGGCTTTGCTGTAAACTGGCAGCAGTTGGTTCACCACCCGCATGGCATCGTCGGCATTTTTTGATAACAGTTCTAATGCCTTTATTTCATACATGGCTTTTGGTGGTTGGTAATCAGTTCCCAAGGTTTTTAACCTAATAATTAAATCTTTCAAATTGGCCGAATTTTTTGCATAGCCGGTTTCTGAGCTCAACATAAGCTTTTTTAATTTAGTTAAACATGAAATAATTCTGGGGATGATTAGGCTTTTGATTTAAAGCCGTATGTAATAATACGAAATATTCTGAATAGAAATATGATCTCTTTCAGCGTTTCTATAAAAATTATGAGGAAGCCCCTAACAAAAAAAACGATTTGATAGGGGGTAGATATTAAAGATGTGGTTAATCGAAAAGCTTTAATTATACGTCAATTTTTCTCAAATTTTACTGACCAGTTTCAGCGTTTTTAAGTCGTAAATTAAAATTTCGCTTTTATCAGTTTTGTCGTACTTGTTATTGTTGTTGGTGTCAGTGTGTCCTGTTACAACCATCGTTCCTGTTTGTTTATTCACAACCCAGGTTCTTACGAAGAGTTTATTATCTGTTAACTGTGTTCTTTTTTGTCCGTCGGGAGATAAGATGATAATCTGTTTCGGGTCGTTCCAGTCAATTCCCTTTTTTTCGTCAAGGTCGATCGTTTGAGCAGAAATAATAATGTGGTTAATCCCTAGGTTATCAATCTTCACCTGTTCAATTTTTTCGAAATAACCATCAGCCGGGAAATCTACCTGTTTGCTTTGTCCGTTTTTAGTATTAATGAACAACAGGTATTTGTTTTTGGCATCAGCTACTTTTCCCCAATTTTCAACGCTTGCAATCACATAATCTGTCCCTTCAACTTCTGTTAATTTATTAAAATGAGTATAGTTGTTTTTATCCTGACCGTAAGAAGTCAAGGCCAAAATAGTTAAGATGGTTGTGAATATTTGTTTCATGCCAGGTTTTTTTGAGGTTCGCTATGTTTCTATTTAATGATAAACAAAATACGCCTTTAAGTTTAACTTAAAGGCGTATAACGCATTAAAAATAAATTTTATTTCTTAAAAGGAGTAAGTCAAACCACCAAAAATATTAAATCCGTTTGCCTGATAATACAAATATCTGCTGTAGTTGGTATTTAAGATATTGTTTGCTTTGGCAAAAACAGAGAATTTTTTGTTGATGCGGTAATCAGCACCAAGGCCTAAATCAACATAACCCTTCACTGTTTTAATTTCCTCTATTAATGGATTTGGCACCACATATTGTGCAGGATTAACCGGATTAGAAATGTTTACTTTTGCTTTAATATCGTCCTGGATAACCACACCTGCGTTAAAGCTTAGTTTTTTATTGTAGGTATAAACAAAGTTCGAACTTACTTTTAAACCTGGTTTAAACCACGAATAAGTCTCGGCAGCAGGCTTCCAATCGTCGATGTTTAATTTACCTGTCCATTTTAAGGCATCGCTTACCTGAACAGAAATTTCACCTTCTAAACCTGTTAATTTCGTTTTGCCGAAATCATATATTACATCAAATTTGTTAAAATCAGTAAAGTTGTTGATGAACAAAGGCATATCATCAAACTGTTTTACATATACCCGTGCTTTGTAACCAAAACCCGGTCCACCGGTACCTTTAATACCAGCACTGAAACTTAACTTTTCAACCGTGTTTCTCACCACGATATTGCTGTTTAACCAGGGGTTTTCATCCGTAAAGCCTTTTAGGGAGTTTCTGTTGACATCACCTTTAACTTCTCCAAAAACCTGTAGATAATCAGGAATTAAAGTGAAATCGGCCGTAACGGCAGGGAAGATTTTAGAGCTGCTGAATGCACCAAATTCCTGTACGAAATTAATCCCTGCAGTAATTTTAGCACCTTTAACCTGTAAACGGATGTATGGATTTAAACGCAGGAGGTTATTACCAACACTGGTTAAAGCATCTTTGCTGTTACCAAATTCGGTTGAGGCGGCTAAGCCTAAGTTTAACGAATTAATGCGTTTATTTACATAACCGTTTAAGCTCAGGTAGTTTTCTTTAGCGCTGAATTTATCATTCCAGATATAAGCATTGGCTTTTAATGCATAACTAAAGGCATCTTCATCTTCGGTAAAGTTTTTTACCAGTTCGCCTTCCAGTTCAATGGTGGTTAAAGCTTGTTTATCAGGGTTAGGATTTAGCGTAGGCCTGGTATCATCTATGCCATAAAAGTAAGTACCATTGCGCTCAAAATTGATGCGGCCACTCACGGTATTTTGTTCTAAGATACTACGGCCAAAAATGCTTAACTGTTGATTGCTGCTGTTTTGTTTATTCAGCTTTCCTTCCTGACTAAAATGTTTAAAGTATCCGCCAACCTGTAAACCTTCATCTTTACCGGTATTAAAATAAGCTTCGCCTAAAAGTGTAGCCAGCGATCCGAACGCACCTTTTACATAATTATTTACTAAAATGCTTTCTTTTTCTTCGGCTAAGGCCTGTGCCTGTAACTTCTGGATATCACTGTTCAACTCCAGCTTTCTATCCAAAATGCTGTAGTTCAATTTTGCTTTGTAAGTTTTAACATCATCCAGATTCGGACTTCTTCTTAGCTTTACAGCCTCGGCCAAAATTGGTTTGTACGGGCGCACTACTTCAATCTCTTCGTTTACCACCCCTTTTTCCTCAGTTTTTTTATCCTGCGCCTGAGCAGTCATTAATCCAGCAGCTAAAAAAAACAGTGAACTATATATATATTTAATCGATTTCATAATGCTACTTCTTCTGGTTTAGTTTTTCTAGTTTTTCTTTGGCCGTAGGGATGATATCATCCTTGCCTTCGTAATTATCAATTATACTGAGAAGTGTACTTTTTGCCTGTAAATTGTCTTTCAGGGCTACATAATTATCAGATAAAAGGATAAATGCCTTCGCTACCCAGTAATCGTAAGCAGCCATGTTGTTAACCAGATCGAAACAGGTTTTAGATGAGGTTTTGAAATCACCTTTGTTGTATTCCAATAAAGCCAGATTGTATTTGGCTTCTGCTGCAGCAATGGTTTTTGTTTTGGCCACTACATTTTTAAATTCTTTAATGGCTGTGGTGGTATCACCTTTTAACAAGTAAGCTTTACCAGAGTATAAACTCGAACTGTTTTTTTCTTCTTCTGAAGCTTTTTCCGATTCTTTGGTCAATTGTGCATATTTAAGCATGTCATCAGGCATGTTTAAGGCCGTGTAAGCCTTTAACAAATTGTTGATGGCAAAACTATAGTGCGATTTGTAATCGGTTGTAGTTTCTAATCTTTTCAGGTAAACAATCGCCTCGTTATATTTCTTTTGGTTTAAGAAAAGCTGAGAGATGCTCACCAAAGAACGCTCGGTATAATCGCTTGTCCAGTCGTTTAAGATAAACTCGTAATCTGGAATGGCTTCATCCGGACGACCTAATTTAACCAGCGATTCTGCCCTGATAAATTTGGCTTCTTTTTCGTGGTTGGCTTTAGGGAATTTATCAAAATAAGCATTTACAGCCTGGAATGCACCGTTGGCATCGCCCTTTAAATAAGTATTATTGGCTGCGGCAAAAACGATGTTATCCTGTTCTGAACCGGAGTAATTTCCAAGTGGGGTGGTAGCGGCATAAGCAATAAAACCATTCGCATCGCCACGGTCTACATAGATGTTCTTGATCGATTCCATGGCCTGTTTAGCTTCGTCGGCAGTTGGATAATCACGGATTACCTTTTTGAACGATTCTAAAGCAGCATCATCCTGATCCTGGTTATATTGTACCAAACCAATGGTAACCAAAGCTTTTGCTACATAACTACTGCGCGGATATTTAGCAACCAATTCTACCAGATCTGATTTAGATTTATCAAAATCGCCTTTGTTGAAATAGGTATAAGCCGTTTCGAAGCCGGCATCATCTGCATAGTTTGAGTTTGGAAAAGCCTTTAATAAACTCTGCATGGTTGCAATTTTTGCATCGTACTGGTTTTCCAGCCCCTGGATCATTCCTTTCTGGAAAGTGGCATAATCTTCTGATGTGGTGTTGCGGCTGATGATTTTGTTATAATTAGCCATTGCATCGCCATAGTTTTTGTTTACGAAATAAGAATCGGCTAAACGAATGGTGGCATCATCAATGGTTTTTTGGTCTTTATCATTACCAGTCAGGAATTTTTCGAAATAATTGGCAGCCTTGCTGTATTTCTCATCTTCGAAAGCCGCATATGCCAGGGCATAATTCGCGAAATTATAAACACCGGTTTTATCGGCATCGGGCATCTTCAGGAATTTCTCGAAGGTGGTAACCGCTTCGCCAAACTTACGCAGCTCGTACATCGATTCAGCTTTCCAGTAGGTGTTTAAAGCATTAATTTCATTGTCTTCTGGGAACTTCTCAGAACGTAAAAACATTGATAATGCATTAGGGAAAGCCCTTTCGTTATAAAACTCTAATCCGCGGAAATAGGTTACCTTCTGGTAAGCTTCTTTCGCTTCAAGGTTTTTATCCGGAATGGGTTCTAAAATATCTACAGCTGCCTGATAGTTTTTGGTGGTTAATAAAACCTCGCCTAATAAAGTTTTCGCTTCGTTTATTTTACGCGATTTTGGGAAAGTTTTTAAGAAACCCTGCGTGGCCTCTAAAGCCTGTTGGTGGAATTCTAATTCGTAACTTAATTTGGCATAATTTAACCAGGCTTCTTCCTGTATCCCTTTGTCAAAACTTAAACGCGATGCCCTGAAAAAAGCACTCTGCGCTTTTGGTTTATCGCCCAATTGAATAAAGGCTTTACCCAAAGTATGCATACCATTTTGAAGGTAAACATCATCGGTATTTAGTTTTTCTAAAACGGCAACCGATTCTTTGTACTTTTTATTCTGGAACAAAGAATATCCGTATTGGTAAATGAAGAGGTTATTCTTGGTTTCGCTTTTATCTTTTGCGTAATATTCGGCGAAATACTTTTCAGCATTTTTAAATTCCGATTTTGCAAAATAAGATGCGGCAACCAAACTCAGCATTTCTGGTTCGAACTGCTGCTTGGTTTTTTGAATAGCTGCCAAAGCATAGCTGATTACATCATCGTAACGCTCGTCAAGATAGTACATCGAAGTGATGTAGTATGGATAACTGGCCTCGTAAGTAGGAGAGCCTTTTAACTTTTCGAAGTTGGCCAATGCCGTTTTATACTCTTTATTTAAGTAATTGATATAAGCAAAGTAGTAGGTGGCACTTTCCTGAAAATCGCCTTCTTCTTTTTTAACTTTTTCGAATAAAGGTTCTGCCTTGTCGTAATCTTTAAGTTCGAAATAAGCGTAACCTTGTTTAAACTGGTATTCGTTTCTTTGTTTGCCCGAAAGGGTAGAAGGATCTGTTTTTTCGAACCATTCTAAAGCTTTTTTATAGTTTTTCTGGTTGAAATAAGTTTTTCCAACGTAGAAATAAGCCAGTTTGGTGTTCGGGTTTAACGGATAATCGCGTATAAATGCCTGAAACAAACTTTCGGCATCGCTGTTGGTTAACTCCAGCGCACAAACGGCGGCATAAAATTTGGCATTCTCTTTCAGTAAAGATAATTCAGCGTTGCTCTCCGTTTGGGTAGAAGGTTTATAACGTTGCAGCTCAACAAGTTTAAACTGTTGCGCAGCTGCAGTGTATTTTTCTTTGTCTAATAATTCTAAGCCCGTTTGATAGTTTTTGTTGAGGTTTTGCACAGCGCTAACCTGAGCGTAGGTGCTAAAACTTCCTGCTAAAATTAGCGGAATTAGTAGGTATTTTTTCTGCATTGGTTTCAAATATGGTTGGTACTAAATTAGAAATAGTATCAAAGCTTATCAACAGAAGTAATTAACATCTGTTAATAACACAAATTAACGACAGGATTTTTGGTTTGGTATTAAGGGCTGAACGAATGTGGAAAAGTTAGGTTCATTGGTCATTAGTAATTGGTAGATTGACCGCCTAGTGTGAGATTGCTCTTCTTGGTTAACTGGTTAATTGTTTAAATTGGTTAACTGTATTGTAGTAATTGTTAAATTGTTGGGGATTGTTAAATTGCCATATTTCACTATGAAATCTTGAACTATATCAAACCATCAACCAATGCAGCTGATTACTCTGAACTTAGGACTTCCGACTCCAGACTAATGACTTCGGACTCAAGACTAAGAACTCCAAACTAACCTACCCCTGACTTGCCAATAGATACAGCACCGCCATCCTCACGGCCACTCCGTTTTCTACCTGTTCAAGAATGATTGATTGTTTGCTGTCGGCTACATCACTGGTAATCTCCACGCCTCTGTTTATGGGGCCTGGGTGCATGACAATGATTTCTTTATCGAGGTTATCTAAGATCTGTTTGTTTAAGCCGTACATCATGGCATATTCCCTTAAAGATGGGAAATATTTAATGTCCTGACGCTCCAGCTGGATGCGTAGCATGTTGGCTACATCGCACCAGTTCAGGGCTTTAATTAGGTTATGCTCAACCTTTACTCCAAGTTGGTGGATGTGTTTTGGGATTAAAGTGGTAGGCCCGCAAACCATTACCTCTGCGCCTAAACGCTGCAGGCAAAGGATGTTTGAAATGGCTACACGCGAGTGCAGGATGTCGCCTACAATGACTACTTTTTTGCCCGCTACATCGCCCAGTTTCTGGCGGATAGAGAAGGCATCAAGTAAGGCCTGTGTCGGGTGCTCGTGGGCACCATCTCCGGCATTTACAATCTGGGCCTTTACATGTTTACTTAAAAACTGACCAGCACCAGCATAAGGATGACGCATTACCACCATATCCACTTTCATCGATAAGATGTTGTTTACGGTATCGATCAGGGTTTCGCCCTTGCTTACTGATGAAGATGAGGCCGCAAAATTAACCACATCGGCCGAAAGCCTTTTTTCGGCAAGTTCGAATGAAAGTTTGGTACGGGTAGAGTTTTCGAAAAAGATATTGGCAATCGTAATATCACGAAGTGAAGGAACCTTTTTTATCGGTCTGTTAATCACTTCCTTGAAATTATCTGCAGTTTCGAAAATCAATTCGATATCATTCCGGTTAATATCTTTAATGCCTAAAAGATGTCGGGTTGATAGTTTTTCTGCTGCCATTTTTATTTATTATTTTTATCTGTTTATTATATCGTTTAAATTGTCAGATAGAGCTTCCATGCCAAAATAATTATTCTGGAAGGTGTCTACGCTCATTTTGGCAAGGGCGGTTCCGATATTAAAATCACTTTGTCTTCACTTCCTTCACTCGCCCAGGTTACTTTTACCTGTTGTGAGTTTAAGCTATCTACCTGATGCCCAATGTAATCGGGTTCAATAGGTAAATGTCTGCTAAACCTGCGGTCTATTAAAACCAAAAGTTCCACTTTCTCCGGGCGGCCATAAGCAAGCAGGGCATCAAGTGCGGCCCTAATGGTTCTGCCAGTCCAAAGTACGTCGTCAATTAAGATTACTTTTTTGCCTTCGATGATAAAATCGATCGAGTTGCTGCTCGCAGTAACCAGTCCGTCTTTACGGCGGAAATCATCCCTAAAGAAAGTAATATCAAGGTTTCCCTTTAAAATTTTCTTGTTTTTAAGGATAAGCTGAAGATCCTGATGTATGCGATCTGCCAGAAAAATACCCCGTGGCTGGATGCCAATTAAAACGGTATTCGCGAAATCGTCGTGGTTTTCAATTAATTGATGGCAGAGCCTCTTAATTGTAATCTGAATTTTTTGTCCGTCAAGAAGTGTTTTCTTTTGCATTGAAGAAGGATTGGGCAAATATATAAAAATGTTTTAAGGTAAGAAAGTTGAATGGAGATTGTTTTAACGTTTTATAGTTAAATTGTTCTTTATCAAAATGTAAATGCATAAAATAAATTTTTATAGGCAGAGAGATTAAAGACCAAAGCAGAAAGACCAAAGGTCAATTTGTTTGATCATAGTTTTGGCGTTATCATTTATGCCTTTAAGCTTTAGTCTTTCCGCTTCTAGCTCATTCAGACTTTCTATTTTCAGCTTAAATTTGAAAAGCAAAGACTGTTTTTTATTCTAATGTGCGTCCGGCTGTACACTATAGTCCCGGTTTTCAACCGCGAGCTGCCGTTTCCATCCGGTTTAGATGGCCTTTTTTTTGCAGTTATTGAGGGCAAAAACCAAAACGCTGTATTGATCAAAGATCCAATTTTTTGCATGTGGATTGTTCTGCTAATCAATTCATCTTTATTAGACATTCCTCAGATATTTATCTTATTAAAAAGCTTTATTTTTATAGCATATGATCCAGCAACCAATAATCTTTTTCGATGGCGTTTGTAATCTGTGCAATGCATCGGTTCAGTTTGTTATTGCACACGATAAAAAAGACCAATTCAAATTTACTGCATTACAGGGCGATTACGCCAAAGAAGTTTTGTCAAAATTTAACGATGATCCTCAGCAGTTAAATACCATTTTGTTACTGCAAGAAGGGAGGCTTTACACCAAATCATCAGCCGCATTACGGGTAGCCGGAAAACTTAATGGATTGATTCCGCTTCTTTATGTATTTCTCCTGGTTCCTAAATTTATCCGTGATTGGTTTTACGACATTATTGCCAAAAACCGTTACCAATGGTGGGGCAGGCAGGAAAGTTGTTGGGTGCCAACACCCGAATTGAAAAGTAAGTTTATCGCTTAGTGTTGCTGATCATTTTTCTTTCTGCCCGGCGACCAAAGCCAAAGTGTTAAAATAATTAACGGAATAGTGATACTTAAGGCAATTACAATCATGATCGCTTTTTGCTTAACCATGTCTGCCTCAGTGGAAGTAAATACGTATACCGTTTCTTTGATGGCAAATAAGGTAATGATGGTAGAAAGGACGGCAAATAGTTTACGCATGGTTTAATTTTTAATGCAAAGATTGCATTAATTTTCAAAATTACGTAAGTCTTCAATGGAAGTTATTTTTAGCCAGATTTGATTAGTGAATAACTACAAGACAGATCGTTTAAAGCCTAATGTCTGGTTCGTGGTCAGGGGTTTTTTAGCATGGTAGATGCTGAAATAAATTCAGCATGACGAAACAGTAATCAAAAAAGGTCAGCCGGATTTCTCCAAACTGACCTGTGTTTACCAACTAACAATATTTATTCTGCCGTTTTAACGGGCTCAAGGTCTTTTAGTTCTTCTCCGGAGAACAGTCTGTAGTGAATTTTAAATGTTTTTTGAAGCGGGGTTTCTAAAGAAAAACCACCCACGCCAAATCCATCCAGCACATCTAAAGTAAAGTGCGAGAATTTCCAGTATTCGAAAAGATCCCGGTCTACCCAAAACTCACAGCCTTCTATTTCACCCAAACAAACATCGCGCATCCGCAGGTAATAGCCTCCTTTTTCGAAACATTGTGGCTGTGTACCCTCGCAACATCCACCAGCCTGGTAAAACATCAGTTCTCCGTGTTTTTCTTTAAGTACGGCAATCAGCTCTTTTGCTTTTTCTGTACTGTCTATACGCTTGATCATGATCTGTTTTTTAGGTTGAAATGGATTTTTTTTTGAAAACCGCAGATCTTTAAGACCTGCGGTAATCGACAAAATCAGCGGAACTAGATTTGTAAATCTTTATTTCCTGTTAAAAGAAACCTAATTTATTTTTATCGTAAGAAATGAGCATGTTTTTAGTCTGGCGGTAGTGTCCCAACATCATTTTATGGTTTTCTCTACCCACACCCGATTGTTTGTAGCCACCAAAAGGCGCACCAGCAGGGTAAGCGTGGTATTGGTTAACCCAAACACGGCCAGCCTGAATGGCTCTTGGCACCTGGTAAAGCTCATGTGCATCGCGGGTCCATACACCAGCACCTAAACCATACAAAGTGTCGTTTGCAATTTCAATGGCTTCTTCAACTGTTTTAAAGGTTGTAACGGCCAATACCGGACCGAAAATTTCTTCCTGGAAAATCCTCATTTTGTTGTGACCTTTAAAGATGGTTGGTTTAATGTAATAGCCACCACCCAATTCGCCAGGTAGTTCATTAATTTCTCCCCCGGTTAAAACTTCAGCACCTTCTTCTTTACCTAACTTAATGTAAGCGGCAATTTTTTCGAACTGGATTTTGGAGGCCTGGGCACCCATCATCACCGTTCTATCCAGCGGACTGCCTATTTTTATTGCTTTGGTTCGCTCAATTACCTTTGCAATAAATTTTTCGTAAATATCTTCCTGGATCAATAAACGAGATGGGCAGGTACAGATTTCGCCCTGGTTTAAGGCAAACATTACCGCTCCTTCTACCGCTTTATCTAAAAAGGCATCATCTTCGGCCATTACCGAGCTGAAGAAAATGTTAGGCGATTTTCCACCAAGTTCCAGTGTAACGGGTATTATATTTTCGGTTGCATATTGCATGACCAATCTGCCCGTAGGGGTAGAGCCCGTAAAGGCAGCTTTCGAAACTTTTGGATTCGTAACCAATGCACGGCCAAGTTCTGAACCAAATCCGTTTACCACATTTACCACGCCCGGGGGCAATAAATCGCCGATTAATTCCATTAAAACCATAATCGAAACTGGGGTACTTTCTGCTGGTTTTAAAACCACGCAGTTGCCGGCAGCCAGGGCAGGAGCCAGTTTCCAGATGCCCATTAATAATGGAAAATTCCAGGGAATAATCTGGGCCACTACACCAATTGGTTCGTGTACAATTAAAGAAACGGTATTCTGATCGAGTTCTGATAATGAACCTTCTTCTGCACGGATGACCCCTGCAAAGTACCTGAAGTGGTCTACACCCAGCGGTAAATCTGCTGCTAAGGTTTCTCTAACCGCTTTTCCGTTATCTATGGTTTCAACTGCTGCCAGATATTCGAGGTTATCTTCCATCCGTTGTGCAATCTTGTTTAAAATGATGCTTCTTTCGGTAGAAGAGGTTTTGCTCCAGGTTTTAAATGCTTCGTGGGCAGCATCAACGGCTAACTCTAAATCTTCTTTGGTAGAGTGTGCTGCTTTGGTAAAAACTTTGCCATCAATCGGTGAAATATTATCGAAGTAAGCCCCTTTAACAGGTGCTACAAATTTCCCCCCGATATAGTTATCGTACTGCGGTTTGAATGATGGTTTCTCAATTAAATTTTCCATAATTATTATTGATTATTGAATGCTTAAAAACCATCATGAGCGGTTTAGGTATAGGATTTTAAAGCGATTGCTCATCATGATTTTTGCGGTTATAAGATTTGGTTAATACAAACCTAATGGCAAAGCAGATGGAGCAGATAGTATAATCGAATCAATTGATAGCACTATTGTTTCAGCTTATGTAACCATATTGAAACGCTAAACGATCTTAGACCCAGCCAGCGAAGATTGAGGCTTGTGTAGCTGTAATAGGTGTTTTGGACGTGAGGTATAAACAGATGAAATAATTATATTTGATTTATAGCAAATATTTCTAACCAAATTATTTCGGTTTATGCAGCATACATTAGATCAGGTAAAGCTCAGTGCTTCGGAAACGTTGCAAACTCTGGTAGAGAACAGAACTTCTTATACCTTAGAGCGATGTGAATTAAATGTTTTCGAAACCTATACCGAATCGTATAGAGTTCCGCTTACTTTTAACGACTTCGTAATTACGAGTATGTTGAGGGGGAAAAAAGTGATGCATTTATTTGATAAGAAAGGCTTTGATTATTTCCCTGGCCAAACTGTTATTGTTCCGCCTGCCGTTACCATGGAAATTGATTTTCCGGAGGCGACTAACCTTAATCCAACCCAATGTATTGCCCTGGCTATCGATCAGGAGCAGATTCAAAAAACAATTGCTTATTTAAACGAGTTTTTTCCGAAAGAGGGGAGTAATGAGAAATGGCTGCTAAATTATGATGAATACCATTTTTATAACAATGAAGAAATTGCCTACCTGATTAATAAGGTGATCAGGATTTGCTCGGAGCGGACGAAAGAAAAAGATGTTTTAGCTGATTTAACCTTAAAAGAACTGTTGGTCCGCATTATGCAGACCCAAAATCTTAAAACCATTAGCGATGATGGTTATAACCTAAACCAAAACCCACTGGCTTTTGTATTGAACTATATTAAAACCAACCTAAACGAAAAAATCAGTATCAATAGCCTGAGCGATAAGGCCTGCATGAGCAAAGCCACATTTTACCGGTTGTTTAAACGCGAGCTCGGCATCAGCCCAAATGATTTTATTTTAACCGAAAAGATTAATAAAGCCAAACTTTTACTGGCTCAACCTGGTGCTAAGGTAGCGTCAATCAGTTACGAGCTTGGTTTTAGTGATGCCAATTACTTTATCAGGGCATTTAAAAAGATCGTTGGGATTACGCCGGGCGCATATCAAATGCAGGTAGCAAATCAGTTAATCCATTAAATCATTTATTTTTTCGTTAAGTTCTTTTAAGGGTTTAGCAAATATGCTATCGTTCATTTTTTTTGCGATGTAAATAAACGGTATGCTAATGAGGATAAGTAATACCATTTGAATAAAAAAATGGGGTAAACTGAATACTTTTTCAAAAGTTTGATGTACATATAGCTGATATGCTAGCCAGCCAGTTGGTCCCGCAAGCGGCAAGAAAATATATCCATAAATGGTTTCACCTCTTAAAATTCTTTTAATAGCCTTCAAATTGTCAGTAAGTACTTGTTTAGTGTTGGCGTTGTAATCTATACCGGTTTTTATTTTCCTGAAGCTGTTAACTCCTAAAGCCCTCGAAATTTCATAAGTAATAAATACAAAAAGCAGGAGGAACTTTAAATCTCCTTTTATCAAAAAGGCCATAGCCAAAATGGGTAAATCGATAATTCTGATCCACCTTAATTTCCATTTTAGCTTAAATAGTAAATCTTGCAGAAGACTGTGCGATTTTTCATCAATAGTGATATTCGAGATATCTATTTTGTTTACCCCTGAGTTAAATTCTCCACTCAAATTTTGCCATTCTTGTTCTAAATTCATTTTATTTACGGGTTAGCAGTGTACTTAATTGTTGTTTAATCCGATGTAACTTCACATTGGCGTTGTTTCGTGATATTCCAGTCATTTCGCTTATTTCGGTATTATCGAAACCATCAAGATGGAGCATGATGATGCTTCGGTCGATTTCGGTTAATTGTTTGATACAGCGATACAGCCAATCGGCCCGTTCTGATAATTCGGGCGGCTCGAAGTAATGATCAAATTGCCCCCGTTCTTTAACCTGGCTATGCTTTTTCTGTTTGCTCAGAAATGAAAGCGATACATTTAAACTAAGCTTGTAAAGCCAGGTAGAAAATTTAGCATCACCCTTAAACCTGCCATAAGCACTCCAGCTTTGAAAAACAATTTCCTGATACAAATCTTTGCGGTCCTCTTCATCATCGGCATAAAGGTTTACCATTTTATAGATAATGCCTTTATGTGCTTCCAGTTTGTCGAGATAAGATTTTTCAACCATATGTTATAGCTTATCTGCCTTTCGATAATTGATTCGCTTTAAATATCTTCTGGTATTGATAAATTCCAATGACTAAAGAGATCAGGGCCACCGTTAATAAGAAATATTTGGTATAACCTTGAACGCCCGTTGTATTGGCTACAATGCTTAAAAATGCAGCGATACCTAATTTTGAATTGTTGTTTTCCATTGCTATTTTAATTGATTTAAGCAGTTAGTAAGCAACAGCATGGGAAAATTACAGCAATCGGAAATTAATTTTCTAAATACCTTTTGGAGTAGGTAATTCCCATTAAATCGTAACGTTTAAACTGCGTTTTTAGCCTTTTTTGAAAATCCGGATAATTCCGTTTTTCTTTCGGACTCCATAAAATTTCGCTTAAGGCATCTAACCTTGGAAAAAGCAAATATTGCACTTTTGCCGGATTGGTAATGTATTCACTCCACAAACAGCCCTGTGCGCCCCAAATGTATTTTACCTGTTCGGCATTTAATTCTGCCGGTATGGGTTCATAATTGTACACATCAATTAAAGGCGAAAATTTGTTTGCGGTTAAACTGTCTTCTTTTACAAATTGACCATGATTGAAATACATCTTGTCTTCAGGTGTCATAATGGCCATGTGGTTTTGTTTAGCCGCTTCAATGCCGCCTTTTTCTCCCTGCCAGCTCATCACCACTGCATTTGGTGCCAAACCGCCCTGTAAAATTTCGTTCCAGCCGATAATGGTTTTGCCTCTGCTGTTTACAAATTTCTCCATCCTGCGGATGAAATAGCTTTGTAGTTCACTTTCATTTTTTAAACCATTGTCTTTCATGATCTGCTGCGAAACAGCAGATTGTTTCCACCACACTTTAGAAGCTTCATCGCCACCAATGTGAATGTATTGCGACGGAAACAAGGCCATTACCTCACTTAGTACATTCTCCAGAAATTTGAAAGTGGTATCAGAAGCCTGAAGTACATTGTTGTATTTATTCATCATTCCCCAGGTTTCGGCAACCTGGTATTTTTTGTCCGGCGTCGTTCCTAACTCGGGGTAAGCCGCTAATAAAGCCATGCTGTGTGCTGGCATTTCTATTTCCGGGATGATGGTGATGTAACGTTTAGCAGCATAATCAACCACATCTTTAATTTGTTCCTGGGTGTAGTAACCGCCGTGACGAGTACCATCGGTTTTAATAACGGCATCTTTTGGTGTAATTTTTACGTCTGCCGGCAATACCTGATATTTTATATGCTCGTTTCCTTGTCCAGGCCATAAGCCAATGATGCTTCCGTTACGCCAGGCCCCAATTTCCGTAAGCTTAGGATATTTTTTGATCTCAATTCGCCAGCCATGGTCATCAGTTAAATGCCAGTGGAAATAATTCATTTTATGAAGTGCTAAATAATCGATGTACTGTTTTACAAAAGCCACATCAAAAAAATGGCGGCTCACATCGAGGTGCATACCACGATAATCGAAGCGGGGGTAATCTATAATATCTACTGAAGGAATACTGATTTCTTTATCAGCATTTGTTGGTAATAACTGTACAATGGTTTGAACTGCATAAAACAAACCCTGTGGTGAAGAAGCACCTGCATTAATTGTGGAAGACAATACAGATACAAAGTATTTATCAGGGTTTTTATACAATTGATCTGAAATAACGAGATTAATGACATTTCCCTTAGTTTCCACTAGATTATTGCTTATCTCTAAGTTAAGATTATAATGATTGGCAATATAATTTTTAAGAAAAATAGCAGCGTTTACCGCTGTAGAATCCAATATTCTGATCGTGGTACTATTTTTAAGTTTGAATTTATCTGACGGAAAAGCTCCGGGCCTTAGTTCTACAGGTTGGGGAATTATATTCACTTCCTGTGCAGAAAGCTTAAAAGTAATTAAGGTTAGAAACAAAAAGATAAATTTCTTCATAATAGGGTGATTTTCCGCTTCAAAAGTAATAATTATAGCTATATGAAAGGAAAAGGTTTGGTGGAACGAACTACTTATGTTACATAAAACTTAGCTTGAGGTGTTAATTAACAGGCAAATCGTCATCTCGACTGAAGCGCAGCGAAATGGAGAGATCTGCTAATTAGATTTCCCGACTTCGTTGCACTCCGCTCGAAATGACGATCAATCGAGGTAATGAATAAAGCCATGTTCTCTGCGGTAAAAAAACTCACAAAAAAAATCCCGATAACTTTCGCTATCGGGATTAATATGATCAGTTAAAAAGAACTAGCCTTTTTTAGCTTTGCTTTCTTCGCCTTCTAATTGCGATTTCAATTGAGCCAATACGTCTAAATCTCCTAAAGTAGATTTCTCTACAGAATCTTTAACTTTTTTAACCGCAGTTACAGCAGCTTTAGCTTCTTTTTTCTTAGTTGCTCTTTCTTCAGCAACAGCTTCAGCTTTAACCTCTTCCCAGATACGGGCGTGAGATACTACAATGCGTTTTGCTTCTTTGTTGAATTCAATGATTTTGAAGTCATTGGTTTCTTCAGCTTTAACTGAAGTACCATCTTCTTTAACCATGTGTTTAGTTGGTACGAAACCTTCTACACCATATGGTAAAGCAATAACAGCACCTTTATCAGTTACTTTAACAACAGTACCCTGGTGAACCGAATCTAAAGTGAAGATCGTTTCGAAAGTATCCCAAGGGTTTTCTTCTAATTGTTTGTGACCTAAGCTTAATTTACGGTTATCAACATCAAGTTCTAAAACAACTACGTCTAATACATCACCAACTTTAGTGAATTCGTTAGGGTGGTTTACTTTTTTAGACCAAGATAAATCAGAGATGTGGATTAAACCATCAATACCTTCTTCGATTTCAACAAAAACACCGAAGTTAGTCATGTTTTTAACAGTTGCTTTGTGCTTGCTTCCAACTGGGAATTTAGCAGCAACTTCTTGCCATGGATCGTTAGATAATTGTTTAATACCTAAGCTCATTTTGCGCTCGTCTCTGTCTAAAGTTAAAACTTCAGCTTCGATCTCGTCACCAACTTTTAAGAATTCTTGTGGATTTCTTAAGTTTTGTGACCAGCTCATCTCAGAAACGTGGATTAAACCTTCAACACCTGGGATAATTTCTAAGAAAGCACCGTAATCTGCAACAGTTACGATTTTTCCTTTTACTTTAGAACCAACCTGAATGTCGGTGCTTAAGTTCTCCCAAGGGTGTGGAGTTAATTGTTTTAAGCCTAAAGCGATACGTTTTTTCTCATCATCGAAATCTAAAACAACCACGTTGATTTTTTCATCTAATGATAATACTTCTTTTGGATGCTCTATGCGGCCCCAAGAAATATCAGTAATGTGAAGTAAACCATCAACACCACCTAAATCGATGAACACACCGAAATCAGTAATGTTTTTAACAGTACCTTCTAGTACCTGACCTTTTTCTAATTTAGAAACGATCTCTACTTTTTGGCTTTCTAAATCGTCTTCAATTAACACTTTATGAGAAACAACTACGTTTTTAAACTCATGGTTAATTTTAACAACTTTAAATTCCATTGTTTTACCCACGTATACATCGTAATCGCGGATAGGTTTAATATCAATTTGAGATCCTGGTAAGAAAGCTTCAACGCCCATGATATCAACAATTAAACCACCTTTAGTACGGCTCTTAACGAAACCATTGATGATTCTATCATTTTCAAGTGCCTCGTTAATTGCTTCCCATGATCTTTGGGTTTTAGCTCTTTTGCGAGAAAGGATCAATTGACCGTTAGCATCTTCTGGTGCTTCAACGAAAACGTCAACTGAATCGCCGATTTTTAGATCTGGTGTATCACGGAATTCTGAAGTAGAAACTAAACCGTCTGATTTAAAACCAACGTTTAATACTACGTCTTTGTTGTTAATTGAAACAACGATACCGCTAATGATTTCACCTTTAGTGATCTGATTGAATGTTCCGGCATACATATCTTCAAACTTTTTACGGTCTGCGTCATTGTAATTACCGAAAACTTTTTCATCTGCATCCCAATCGAAATCTTCCGATGGTGTAGCCAATGATGATTTGATCGATTCGATCGAAACTGAATCAGCTTCTGATTCAATCGTTTCTTTTTCAGTCAGGCGTCCGCCTTCTCCCTGAAGTTCAGCTGTTTTAGCTGCTAATTCTTTTTCTGCTACTTGTTTTTTAGCCATTAATTAATTATCTCCTTTTTTCCCTATTTAGGGACTGCAAAGGTAAAAATTTTTTAATTAATAGAAAAGATTTTTTTAATAAATGTTGCTGATTTTTAGCGGATTAAGAATCAGCTTTTGCGTCATGCTGAATTTATTTCAGCATCTATCAGGCTAAATTCAGAAATATTGTAGGTTTTGTTTGTTAAATATTTGAAAATGAGCGCCCTGCATTTCATCGGAAAACAGCAGCCCTGCTATCGTTTATAGTCCTCGCTACGCTCCGGGCTATTCCGCTCTATCAGGTTTAAAAACAAAGAATTGTGCACAACTTCCCACCAAACGTTCCTACAGAACGTTACACAAATAACAAAATGTTATTTGCTACCCATAAACCGTCCCGATGGGACGAACCGTATTTAAAAATTGGTTGCTTTGGTTTATGATTCGTCCCAACGGGAGGAAGCATCGGTAGAACGTTTGATGATCCTGGATTTATTTCTTGGTAAACGTCCCTCTGGTAAAACCTTCGCCAATTAATGTTTCATCATCCCTGATTAATAACATAATCGTGTTCTGCTGATCGTAAAGTTTGATCATGTCACCTTCGATCACATATTTAGAAGTGAAAATAGAATCAGTATAGGCATCGGTAACGGTTACCGAATCTTTCGATTTAAAGTTGAAAGTTTTGTATTGTATATCTTCATTGCTTGCAAAAGTACCTGTTACCACTTTTGCCTGTATAAAAGTAATGTAGCAGAAATAACCGGTTACCAGGATTACAATTACTGAAAAACCGATTAAAAATTTATTGCCGCTGGCATATTTAATCGAAAAGTACAATATGGTGATCAGGATTAAGGCCACAACAACAAAAAAGATAATATTCGTATAATCTTTGTTTTCTTGGGGTACCGATGCGGCAATGCTTGTTTTTTCGGCTGTGGTTTTCACCGGAGAGATTCTCACCAAAAATTCTTTACTCACCCATCCTTCGCCATTGGTAACCTTGATTTTGTAGAAACTTGTGTTTGAAGAATCAATAACAGCAACATTTTCGTCTTTGGGCAGGTATCCGATAATCTTACTTTTCGGATCAGCTTTTTCCCTAACCCTCAAATCATCTGCAGTCGAGCGGTACATGTCAGTGCTGGTTGCCGTTTGAGTAGTAGCTGCGGGCGGTGCGGTATTTGCCTGAGGAGTTACTGGTTTGGCTGCCGGAGCAATTTTTTCGATGAAATCTTTGCTTACCCAGCCTTCACGGTTTTTAAACTTTACTTTGTAGAACTTGGCATTGCTGGCATCTAAAACCGTAATGTTTTCATTTTGGGCAATATTTCCAATAACCTTACTTTTTTGATCGCTGCTTTCCCTTACGCGCAATTTGTCGGCCTTAACGCGATACAATTCCTGCGCATTTAATCGGTTAGCAAAAATAGAAAGAGCGATGAGGAGGAAAAAAATTCTGGTCATAAGTATTGGATTCTGCGAAACAGTTTTAATAGGTAATTGCACACGCTATAAGCAAACACCGTGCTAAGTGTTTCAAAATTAGAAAATAATTTAATAGGAGGGGATAAGATTGAAAAAAGTAAAAACGATATGGTTATAAAACTACACCTTGCAGATCACTTTTTTTGACAAAACCAATATATCTGGAGTCTCGGGCGTTGTTTCTGTTATCTCCGAGCACAAAAAAGCTGTCTTTTGGAACCAGGGCAGGACCAAAATTATCTACATTCCACTTCCTTGACCATTGCTGCTCGATTTGCTCATCACGGTATGCAGGCGTTTTTACTTCTTTGTACTGATAAATACCAGCTTTTTTAGCCTGAGCATCAATAAGCTCCATATGAATTTCGTCTCCAATGGCATACATGGTTTCTTCAGCCTTTATTTTACCTGAACTAACTAAGTCATTGTATATTTTATTGCTGAAATTATAGCTATGCTTAGTGTCGTAATTTTGGACCATCAACTTGCCGTTTAAATAAACTTCGCCCATTTTTAGTTCAATTTTATCTCCGGCCAGGGCACAAAGTCGGTATATGCAACGCTCACCACTCGTTTTTACCACTACGAAATCACCTCTTTTGGCTTCTTTTAAGTTAGATGCCGTCACAATTTGATCAACGGCAACATTGGGTTCGTTTGCAGCGGAAACATTCTTGTAGGTGTTAAAAATTCCGAAAAACCTGATGCTAATCCAAAAGCAGACAAGAATGACAAAAAAAACTGCAGTAATGAAGATAATCTTTTTCATAGTTTATTTTTTGAATCAATTACCAGCTTCCGCCGGTACCACCACCGCTGCTGCTGCCACCACCCCAGCTACTGCCTGATGATGAAGACGATGAGCTGCCGGAAGAAGAGGAACTTGATGATGAACTCGATTCGACCAGCATGGCCAATGTTATCCATTTTATAAATTCTGTTTTTTTACAAAAACTACATTCGTTTATCAGCTTCGCCTGGCCTTCATGACTGTATGTGGCCTGTTTAACGGTTACCCGTTTATTCAGTTTGTAAGTTCTAAAAGCGCACTCAGGGCATTCGGTATAACTATTGTATTCTTCTGCAGGCCATGCCTTAATAATATGTTCTTGATGGTCAGCACTTTCCCAGATATCGTAATCGTATGCTAAAACAACTTCTTCCTTACGCTGGCCTGCCGTTAAAAATGGTTTTCCTTCGGTATTGATATCGCGATCAACCCGGATCATCGGCTTGTTTTTACTATCCAAAACTGGTTTGAAACGATCAATTGTTTTAACACGCCTGATGAGGTGGAGTATCATTGCAATTAAAATGATAGGAGAGAAGAGTATCAACCACCAGTTCTTTTTGTGGAAAGCCACAACGGCATCAAAGAAATTTTTATCGTCCTGGTGTGCTTTTCTCAATGCCGACAAATAGAAGAGGTACCGAAAGAAAAGCGCGATGGCCAGTATAGCAAAAAGGATGTAGGGAATGTGCGTTAATTTTATTTTTTTAAATAGGTCAAAAGCACCGGTAAAAACAAAGATGAAAATAGAAACGAATACAATAAAGAAAACCACGCCACAGCCTTTTGCTATGGTCGTATCATAACTATTTTTATTCTTGTCAAAACCTTTTAAATTTAGACCATTTTTAGCCTGCCTGTTTACGATTTTGAACACCCCGAAAAAGGCCAGCAGGATAATTCCCGTAGGGAGCCAGAAATTTTCGAGCGAAGTGTTGCTTTCGCGTTGGGTGAAAAACTGGTTGAGTTCTGATTGATGTTCAGGGTTTAAAATAATTACCCCAATGGCATTTAGGGTATTGGTAATTCCTGTATTGAAATCATTTTGTCTGAAAGCAGGCAAGAGGTTCTGCTCGGCAATATGTTTAAGCTTTACATCTGGTAATACACCTTCCGTTCCTGTGCCTGTAATAAAGCGGTATTTGCGGCGATCTTTCGCAATAAACAACAACAATCCGTTATTGCTCTTTTTTTGCCCGATTCCCCAGGTATTAAAAAGCTCGTAGGCAAAATCGAAATCTTCTTTATCGTGATCGAAATCGTTAACAATCACCACTGCCACCTGAACATTGGTTTCACGTTCAAACCGGGCAATGGTATTATTTAAACCCGAAACCGCACTACTTCCCAAAATATCGTCAGGATCACTTACATAACCTTCACCATTTTTTTTGGGATCTGGAATGTCTTTTACTTGGTAAGCAGTTTGCCCAAAAGTAATATTGGCAAGTAAAAGAAAGAATAGTAGGGTAGCGGGTTTAAATAAATGACGGTTGAGCATCGTGTAAATTTAGGTGTAAGGTTTTTACATCATCATTTAACAACTGAGTATTAATATGGTTTACTCTTTTAATATTTTAGCCAATACCTTATCCAGTTTTGCTTTATCTTTCATGTACGCTTCCAAATCGTAAAGTTGCACCGTTTTAAATTCTATCGGATGGCTTTCACTTTGTAAAGAAATGTAACCTGAAGTTAATGCTTTGCCGTCTATTTTAACTTTCGGGTCGAAATTAGAAACGCTACCACCCCCAATTTGAGGTTTGGTGTATTCTAAAACCACTTCGCCTGCTATAATGTGTTTTACAACCGAATCACCTAACACTAAAAATTCTGCAGTTACCCATTGGTCGCCAGCATAAGTTTTCGATTTAGAATCTAAACAGTGTCCGGTAAATAGTTTTCCATTATAATTTATTAATGTTCCCGGTGTGCAAACGTTACTGGTGTGACGTTCATGTTCACCGTCTCCACCCAGAATTTGGGCCTCAATTGAAATCGGAAAATCCTGGTCTTTTAACATCGTTGCCGGGTCCTGGCAATGTAACATGGCACCGCTATTTCTGGTTGCCCAACCTTCACCGCCTTTAGCCTGATCGCCAACAAAACGATAAGTAACTTTTAAAAGATAGGCCGAAAACGGTTTTTTGTAGAAAATATGCCCGTATTGTTTGTCAAATTCATTGTATCCATCATAACTTACTTTCATTACACCATTTTTTACGCGGAAAGTATTGGCAAAATTTTCTTTGTATTCGTGTTTGGCAATTTTGATGTTCCAATCTTTTAAATCTTTTCCATTAAAGAGATTGATCCAGCCTTTTTGAGCATTTGCATTCAGAATACTAAGCGATAAAAATAATACCGCCAGATAAATTGATTTTAATTTCATAGTAACATTTGGGTTAAGTGCTAAAAATATGAAATTTTTTCTATCTCAGGAAACGGAGGGAAGTCGGGAATCTTCAGTCGGGAGTCCGAAGTCTATGGATAATAGTCGGATAGTTCATGGTTGATAGTCTTGTAGCTCATAGCTTGGAACTAATGAACTAATGACCAGTGAACAAATGTTCTAATGAACCAAAAACGGTTCTACTTTTTCCATTGCAAAAGCCAGTTGCTCTTCCTGGGTAAGATCGGTGTTATCTAAAATAATGGCATCATCAGCCCGAACCAATGGGCTTTCCTTTCTGGTCGTATCAGCGTAGTCGCGGTGCGCCAGGTTTTCAAAAACCTCTTCCAAAGTGGTTTCGTTATTGCCTTTGCTCTCCAGTTCCTTAAATCTGCGTTCGGCCCTGATTTTCGGATCGGCTGTCATAAAGAATTTCACTGGGGCATCAGGGAAAACGGTAGTACCGATATCACGGCCATCCATCACAATGTTTTTCGATTTACCCATGCGTTGCTGTTGTTTCACCATTTCATGACGAACGATTTTATGGGCAGAAACCTCACTTACATTTTCAGAAACCGGCATCAAACGGATTTCGTCAGAAACTTCTTCACCATTAAGCGTGATATGGGATTCGTAATCGCGGGAATGGAAATTTAATTCGATATGTTGTAGTGCATCAACAACTTTAGTATCATCAGTAATATCGATGTTATTTCTTAAGAAATAGAGCGTAACGGCACGATACATCGCTCCGCTATCTACATAAATGAAACCTAATTTTTTAGCCAATGCTTTTGCTAATGTACTTTTTCCGCAAGATGAATAGCCATCTATTGCTATTACCAGGTTTTTCTTCATCGTAGCGCAAAGGTAAAAAATAGAAACAGAATGCTGAATTTTTTAAAAATATAAAGATAGATTCTAAACAAGCTCATGCTAAAACATTGATTTATTGTAATGTGTTTACCTATAAAATAAATACAAGTTTATGTTACTATCTGAAAAAATGTTGACGGCGCTGAATAACCAGGTTAAATTGGAAGCCGAATCATCACAAGTTTATCTGGGCATTGCCTCATGGCTAGAAACGCAGCCGGGTTTAGAGGGGTATACTGAGTTTTTTTACCGCCAGAGTGACGAAGAACGTCATCACATGCTTAAACTGATCCATTATATCAATGATCGTGATGGACATGCGATCATCACTGCTCTTGAAATGCCCAAAAATTCTTTCGGGCAGGTGATAGAGGTATTTCAGGATTTTCTGGATAATGAGCTGCTGGTGTCGAAAAGTATAAACGATTTGGTAGAACTTTCATTGAATGAGAAAGATTATCTCACCTTTAAATTTTTACAATGGTATTTAGATGAACAGCTTGAAGAAGAAAAAATGGCGAAAACGATGTTAGAGAAACTTCAGTTAGTGGGTAGTGATCGGGGAGGAATTTATCAGTTGGATAAAGATATTGTGGGTTTACGCAGTAAGGTTAGCGAAACCAAAGAAGGTGAATAACCTGTTTTTTTCCTGTTTACAAATTCTTACTTTTGCGGCATGTTGCCTACAAGAGAAGAAATTTTACGATCAGTTAGTTTTAAAACTTCCAGAAGTGGGGGCAAAGGTGGGCAAAATGTAAATAAAGTTTCGAGTAAGGTAGAATTGATTTTCGACCTCGACACTGCGGCTTATTTCGACGAAGATGAAAAAGCGCTCCTAAAATCCAGGTTGGCGCACCGCCTGGATACTGAGGGATTATTACATATTGTTTCTCAGGAAGACCGGAGCCAGTTACTGAATAAAGAAAAAACTGTAGCCAAGTTGATTGAATTGTTAAAACGATCGCTTCAGGTTCAGAAGAAAAGAAAAGCAACCAAAATCCCTAAAGCAGTTGTTCAAAAAAGATTGAAGAATAAGGCTGTGAATGCCGAAAAGAAGAAAAACAGGAAAATAATTGATTTCTAGGTGCTTAAGTTTTTATCTTTACTAATTATTTAGTTGGTTTCGTTCATCTGTTGTGAAAGCGGCATCCATTTTTAATTTTTGTGGACGTAAATGGCATTAAAATTGACAGTGCTAAGCACACACAAATAATTAAATCAAATGAAAAAAACTATTTTAGCGCTGGCCATTATGGCTACACTTGCTGCCTGCAAGAAAAATCCTAAAGAAATTCCAAATCCAGTTCCTGAAGAAAAATTATCCCCTGATATTGCCTTTACAGTTAAGGGAGCAACCCAAGATACTCAACCATTATATCCATCATCTGAAACTTTTAATTTTTTAGGGTTCGGATATGATGTTACGGATAAGTTTAATGATCAAGCTTCTGTAAGGGCCAGTGTAGTCGATATTCCTGCTTATGATGCCGATGGAGCATATAATGTTGTTTTTATTAGAGGCACACAATCTTCGTGGAGGACTACCCAGGCTCAAAGTGCGGTTGATTTATCAACAAAATTGTCTGATTCATATAAAGCAACAAAGGGCTTAAAGCTCTTTGGTAACACTATAAATCAGGCATTTCCAGAAACGGATGCTACTGATAAAAAATATGTCTACGGACATTATTCTTATTACATGATCTGGAAGTTATATAAGTTTTATTACGACCAGTCGGTAAATAAATTTTTAACAGCAGATTTTAAGAGAGATATTACTTTGTTAACTGCTCAGGACCTTATTAATAAATATGGCACACATGTATTAACAAACATAAAAATAGGTTCTAAATTCGATGTTGTTTACCAGGCGGAAGCACCTCAGAACGAGAGAAGGGGGGCGATTATTATGGAAGGATTACGTTATACATTAAAAAGGACATTTGGTTTGCCTACTGGCTACCTGGATGAGCCTATCCTGCGCAATTTAAATGATAATACTTCTGCCCAGATCTATTATAGCTCAACCGGGGGTGATATTACCAAATTAAAACGCGAAACCGTAAATAACAGCGTTATTGTAAACCTTAACAATTGGGTTGCTTCCACTACAGAAGATAAAGCAACATTTATAGGCGCTTCAGACGATGGTTTGGCTCCAATATATAACTTTATTGATGATGCAGCTAAAAAGGCTGAAGTAAAAGCTTACCTCGATCAGTATTATTCGGCAAAAACAGTTAAGCTGACAAATTAGTTAAACAATAAAGGGCGATTTAATCGCCCTTTATTGTTTCTTCATTATATCTAATTAAATGTCAGATAGAAATATCTGACATCACTCAGAAACCAATTTAAACATTTAACCGATTAACCTAACTTTTCCCAAACCGATAATACAAACTTAAACCGCCGTAATTCTGTGGCTTCGCCACACTTTTAACTTCTTTGGTTTTAAAGATGATGTTAAAATCGGCTGTAAATCTTTTTGAACTATAATTTACACCAAACTGTTGTTCAAAAACAATAGGTTTTACCCCAAAGGTTAACGGGCTGTTATCATTAAATAGACTGCCCTGTATGGTGGCATCGTAAGCAACAAAGTTTAGCTGCGGTTTTACATAAAAGAAAAATTCCGAATTGTTTAAGCTTTTTGTTTTCGAATTTCCGATCACTGCGTTGTGATAAGCACTGTTGAACAATTGATTCAGTTTACCGGCCCTAAAAAGTACCGATGCACCCAAACCCGAAAAAGTTGTGCCTAAATTGGCATAACCTTGCGCACTGATATCCACAATCGGGTCTTCAGGTCTGAACAGCAATTTGCTATAATTTGCAGCAAGGTTTACAGCCAGTTCATTTTTAATCTGGTAATCCCAGCCTGCAGGCGTATAAAATCCTACGGTTTTATGCAGGAAACGTTGTGCTGTTTGGGCAAGCGAGTTAGGACCTACGGTTCCCAGTTCTACACTGGTTTTTAAAACACTTTCATTTTTATAGAAAACAGAATAAGCCCCACCAGCATAAAGATAACCTGCAAAAGGCCTGTCCTGATCTTCTTTGTTCGGTACCTGCCCCCAATAAGGCGTATACATTTTCTGTCCGGCAGAAATTTCATAGGTCTTTTTCTCTATTTTATCCGATAGTTTTTCGGTATTAATGGCGTGGCGGAAGTAGATAAATAATCCGTTGGTATAATACCGGTCATTTAATGTAGCCAAATAAGCATCGTTTTCGGTTTTAAAACCGAATTCGTTTTTAAAAGATTGAGCGAAACTGGTTGAAACAACCAAACAAAAAACTATAGTGAATAAAAATGATCTCATAAAAAAGCCCAGGCAATTTACCTGGGCTATAAAAGTATTTATTGTAATTGGATTTTTGATTGTTAATCCAAAAGAATTGTCAATTAGTTTACAATCGGCGCAATTTTAACGCTTAAATCTAAAGGTTTCTTTACCTTATTCTTAGTTAAAGCCAATTCAATTACTTCGCTCATTTCGGTTACATAATGGAATTTTAAATCCTTAATGTAACTTTCTTTAATTTCTAAAATATCTTTACGGTTGCTTTTGCAAAGGATAATTTCTTTAATGTTTGCCCTTTTTGCTGCTAGAATTTTTTCTTTAATTCCACCAACTGGAAGTACTTTTCCACGTAGGGTAATCTCACCAGTCATGGCTAAATGCTGTTTTACTTTACGTTGTGTAAATGCCGACGTTAAGGCGGTAAGCATCGTTACCCCGGCCGAAGGTCCGTCTTTTGGTGTAGCACCTGCCGGCACGTGTACGTGAACATCCCAGTTATCAAATAAAGTGTAGTCTATATCAAATTCGGCTGCGTGTGCACGTAAATAGGCTAGTGCAATAACTGCCGATTCTTTCATTACATCACCCAGATTACCTGTTAAAGTAAGTTTACCTTTTCCGGGACTTAAGCTCGATTCGATAAATAAAATATCTCCTCCAACACTTGTCCAGGCCAAACCTGTTACTACTCCAGCCACTTCATTGCCTTCGTACAAGTCTTTATCATAAATTGGTGCACCTAAAATACGCTCTACATCTTCATTATTTAAATTTGAATCGTAGGTTTCTTCCATCGCAATTTTTGTAGCCACACCACGCACTAAAGAACCTATTTTTTTCTCCAAACCACGCACACCCGATTCTCTGGTATAATCTTCAATCACTTTTTCGATCAGTGGCGTTTTCAGGTTAATATCCTTGGTTTGTAAACCATGGTTTTCTTTCTGTTTTGGCAACAGGTATTTTTTAGCGATTTCTATTTTTTCTTCAATCGTATATCCGTTTACTTCAATAATCTCCATACGATCTAATAATGCAGGTTGTATGGTGCTTAATGAGTTTGCTGTTGCAATAAACAGGATGTTCGATAAATCGTAATCCATTTCTACATAATGATCGTAGAAGGCGCTGTTTTGCTCGGGATCTAATACCTCAAGCAAAGCTGATGATGGATCGCCACGGTGGTCGGTGCCTACTTTATCAATCTCATCCAAAACAAAAACAGGATTATCTGCCCCCGCTTTTTTAATAGACGAAATAATACGGCCTGGCATTGCGCCGATATAAGTTTTACGGTGACCTCTGATTTCTGCTTCATCGCGGATACCGCCTAAAGCCATACGTACATACTTACGCCCTAATGCTTTGGCTATCGACTTTCCTAAAGATGTTTTACCAACTCCCGGAGGGCCAACCAAACATAAAATTGGCGCTTTCATATTGCGCTTTAGTTTTAGAACGGCTAAGTATTCGATAATACGCTGCTTCACTTTTTCTAAACCAAAGTGATCTTTATCTAAGATACGTTGTGCTCTTTTTAGGTCGAAATTATCTTTTGTAAACTCGCTCCAGGGTAAATCTAAAAGGAGTTCTAAATAGTTTAACTGAACAGAGTAATCGGGAGCAGCAGGATTCATTCTACCCAGCTTATCTAGCTCCTTATCAAAATGTTCGGCAACTGCTTTGGCCCATTTTTTCTTTTTAGCCTTTTCCTGTAAAGCATCAAATTCTAAATCGGCAGAGTTACCACCCAATTCTTCCTGAATGGTTTTTAGCTGTTGATTTAAGAAATAATCGCGTTGTTGTTTGTCTAAATCGGTACGTACTTTCGATTGGATCTGATTTCTCAGCTCCAGCATCTGCAATTCGACCATTAGCAGTTCCATTACCTTTTGTGCCCTTTCCTGCAGTTTATCCATTTCAAGGATTTTTTGCTTATCGGCCATTTCGGCATTCATATTTGATGAAATGAAATTGATCAAAAATGAATTGCTCTCAATGTTTTTAAGTGCAATACTGGCTTCACTTGGAATATTTGGCGAAAGCTGGATAATCTGAGCAGACATCTCGCGTATAGAAGCGATTAACGTTTTAAACTCTTTATCTGCCTTGTGCTTTTGTTCTTCGAATTTTTTAACAACCGCTTTAATGTAAGGCTCGTTCTGTACCTCTTCAATTAAGCTGAAACGTTGTTTACCCTGAATAATTACCGTGGTATTTCCATCAGGCATCTGCAATAGCTTAATGATGTTTGCAACAGTACCAACCGTGTTAAGCTGCTCAAAAGTAGGGTCTTCAATGGAAACGTCTTTTTGAGAAACAACCCCAATAATCTTATTTCCTTTGTAAGCTTCCTTAATTAACTTAATTGATTTATCTCTTCCAACTGTAATAGGGATAACTACTCCTGGAAATAAAACTGTGTTTCGCAAAGGCAATATGGCCAACGTTTCGGGCGTTTCCTCATTGTTCATTTCCTCTTCGTCTTGTTGAGACATTAAGGGAAAAAATTCGGTATCCTCGTTTATGATTGGCATTGCTGTATGGAAATCAAATATATCTTGTTTACTCATTATCACATTTTCCGCTAACGACAAACTGGCAGTTTAATCGTATTCACTTTGTTTAATTTTGGTATTAAGTTAATAAATTCAACTCTTGTGCCAAAGTGAAAATAATATTAATCTTATGTTAAAAAGGCAGAGTAATATAAATATTTCCGCCAATATCATATAAAGCATATTTTAGCGTTTAAGCTAATGTTTAGGACAATTGGTTTTGAATGAAAGAAAATTAAAAACTTTTAAATTATCAGAATAGGATTATATTGCAAAAAATTTCTCCTATAAATTTGGTTAGGCGTTAGATTTGTTAAACTTATTACTCATACATGAACTATTTTAAAAAGGCGATTTTAGGATTAATTATTTTTACATCAACCAGTAGTTTCGCGCAAGGCAATTACGAAAGAAGCATGCAGGCGATGATGAAAGGTGATTATAAAACTGCCGCTATACAATTAGAAAAAGCTGATACTAAAACGCCTGATAATGCAAATGTGCTCCAGATGCTTGGATATTCTTATTTCCAAAATCGCGAATACGAGAAATGTATTGCCACTTACAGCCGGTTATTAACCATTAAACCTACTGAGGTTTCTGCTTATTATTATCGTGGTATAGCCAGGTTAAAAATCGCTAACGATCCTAAAGAATCGTTAAATAGCATGCGTGAAAACTTTTATTTGGCATCTCTCAAAGATTTTACAAAAGCCATTGAAATTAATGGAGATGAAGATGCCCAGATGTTTCAGAACCGTGGTTTAGCTTACAAAGATTATGCGATTTTCAGGTCTTTTAAAGCAAAGAAAAAAGAAGAAAAAGCAGCTTGTGTAGCGCTGTTCAATAACTCTATCGCCGATTTTCAGAAAGTATTAACCTTGCAGCCATTAAGAAAAGATATTGTCGATTGGGTAACCTACGATAAGGCGCAGATTGCAAGCCTAAAATAAAATATAGCCTTTAAAGAAAAATGGGACCCGAATATTTTCGGGTCCCATTTTTTTTATTTCAGCTTTCCAATTACTGAATACTTCTTTTGCTTTAGCAATCTAATTTTCTGCTGTTTTCTGATCGCGTACAAGCTATCCGGGCAGTAGGTTAAGGTATCCTGAGATTGGTATAAGATATTCTTGTTATCGATAATAATCTCTATTTTACCTGCTTTCTGACCGTTCCAGGTGATAGAAACCTTCTTAACAGGGATTTTTCTATTATCAGAAGTATAAATATCTACGCCATTTTGTGCTGTTACTTTAAAACTTCCTTTCCACGAGGTTTTATTGATATCAGCGTTAACGAAAATGGCTAATTCTTTCGTCCAGTCAGTAATTTTAGCGGTTTTGTTTTCGGCTGTTCCATTTACGTTAACGGTTTTATTTACAACCGGGTTTAGCTTTTGTAAGCGCGAAATTTCCTTTCCAAAATATCCCTTTACATCAAAATACAATAAATCGGTATTTGCTTCAGCTTCTTTTCGCTGATTGCAGGAAAACATTGCCAAAGCAAATACCAGGATAACAAGTTTTTTAATCATTATACTAAAACATTTCCTGTCATTTCTGCTGGAATAGCTACGCCTAATATTTTTAAAATAGTAGGGGCAATGTCGCCTAACTTGCCATCTGCAATGCTTTTATAATCCTTATCGATTAAAATACAAGGAACCAGGTTGGTGGTATGTGCAGTATTGGCAGATCCATCACCATTCACCATAAATTCAGAGTTTCCGTGATCGGCCAAAAGAATAAACGAGTAACCATTTTCCAAACCTTTTTTTACCACAGTTTCTGCACATTTATCTGCAGTTTCTACTGCTTTTACCACAGCCTCAAAAACGCCTGTGTGGCCAACCATATCTGGATTGGCAAAGTTTAAACAAATAAAATCGGCCCATCCTGTTTCCATTTCTTTGGTAATGGCATCGGTAATTCCTGCGGCACTCATTTCAGGCTGAAGATCGTAGGTAGCTACTTTTGGAGAAGGAATTAAAAGGCGTTTTTCGTTTTTAAATTCGGCTTCCCGTCCTCCTGAAAAGAAGAAAGTTACGTGAGGATATTTTTCGGTTTCAGCAATACGGATCTGATTTTTATTGTTATCAGCCAATACTTCGCCAATGGTTTGGGTTAAATCATCTTTGGTGAAAATTACGTTTACCTTTTCAAAACTCTCATCGTAAGTAGTCATGGTAACATAATACAACGGCAGTTTATGCATTTGCTGTTCCGGGAAATCCTTTTGCGTTAACGCAGTGGTAATTTCACGACCTCTATCGGT
This sequence comes from Pedobacter sp. GW460-11-11-14-TSB4, assembly GCF_059423705.1. NCBI lineage: Bacteria > Pseudomonadati > Bacteroidota > Sphingobacteriia > Sphingobacteriales > Sphingobacteriaceae > Pedobacter > Pedobacter sp. GW460-11-11-14-TSB4. The sequence continues at coordinate 65,150 of NZ_JBWKYI010000015.1, forward strand.
ACGGAAATTAAAACAGATTACCACATCATCGTTTTGAATGGTAGCTACTGGTGCACCATTATCCTGTGTTAATACAATTGGTTTTAAAAACTCATCAGTTACGCCATCAGCATAGGATTTTTTGATCGCCGCCAAAGCATCTTGTGTTCTTTCACCAATGCCATTTACCATTACATCGTAAGCTTGTTTAACGCGCTCCCAACGGTTATCGCGGTCCATTGCGTAATAACGGCCAACCATGGTCGCCAATTTAGCATTGCTGTTTTGAATATGGTTTTCCAGATCAGTAATAAAGCCCAGGCCAGAGTTTGGATCGGTATCACGACCATCTAAAAAAGCATGAACAAAAGTATTTGGCACATTAGCTTCATTAGCAGCATCGCATAAAGCTTTTAAATGTTCGATATGGGCATGCACACCACCGTTTGAAACCAGACCGATAAAGTGAACTGCTTTGTTATGCTGTTTCGCATAATCGAACGCACTTATTAAAACCGGATTGCTATGCAATTCTCTATCGGTAATTGATTTGTTGATCCGGCCAAGCTCCTGGTAAACTACCCGGCCTGCACCTAAGTTCATGTGCCCAACTTCCGAGTTTCCCATTTGTCCCGCTGGCAGACCTACTGCTTCACCAGATGCTTCAAGTTTAGAATTTGGGTAATGCTGAAGTAAAGAATCGAAAAAAGGAGTGTTGGCGGCATATGCAGCATCAGAATTATCTTGTTTTCCGTAGCCCCAACCATCTAGAATTATAAGCGCGAGTTTTTTATCGTTTACCATTTTTATTGTAAAATTTATTGATCCACATTAAAACATTTTCATGTATAACATGTTTTAGTGTTTTGTTTATATGGCAAATATAACTTTATTGAAGCTTATACAAATGAAGAAATCCTTTTTTTGATACGCTAATGGCATAATTTTAGCTATAGGGTTCTGTATAAAATACAGAAATGATCCGGAGCTTATTTTTACTCATTATTAGTTTGTCATCATTATATCACCCTACAGCTCTTCAGGCAGATATTATTGATGATTTATCCTCGTATTTTAAGGCTGGTAACTCGAAAGAAATTGCCAAAAGTTTCGCCTCAACTATCGAACTTATTATTGTTGACGAGGAAGATGTATACTCAAAAGCACAGGGTGAACAGATTTTAAGAGATTTTTTTGTCAAACATCCGCCGGTAAAAACAAGTATTTTTCATAAAATTAATACCAATCCAAATTATCGTTTTGGCGTAATTATTTTAGGTACTGCAAAAGAGACTTTCAGGGTTTCCATCACGATGAAAAAATTCAACACCAGCTTTTCGATTACCGAATTAAGGATAGAGCCTGCTAAAGATTAAGGTAAATAGAATCAGCTCGACTTTCGAAGTTTCCATCTGCATATCCAACTGCGTTTTATAAGTTACAATTCACTTTAACCCGTCAGTAAATTGTCTGCTAACAAATAATTCTTATTTTTGCGGCATAAAATCTACATTTTGGATACTCAACTTATACATCAATTCATAAAAAATGCCCTTACCGAAGATGTTGGCGATGGTGATCATACCTCACTTTCAACAATTCCAGCCGGAACGCAGGGAAAAGCAAAACTGATTATCAAAGAAAATGGTGTTTTGGCCGGGATTGAACTGGCTATTGAGATTTTTAAGGAGGTTGATGCCGAATTGAAAGTTGATGTATTGTTACAGGATGGTGCCGAGGTAAAAGTGGGCGATATTGCCTTAACCGTTTCCGGAAGTACACATGCCATTTTAATTGCCGAACGGTTGGTTTTAAACTGTATGCAGCGCATGAGTGGCATTGCTACTAAAACTCATCGGATTGTTTCTTTGTTAAAAACAACCAAAACCAAAATTTTAGATACCCGTAAAACTACCCCAGGGCTTCGCTATTTAGAAAAGTGGGCTGTTCGGATTGGTGGAGGTGTAAATCACCGGATTGGCCTGTATGATATGATCTTGATTAAAGACAATCATGTAGATTATGCAGGAGGGATTTCAAATGCCATTACAGCTGCTAAAAAATATCTGATTGATCAAAATAAAGTCCTTCAGATCGAAATTGAAGTGAGGAATTTAGATGAATTATCTCAGGTTTTGGCTATTGGTGGTGTAGACCGTATTATGCTTGATAATTTCAGTTTCGAAAACTTAAGGGCAGCGGTTAAATTAATCGATGGTAAATTTATCACAGAGGCTTCCGGCGGCATTACAGAAGAGAATGTTGCAGCATATGCAGCTTGTGGAGTAGATTTTATTTCTATGGGGGCACTTACACACTCAGTGAAAAGCCTGGATATGAGTTTAAAAGCATACTAAAGTGATTTGCTATAAAATTAAAAGCTTATTTTTTGTATCATTGTAGGCTATGGTTACGGTTTATTCTCTCAGCGCGTTATTAGTTGCCTACCTTTTTGGATCTATACCAACAGCTGTATGGCTTGGTCAGGCTTTTTATGGCGTTGACGTAAGGGAGTACGGAAGTGGTAATGCTGGCGCAACCAATACCTTCAGGGTGCTGGGTAAAAAAGCCGGAATTGCAGTAATGATCATCGATATTGCAAAAGGTTATACCGCAACCAATCTGGCCTATCTGATTGGCATGTCGGTTACCGGGCCACAAAATTCAGTTATTTTTGTTAATTATCAACTTGCACTCGGTGTAACCGCAGTAATGGGACATTTGTTTCCTGTTTTTGCCGGCTTTAGAGGTGGAAAAGGTGTGGCCACACTTTTTGGAATGATTTTGGCAGTTAACTTCGAAGCATCTATGCTTTGTGTTCTGGTTTTTGTGGTGGTATTGTTGTTAACCAAATATGTTTCATTAAGCTCCATTTGCGCGGGATTTACTTTTCCACTGAGCGTGGTCTTTTTGTTTCAGGTTTCGATTAAATCTGAAGTGCTTTACGGCATGGTGGTTTGTATTCTAATCCTGGTTACACACCAAAAAAATCTCGAAAGATTGCTGAAAGGCAAAGAATCTAAAGTGTATTTGTTTAGAAAGAAAACTAATTAATTAAACAAAACACATTTCATTAAAACTTATTGATAGGCTTACTGTTTAATCATCGGTTTTGCTTATCACCTTATTTACAAATCATTTAAAATCGAATTTATGAAAAAGTTATTTTTAACAGCAAGTGTTGCTGGGATTTTATTATTTAACTCCTGTTCCACTGTTCCTTTAACAGGTCGTAGCCGATTTGATTTAGTGAGTAACGACCAGGTTTTGCCAATGGCATTCCAGGCGTACAGCACCTTTTTAACTGAAAATAAAACGACGGTTTTACCCGCTTCGAATGCGCAGGCTTTGAAAGTTAAAACCATTGGCAGTAGATTAATCACAGCTGTGAAATCGTATATGAACAGCAATAACTATGGTAACCTCATTGCAGATTACCAGTGGGAAGTGAACGTTGTACAGAATAATGAGAAAAATGCCTGGTGTATGCCAGGAGGTAAGATTGTGGTTTATACCGGTATTTTGCCTGTTACCCAGGATGATGCGGGTTTAGCTACGGTAATGGGACACGAGATTGCCCATGCCATTGCAGGTCACTCTGCAGAACGGATGTCGAACGAAATGGTTGCACAGGGTTTGGGTGCAGCAGCAGGGTTAGCACTATCCAAAAATCCTAAAGCACAGTCTATTTTCAATGCAGGTTATGGCGTTGGGGGGCAAGTGGCAATGTTAAAATTCAGTCGTAATCAGGAATTAGAGGCCGACCGTTTAGGCTTGATTTTTATGGCAATGGCTGGCTACAATCCTCAAAATGCGACCAGTTTCTGGAACAGGATGTCTGCTGCATCTGCAGGAGCTCAAAAACCAGCTGAGTTTTTAAGTACTCACCCAAGTGATGCTACCCGTATTGCTCAGATCCAAAAATATTTACCAGAAGCACAGCAGTATTATAAGAAATAAGGTTTAGGGCTTAAGGTTTAAGGTGGAAGGTTTCGCATGATGCAGAAAATTCCACCTTTTTTTGTTTTCGTCCCGTTTTAAATTACCGTCATTTCGAGCGGAGTGTAATGCAGTCGAGAACCACGAAGTGCTCAGCGAAGCTAAATCTGGATAGATAGATCTCTCCATTCCACTGCGTTCCAGTCGAGATGACGACGACTTATATAGTCGAATCGCTTGGGAAGTGCCTCATTGAACCAATGATTAATGACTAGTGAACCCCGCTTTAAAGTACCGTCATTTCGAGCGGAGTGTAACGCAGTCGAGAAATCTAACAAGCGAGATATACTGGATAGATCTCTCCATTCCACAGCGTTCCAGTCGAGATGGCGACGACTTATATAGTCGAATCGCTTGGGGAGTGCCTCATTGAACCAATGATTAATGACTAGTGATCCCGCTTTAAAGTACCGTCATTTCGAGCGGAGTGCAGCGCAGTCGAGAAATCTAACAAGCGAGATATACTGGATAGATCTCTCCATTCCACTGCGTTCCAGTCGAGATGACGACGATTTATATAGTCGAATCGCTTGAGCAGTGCCCCATTGAACCAATGATTAATGACTATTGAACCAATTAACCTTCAAGTACTTTCAAAATCGCACTGGCTTTCAGTAAACACTCTTCGTATTCTAAAACAGCATTGCTTTGGTAGGTGATGGCTCCTCCAACCTGAAAAGATAAATAGTTGGATGCTGCATTGTATAAGATGCTTCGGATGACTACATTAAAATCGAAATCACCAGCTGCACTGATGCAGCCAAAGGAGCCCGAATAAATGCCTCTTTTAGTCACTTCATATTCTTCGATTAATTTCATGGCTTTAACCTTTGGAGCGCCCGTCATAGAGCCCATTGGGAATGCATTTTTGATGGCGTCGATAAAATGGATCGCTGGATTTAATTCGCAACTAATGGTAGAAATCATTTGATGCACCTGCGGGAAGCTGTAGATGCCGAATAATTCGTCGACGGTAACAGAACCTTTAACAGCCGATTTGGTGAGGTCGTGGCGTACCAGATCAACTATCATTACATTTTCGGCCTGTTCTTTAATGTCGTTCCTGAGCTGCAGTTTTATAGCCTCATCTTCCATTGGGTCTAAACTTCTTTTCGCGGTTCCTTTAATGGGTTGCGAGGTGAGTTTCGATCCGCGTTTGCACAAAAATCTTTCTGGTGTTGCAGATAAAATATAGTTGCCCTGAACTTTAAAATAACCAGCAAATGGAGTGGGTGAGACGCTGTTTAACGCTTCGAAAGTTTGAACAGGATCTATTTCTGCATTTTCGGCAAAAAACTCCTGGCAGAAATTAACTTCATAGATATCACCACGAATAATATGGTCTCTTAAGGCTTCTACTTTTTGAACATATTGATCTTTCGATAACCGTTGTGCTACTTTTGCTTTTTTAGATTGGATTTCTGTTTTAAGCTGAAAGGAATCAATCTCTGCTAAAATCGATTCAGGGCCAATCAGCACCTCGGCATTGCCTTTTTTAAAGGCAATCAGGTATTTTGGGACAAAAAAGTATAAATCTGGAAAATTTAAATGATCTGAATTATTAGAATGCAGATCTTCTATTTCGTTTTTTAAATCGTAGCCGAAAAAGCCAAAAATCCACTGTTTATGCAATGCGTAAAAACTTTTTAGTTGATCAAATGCATTCCCGGTGGCGCATTTCAGTTCATGATCTGCGTCGACAGCAATAATGAAATCGTAAGCTGAGTAAGCATCTTTGTAGTTATTTGAATCTAAAAAGCAGCAAACCTCGAACTGGTTGGCCCAATGCAAAGCTTTTTGTTTAAAATGGGATATGTTTTGTGTGGTTTTCAAGCTGCGGCAAAGGTAACTAAACCCGGCATAAGTGGAAAGGTACTTACGATAGAATATTTGAATATAGTTTAAAATCGTTTAGAAGCGATTTGATACGCTCGTTGGAACGAGTGTAAGTTGAAAATTAATTTTTATCTTGAATGATAATTATGTTTATGAAAGTAAAGCATCTGTTTTATCTCTGTATCGGTTTATTAATATTAGGATGTTCAAGGATTGAGCAAAGAAAAATTGACTTGTACCAACTCCAAAAGGCAAAAGTAAAAATGGATATGGACATGACGGATGATTCTTGTGCTATAGTCGATATTATAACATACTTTCCAAATAGAGAAAAATGTGGGACAAATAAACAATTAGCAAACTTGTATTTATGCAGGCAACAATCGACAGGAGATACGCTTTATGTCTTCGCTGATTGTGATTCCGAGAAAAGTATTCCTTTTGACTATAATGTTTGTATTATGAAAAGCGATATTAAAACTAACATTCCAAAAGAGGTTGTTGTTTCTATACTTCGTGATCTTGTAATTCCGAAAGGAGCTAAATATGTTTTCTCCAATTTATTTTGGCTAGTAGATTAAATCATTTAACAACCCTAATCGTTCTTGTTAAAGCGAGGAACAATTGTAATAGAAAAATGAAGGAGCAATTAATGTTTTTTAAGGATTCATTTTGGTGTGTCTAATCCTTAATATCCTTATAATTTGGTTTTCGTTCCGGTATGAAACTCTAAAATGATGCTTTTCAGAAGCACGGTATGTACCATCATTGTCTGTTTTATATTGATCAATTTTATGTTTTTCCGGATGGTTAGCAATATTGGCTACAGCATGAGTTAAATCATTAATAACCCTGGTTGCGTTTTGAATAGACTCTTTACTAATATACTTATATATTTCTCTTAGTTGGTTTTGTGCAGGTTTGGTCCAGACGATTTCAATATTATTGGTTACCAACTTTTAATCTCATTTAATAACTTATCATGAGAGATATAATTACCACTTTTAAACTCATTTTCAGCGGCTAAAAGCTCATTGTTATATTCCTCAATAGGTACGTTTTGATTTTCTTTTTTTCCTTTTATAAACGCTTTAAGCATTTTTACTACAGAAGTTTTTTCGGCATCGTCTAGCTGAGTAAAATAATTAAGCATTTCGCTTTCTATGATAGTTGCCATAATAAAAATGTTTATACTTAAAAATAACTAAATCAATGCTGATAAACAAGTTGTTAAGTGAATTTGCTCTATTGATGGTAAAGAGTTGTCAGCTTTTCCGCTTTTACCATTAAAGTTGACCACGCTGAAAACAAAAAAAAGCAACCCTTGCAGGTTGCTTTTTTTTTGGTCTTCACCCTGAATTTATTTCAGGGACTATTAGTTAACGAACAATATAGATGCTGAAATAAATTCAGCATGACGAACTGAGTATTATTAACGTAACTCTAAAGTTTGTGCCCTATCTGGTCCTACAGAAAGGAATTTGATTGGCACTTCTAATTCTTTTTCTAAGAAGGCAATATAATCAGTCAATTTAGCTGGAATTTCATCCACAGAAGTTATTTTAGTTACATCGGTAGCCCAACCATCAATGGCTTTTAATACTGGTTTTGGTTCGATAGAAATGATGTCATACGGCATATAATCAATCGTTTCGCCATTATATTCATAGTGGGTACAAGCATAAATGGTATCGAAAGTATCCAGCACATCAGCTTTCATCATAATTAACTCGGTTACACCGTTTAACATGATGGCATATTTTAAAGCAGGAAGATCAATCCAGCCACAACGACGTGCGCGACCTGTAGTTGCACCAAACTCGTGACCTAAAGCGCGTAAATTTTCGCCAACTTCATTATCTAATTCGGTAGGGAAAGGACCACCACCAACGCGTGTGCAATAGGCTTTGAAGATACCATAAACAGCACCAACTTTATTAGGTGCAATACCTAAACCAGTACAGGCACCAGCAGTGGTCGTGTTACTTGAGGTTACGAAAGGATATGAACCGAAATCAACATCCAGTAATGTTCCCTGTGCACCTTCTGCTAAAACCGCTTTTCCTTCTTTTAAGAAGCCGTTTACATAATGTTCGCTATCTACGTGGGGAATGGTTTTTAAGAATTCGATTGCTTCGAAGAATGATGCTTCTTTCTCAGCCAGTTCATATTCGAAACCTTCGTAATGCGAAAGAATTTCAGTGTGTTTTTCTACCAATTTAGCATAACGCTCTTTGAAATCAGGTAGGGTAGTATCGCCAACACGTAAACCGTTACGGCCGGTTTTATCCATATAAGTTGGACCAATACCTTTTAAAGTTGATCCAATTTTATTTTTACCCATGCGTGCTTCGTTAGCAGCATCCAATAATTGGTGGGTTGGTAAAATTAAGTGTGCTTTACGGGCAATTACCAGTTTGCCATCGGCAACAGGATCATGACCAGCTTTTTTTAAATTATCTAACTCTCTTTTTAGGATAATAGGGTCGATTACTACACCATTACCAATCAGGTTCATGGTTTTTTCGTTAAAAATTCCTGAAGGGATAGTGTTTAAAACGAATTTTTTGCCATCGAACTCTAAAGTATGTCCGGCATTTGGGCCACCCTGAAAACGGGCAATAAGATCATATTTTGGACTTAGTACATCAACGATTTTTCCCTTTCCTTCATCACCCCATTGCAGGCCGAGAAGTACATCTACTTGCGTCATTATTTAATAAATTAAGCTGGTTTTATTTGTATTATGATTTAATTTTGTTCAATTTTTTCGGCTGTTACTGCACTTTCGCTTACTTTTCTGGCCATACTGCAATCAGAGCAGAAGCCATAAAGGTTTAACGAATGGTGTTTAACATCAAATTTTAAAAGATCACCAACCATGGTTTGGATCTGGTGGATTCGGGGATCGCAGAATTCTACTACTTTACCACATTCGATACAAATTACGTGATCGTGCTGGCGGTAACCATAGGATTTTTCGAATTGTGCCATGTTTTTACCAAACTGGTGCTTGGTAACTAAATCGCATGAAACCAATAACTCCAATGTGTTGTAAACCGTAGCACGACTTACGCGGTACTTTTGGTTTTTCATGTGGATATAAAGGGTTTCTACATCAAAGTGATCGTTTCTTGAATAGATCTCTTCCAGTATAGCGAAACGCTCTGGTGTTTTACGTAGATTTTTGTTTTCTAAATAAGCCTCAAAAATCTTGCGAACGAGCTCATTTGTTTTTTGTTCTGACATAGTTTTTAAACTCCATTCAAAGGTAGGTAAATTGTTTGATTGTTATAGCGTTTGATTGTTGAAATGTTGTAATAAGTCGGAGGTCGGAAGACGGCTGTCCGAAGTTCAATTTGCAAATAGCGTGTAACTTAGCATCTAGACTTCTGACTCCGGACTTCTGACTTTCGGACTAACTATGCATCAAACCGCGTTACGCCTGTAACACCTCTCACTTTTAATAAATTTTTAATCAGGTTTTCCAGGTGTTCGGTATCGTTTACAAAAATCATAATCGAACCATCAAAAATCCCTTCATTGGTATCAACCGTAATCGATCTCATATTTACTTTAAAGTCGGTAGAAATTACCCGGGTAATGTTGTTGATTAAGCCAACATCGTCAATACCTACAATGCGTAAACCAGTTAAGAAAGTTAATTCCTGTTGTTTGTTCCATTTTGCTTTGACTACGCGATAACCATAATTGGCCATTAACTGCGCCGCATTCGGGCAATTGGTGCGGTGTATCTTTATGCCTTCACTCACAGTGATAAATCCAAAAACATCATCGCCTGGTATGGGGTTGCAACAGGCGGCCAAGGTATAATCAATGCGCTGCATGTCTTCGCCGATCAGTAAAATATCAGATTCTCCACCTTTAATTTTACTCTTGATTCCGTCAACTGAAAGGTTTTCAGGACGTTCTGGTCCGCGGTTTTCAACTTCTTTCTCACTCGATAGATACTCTTTTATATCTTTTAGCTCGATTTTTCCTAAAGCAACATTGACAAAAAGTTCTTGGGTAGAAGGCAGTTTAAAGAAATAACTAAGCTTTTGTAAATTATCGGTATTATAGGTGATTTTTAATGATTTCAGCTTCCTTTCTAAGATTTCCTTGCCATTTTCGGCAATTTTCCGCTTTTCTTCCTTTAAAGATGACTTAATTTTTGATTTAGCTTTAGCAGTAACCACTACATTCAGCCAGTCTTCTTTAGGGGTTTGTTTGCTCGAGGTGATAATTTCTACCTGATCACCATTTTGAAGCTTGTACGAAATAGGAACCAGCTTGTGGTTCACTTTTGCGCCGATACAGGTGGCACCTACATCGGTATGGATTTCGAAAGCAAAATCTAATGCGGTAGCACCTAAAGGCAATTGGATTAAAGCACCTTTTGGCGTGAAAATAAAAATCTCATCCGAGAAAAGGTTCATTTTGAAATCATCCAGGAAATCTAAAGCATTGGCTTCAGGATTACTCAGCATTTCACGAACTTTCTGGATCCATTGATCTAATCCATTATCGTTACTCGATTCTTTATATTTCCAGTGTGCCGCAAAACCTTTCTCTGCAATTTCGTTCATACGTTGTGTACGGATCTGTACCTCAACCCATTGCCCGCGGGGTCCCATTACCGTGGTATGTAAACTTTCGTAACCATTTCCTTTTGGTGAGGAAACCCAATCGCGTAAACGATCTGGATTTGGGCGGTATAAATCGGTTACAATGGAATATGCTTTCCAGCAATCAGCCTTTTCATTTTCTGGTGCCGAATCCAAAATAATCCGGATGGCAAAAAGATCATAAACCTCTTCGAAAGGAATATTTTTCTTTTTCATCTTATTCCAGATGGAGTGGATTGATTTTGGTCTGCCATAAACATCAGCCACTAAACCCTGTTCGTGAACAATTTCATCAATTGGTTCTACGAATTTTTTGATGAAAAGCGCACGTTCTGCTTTTTTCTCATTTAATTTTTTTGCGATGAATTTGTAAGTGTCCGGGTCGAGATATTTCATCGAAAGATCTTCCAGCTCTGATTTTATGGCATATAAGCCCAGGCGATGGGCCAGTGGTGCATACAGGTAAATGGTTTCTGAAGCGATTTTAAGCTGCTTGTGGCGGGGCATAAAATCCATGGTACGCATATTATGCAAACGATCGGCAAGTTTGATGAGGATAACCCTTACATCATCAGCCAGGGTAAGCAGCATTTTACGGAAATTCTCGGCCTGCAAAGAGCTATTGGTGTCGAAAACGCCAGAAATCTTGGTCAACCCGTCGATAATTTTGGCGGTTTTTTTGCCAAATTCACGTTCAATATCTTCTAAAGTGATATCGGTGTCTTCTACCACATCGTGCAATAAGGCACATACAATAGAAGTTGTTCCAAGTCCGATTTCTTCAGCAGCAATCTGCGCCACCGCAATAGGATGGTAAATATAGGGTTCGCCAGATTTTCGGCGCATATCTTTATGGCTTTCCAATGCCATATCAAAAGCTTTCCTGATTTCTTTTTTATCGCCCTTCTGTAAAGTAGATTTGCTTGCCCGTAATAATGCCCTATATCTTTTTAGAATTTCTTGCTTTTCCGCCTCTAAATCAATCACTAACTCTGTTTTCATTTGTATTTTTTGCGTAAAAATTGCGTCTTATTTATGAATAAAACTTATATTAGTTTTGTGAAACAACTAATATATGAAATAACACCTAACTTTGTAAAAGTATAAATTTATGAAAATTAAAGGGCTCTTTTTTCTTTGTATTGTAATGATTTGTAGCATTTCGCTACGAGCTCAGGATCCTGCGGCACCAATATTTCCTAAATTGGGTAAAAGCGATACAATAAGAGTAGCCTCAACAAACGATAATGGTGTAATGATTCCGTGGATGCAGCTTAACGATGTATCTATTTATGCCGCCAGAATCTGGAAATCGCCGGCAGAACAAGCTGCATATAATCGCCTAAGGTATAACGTATTAAAAGTAATGCCATATGCATTGTTTGCTAAGCGCAGGTACGAGCAACTGGAGCAGGATTTAGCCCGGACCCCAGAGAAAAAGGAACAAAAACAACTGGTTAAGCAATGTGATAAAGAAATTAAAGACATGTTTAACCGCGAAATCAAAGAATTAACGATTACACAAGGTCAGATTTTAACGAAACTGATCGACAGAGAAGTGGGTAGAACAACATACGATATTGTGAAGCAAACCAAAGGTGGTTTTGCTGCATTTTCGTATCAGATTGTGGCCCGCGTGGTAGGACATAATTTAAAAAGCACTTACGATCCGAATGAGGATAGGGATATCGAATCCATTATCCGCACTTCAGGATTTTATCAATAACATATAATGCAGGAACGCATTCCGAATATTTATTCATTTAAGGTTAAGAAAATTAATGGCGAAGAACAGCCGTTATCAGCCTACCGGAACAAGGTTATTTTAATTGTAAATACCGCATCAGAATGTGGTTTTACGCCGCAATTAAAGGAATTACAGCAGCTTAAAGACGAAATTAATAGTCCTGATTTTGAAATCCTGGGTTTCCCTACGAACGATTTTGGAAAACAGGAACCACTAAACGGTGCTGATATCTCCTCTTTTTGCGAGGTTAACCATGGTGTAAAATTTCCTGTTTTTGATAAGATTATGGTTCGGGGCGCACATGCCCATCCGCTTTATCAATTCCTGAGTGAGAAAAAGCAAAACACAAAATTAAGTTCGAAACCCCGTTGGAACTTTCATAAATATATCGTGAACAGAAATGGCGAGCTGGAAGATTATTTTTTACCCTTCACCAAGCCATTAAGTTCGAAAATTAAAAAGAAAATTCAGCAACTGCTGAACCAAAATGCCCAATAATTACATCATGAAGTTAGATATTTTAGTTATAGCCGTGCATCCTGATGACGCAGAACTTTGCTGTTCAGGTACTATTTTAAAACATATTGCCCTTGGTAAAAAAGTTGGAATTGTAGATTTAACCAGAGGCGAACTGGGTACACGAGGTACAGCAGAAACAAGAGATGAAGAAGCAGCAGCCTCGGCGGAAATTTTAGGTTTACATGCCCGTGAAAATTTAAGATTGAGGGATGGCTTTTTTCAGAATGATGAGTTTCACCGTTTGGAAGTGATTAAAGCCATCAGGAAATATCAACCCGAAATTATTTTAAGCAATGCTTTAGAAGACCGTCACCCTGATCATGGAAGAGCAGGCGATCTGGTTTACGATTCTGTTTTTTTATCAGGCTTACCAAAAATAGAAACTTCAATTGATGGTGTTCAGCAGGAAGCACATCGCCCACGATTATTATTGCAATACATTCAGGATAGATACTTAAAACCTGATATTATTGTGGATATATCTGATCATATAGATAAGAAAATTGAATCTATTAAGGCTTTTAAAACACAGTTTTATAACCCTGAGGTGGATGGATTGCAAACTTATATTTCGTCGCCGGAGTTTTTCGAAAGTGTGATTGGCCGTGCCAGGGAATTCGGTAAAAGCATTGGTGCCACTTTTGGCGAAGGCTTTACTTCGCGGAAGCTATTAGGCGTTGATAATTTATTTGATTTGAGGTAAAGGATTAACCACCTAAGACACCTGAGAACACCTTAGGCGGTGCACTATTTTAAATTGCTCAGATGATCTCAGGTGCTTTAGGTGGTGGGGAAAAAACAGCCCAACAAAACTACACTTCGTTTGTTATTCTCAAAACGAATAATAATGGCGAATATATTCTCTTCTCTCAAAAACGCGTACAATCTTTTCAAACATATTGACTTCGATAAATTAGAGGCTTTATCGAAAAAAGTCGACTTGCCCAAAATGGTCGAAACCATATCCAACCTGGATGATAAACAAATCCAGGGGATGATGAAAATGATGGGTGGATCGGGTAAAAAGAAAGAATTACCGCCAATTGAAGGCGATTTTTACCATTTGGGCGATGAGGCGTTAAAAGATGAAGATCGTGAGCTTCAGTTAAAGGTACGTGCCTTTTTAGAGAAGGAAGTAAAACCCATTGTTAACCATTACTGGAACAAGGCAGAATTCCCCTTCGAAATCATTCCAAAACTTGCCGAACTCAATATCTGTGGTTTAACCTACAAAGGTTATGGCTGTCCGGGGAAATCGAATTTAATGGAAGGGATTTTAGCAATGGAAATGGCGCGGATTGATACCTCCATTTCTACTTTTTTTGGCGTACAGAGTGGCCTCGCCATGGGATCAATCTATTTATGCGGCTCAGAGGAACAAAAACAGCAATGGCTGCCGCTAATGCAGCAATTTAAAATTATCGGGGCGTTTGGCCTAACTGAACCTGAAGTGGGTTCGGCAGCAGCTGGAGGCTTAACCACCACCTGTAAAAAAGTTGATGGCAAATGGGTATTGAACGGACAGAAAAAATGGATCGGTAACGCTACTTTCGCCGATATTTTAATTATTTGGGCACGAGACGAAGAAAGTGGCGAAGTGAAAGGCTTTATTGTAAAAAAAGATAATCCTGGTTTTGCCGTAGAAAAAATGCAGGATAAAATGGCCTTGCGGATTGTGCAGAATGGCATTATTACATTAACCAATTGCGAAGTTGAAGAAGCTGATCGCCTGCAAAATGCAAATTCATTTAAAGATACGGCTAAGGTATTACAAATGACAAGGGCAGGTGTGGCCTGGCAGGCGGTTGGCTGTGCCCGTGGAGCCTACGAAAATGCTTTGGATTATACCCGTACGCGAAAACAGTTTGGTAAACCTATAGCTTCTTTTCAATTAATCCAAAACCACCTGGTCGAAATGCTGTCGAACTTAACGGCGATGCAAACGCTCTGTTTTCGCTTGTCGCAATTACAGGATCAGGGTTTGTTGAAAGATGAACATGCCTCTTTAGCTAAAGTATTCTGTTCGTTAAGAACACGCGATGTGGTAAGCAGGGCAAGAGAAGTGATGGGTGGGAATGGTATTTTGCTCGAATATAACGTAGCGCGGTTCGTGGCGGATGCGGAAGCAATTTATTCGTATGAGGGCACAAAAGAAATTAATACGCTGATTGTAGGTCGGGCCATAACAGGTTTTTCTGCTTTTGTTTAATTTTAAAATAGTTTGTCCGTCTAAGCATAGTCGAAGACCCATGCTGTGCAATTAATAATGAAATTTTAGGATTTGGAAATGATTGTCAGTATTTCATAGGTACTGTAGTCCTGCCATTCGCTACAATCCTTTTGCGGTTTTGTAGTGCTAACATACTAAGGGTTGCTGCAAGCAAAAAGGATTTCGCTGCTGTCAGGTTTATTGAAGAAGGGCTGGTTCTCCGGGAACTAACTTTGTTTATAAACCCGATTGTCGTGAATGACGATTCTTTACCGATAAATCGGCACTAGCTTAGCATCGGCAGAAACAAAAGCGGGACTGAAGATGCCAAATGTACCATACCCTTCATTTCCAAATCAATAAGCATTAACCTCTAGGTAATTAACTTTCCAGATTTTACATTCTGTTTAATAAGGATGTTTATTAAATGCTACCTGACTCATTGCACTTTTTTCATATAAGGCAATGCAGGCCTTGTTAAATTGTGGATCAAAATTTACTTCTCCGGGTTGCAATGTTTTTGGAACATTTTCGCTTTGCATGAAGAAGTAAACTTTTGTATTACCGTATTTGGTATGGGGCATTAAATTGCCATAATCTTCCATTTCTTTCCATACCGAATCTTTAACCGTTACAATGTAAATCCGTTGTACAGGACCAGTGTTATTTGCGTTTCTATACTTTGCAATTTCTTTAAAACCAGCTTTCATATCTTCAATTCCAGGCTGATCAAAAACATCTTTAACCATGAAAAAGATCAGTATTAAAACCCCTGCAACTACAAAATAAACTAACAATTTTCTATTCATGCCTACAATAAAGGCAATATTTTATCCATAACCGTCAAGCCTTCGTCAATATGTTTTTGCTCAATGCAAAGTGCCGGGCGAAAGCGAATGGTTTTCTCTCCACAGCCCAAAAACATCACATTGTTTTCCAATCCTTTAGCAATAAATGTATTGCGCATTTCTTTGGTAGGGAAATCAAAAGAACACAACAAACCTCTTCCGCGCACATTGGTCATTTGATCGAACCTGTGCGATAGATTTTCGAGTTGATCTTTTAAATACAAACCTACTTTTGTAGCATTCTCACAAAGCTGATCTTCCTCTACAATTTGTAAAATCTGTGTCGAGCGCACCATATCCACCAGATTACCGCCCCAGGTAGAGTTAATCCGGCTCGGCACTTTAAATACATTGGTTTCAACTTGATCTACTTTATGGCCAACGAGGATGCCGCAAACCTGCATTTTTTTACCAAAAGCCAAAATATCGGGCCTCGCTTTTTCGCTAAAATGCTGGTGGCACCAAAATTTACCGGTTAAACCAACGCCGGTTTGCACTTCATCATAAATCAGGAAAGCATCATTTTCATCCGCCAGAGCCTTGATTTGAATTAAAAACTCTTCCCGCAGGTGGTTATCGCCACCTTCAGATTGTATGGGTTCTACAATGATGGCGCAGATATCATCTTTATTATCGGCGATTGCTTTTTTGATCTGAGCTAAAGATGTTTCTTCGGTTTGAATGGCATGACTTAAATTATTTCCGGAAAGCGGAAATTTCACTTCCGGAACAGCAACCCTTGGCCAATCGAACTTCGCAAACCATTTGGTTTTATCGGGTAGCGTATTAGTTAAGCTTAAAGTATAACCCGTTCTGCCATGAAAAGCCCTTTCGAAGTGTAAAACTTTAAAACCTTTTTCTTCTGTGTATCCTTTTGCAAAGTTTTTCTGAACTTTCCAGTCCATGGCTACCTTAATTGCATTTTCTACGGCCAAACCGCCGCCTGCAATAAAAAAAGCATGGGGCAGATAATCAGGAATACCAACTTTAGAGAATGTTTCAACAAACTGTGCATATTGCTGCGTGTACACATCGGAGTTAGATGGATTGGCCAAAGCCGCGAGGAAAAGATTCTTTTTAAACGCTTCATCATTGATCATTTTAGGGTGGTTATAACCCAAAGGAACTGATGCGAAACAGGTAAAAAAATCGAGTAAAGTTCTGTTGTGTTTAGCATCGTAAATGTAAGCACCATGACTCTTTTCCATATCATAAGTCAGGTCGAAACCATCGGCCAAAATGTGCTTACTTAACGATTCGTTAACGCGATCTGCAGGTACTGTTAATTGATACATAAACTTGGATTTGGTATATTCCAAATTTAGTTAAATGTGCCTAAAATCAAAATTTAAGCACTTTTTGTACCCGTAGCATAAAAAATAGGTTTAAACTGTTTAAAGTATGATTATAGACAAAATCGGATTTTGGACTTCACAGATGTGGAAAACTTTTTTACAGGAAAGTTCCATTTAAGAGCTCGTTGTTCAAATAATTACCTTATTGAATGCTTTGCAAACTCATTGCATAGACAGTTATATTAAACTCTACAGGTTTTATATATTTGCACGTCTAAATTTTCTTATTAAACATGCGAAAGATTATCGCTCTTCTGTTACTTTTTGTTTTGTGTTCGTATGCTTTAAGAGCTGCTGTTTTCACTGTTAGCAGTAATGCAGACAATGGGATAGGTTCATTAAGGGAAGCGCTGCAAATGGCGGCAGCTAATGGTATTGCCGAAACAGACTATATTTATTTCAATATCACCAATCTGCCGGCTCTGATTAGTATAGAGAGCCCATTAATACTTTCGTCAAACTTAATAATCGATGCCACAACTTTATCTGGACCTGGACTAGGCTTATCTAGCGCAAAAGTAACCATGAAAACCAGTATATCCTACATTTCTAATATAACTCCGATTGGTTTTTCAGGCACGAATTTAAAGAATCTGGAAATCTACGGCTTTTACTTTTCTTTTTTTGCCAATGGAGCCTCAAGATCGTCTACTCCAATCTCTCTCAATAATTGCGAAAATATTATTATAGGGGCGCCAAATAAAGGAAATGTATATGGTAACATCGATGTGAATATTAATATGTTCAAGTGCAATAAAATCAAAGTTTCAAACAATTGGTTTGCCTTCAATCCGGAACGTACCGAATTATTGGGAACTGCATTTGGTTCTATGTTAAGGTTTTATCAATGTGATAATATTGTAATCGGGGGTGATACCAAGGCAGAAGGCAATCAGTGTGGATATATTTACAATGGCATGCTGATTACCGGTATTGATCCATCTACACAAAGTGCGCAGCAAAGAGGTGAAATCTGCGTGATTAAAAATAATGTTTTTGGCGATGAGCTGCTTAAAGGTGGTTTATCAGAACCGCATAACATTCAAAATTTCAAAAGAGTAGAACTACTTAATAATTTTACTTCGATGAGTGCCGGTTTCAGTTTTAAGGATATATCGGTTACAATGCTTATACAGGGGAATAGCTTCGGTGTAGGTGCGCTAAATGCCCAAGGTTCTTATGCGCATTCTTTGCTTAATTTCGATGCTTGCAATAACGTATTGATCGGTGGAAAGGATGGAGCACAGGCAAATACATTGGCCAACAACAAATATGGAGGATTTGGACCAGGTGTTTATGCAAATAATTGTGGTGATATCCTTTTGCAGAGAAATTCGATTTATTGTACTGCACAGAGCATTGTTTATAAACCTGAAAATAGCAAGGTAGAGCTTCCGGTGATAAGCATTACAAGTTATAGTAATGGAACGCTGATTGGTACAGCTACTCCTAATGCTGAAATTGAAGTATATACCGATGGCGAATGTATGCAATGTGAAGCTAAAGCTTATGCCGCAACTACTACGGCCGATGCATCAGGTAACTGGAGTATCACTATTCCTTCTGATATCGGTTTTACCGCATCAGCTAGCATAAATAACCGGACATCTAAATTCCTTGGCCTCAGCTTTCTGGCTGGAAATGTTATTGTTAAAAATACCAGTTGCGGCCTGGCCAATGGATCCATTAAAGGTTTAAAAGTTCAGGGGGCAACACGCATACAGTGGAAAGATAGTAAGGGTAATTTTGTAGGAAATACAGAAGAACTAATAAATGTTAAACCTGATATATACACCTTTCAGGCATTTTTAGGTACCACCTGTAAAACACAAACTTTATCCTATCAGGTAAAAGACGGGCAGCCTCAGCTTTTTACGGGCATTATGTCTATTAGTCCTGAAAACTGTAATCAATCAGATGGCGGAATTAAAAATCTTTTTATATCTAACCAAAGTGATTTTACCACAAAATCATTGAAATGGATAAATGAAAAGGGAGAAGTAAAAGGAAACAGTTTGACCCTGAGCAACGTGAAAAGTGGGAAATACACATTACAGGTACTGACTTCTGATGACTGCTCCGCAATTTTTGGTCCTTTCGAAATTCTGGCTAAGGGTGTGCCTTCAATAGACAATGATAAGGTTAATGTTACTAAAGCTGGCTGTGGCAGCGCAAATGGCAGCATTACAAATATTATTGTTTCAGGTGTGGGTAAAATTAAACTGGTTTGGAAGGATGGAGAAGGAAAAATAATCAGCCGAGATAGTGAACTAACTAATGTACCTGGGGGAAAGTATTATCTTGAGGTAAGTGATGAAGGTACTTGTGGAGCGGCGTTCTACGATTTTGATATTCCGATATTAAATGCAATAACCATAAGCGATCAAACAGCAGACATACAAAATGCGAGCTGTATGGCAGATGACGGTTATATTAAAAAACTTGTTATTACATCTTCAGATGCCAATTTTAACTTTAAATGGATTAACGGATCTGGTGCATTGGTAGGGGATAAGCCTGAACTCGAAAATTTGGCTGCGGGAAAATATACCTTAATCGTTAGTAATGGGTACTGTACAGCTAATCGTACTTTTAACATCATCCGACAAAGTCCCGAAGCTTATCCCGATTTTCCATTTGCGGTTACGCCTGCAACCTGTAATTTGAACAATGGTGCAATTAAAGTAAATGTCTCAAGTTACCAGGGGGCGGTCAGATTTAAGTGGTTAAATGAGGCAGGAGCACAAATAGGTGATAATAATGAAATTTTAAATTTAAGTGAAGGAAATTATCAGCTTTATCTACAAGATGAAAACGGATGCGAGAGTTTTTATAATTCCTATGTAATTAAAAAGATTATTCCGCTTTTAATTGATGCTGAAAGTGCAAATATTATGGATGATCGTTGTGGAATGGGGGTAGGGTCTATTACAAATATTTCTATTCAGGGTGGTATTGTTCCCTATCAATATGTTTGGAGAAATGCTGATCATGAAATTATATCTACAAAAGCTGAATTAAACAATGTTAAGAAAGGTATTTACACTTTAACCATAACAGATAATAGTAACTCCGTTTGTTCTGAACAAAGCCTCAGTTTTACAATTTCCAATTTAGGAGAAGTCATCAGTCCGCCTATTGTAAGCCCATCTTTGCTTTGCGCAGAAGGTGATGGTATGATCAGGGCTAGTGCCGCCACTTCAGGAGTCTTTAATCTGTATGATAAAGCTACAAATGGAAATTTATTGGCCAGTAATGAAACGGGTATTTTTAAATTGAAAATATCAAGGTCTTCTACTTTCTTCATTAGTTTGGCAAATGGAACATGTGAAAGTGAAAGGGCTGCTGTACCTGTTATATTTTCTGAAAAGACAATAGAGATTCCCAGTTCAATTAGTCCTAACGATGACGGGATTAATGATATATGGCAAATCAAAAATATTAATCAATATCCTAAGGCAAGTGTGAAAGTTTTTAACAGAAATGGCAATGTGGTTTTTACCTCTGAAGGTTATCAAAAATCTTTTGATGGAAAGATGAATGGTACAGCACTACCTGCAGGTGTTTATTTTTATGTAATCAATTTAGCTCCAGACTGTAAGCAATTTAGTGGTAGTCTTACAGTTCTACTGTAATTATGTTTTAAAACAGCGAAAGTTATATAGACTCATTTTTTCTATGGGCTTTGATCGTTTATAAACTGCTTCATCGTAAATTCGATAAACTGATTGATTCTCTTATTTCCTGTTTAATAGTAAGTATCAGAATGCCGAACGCCTTGCTCCGCCATCCACCACCGAAACCGTTCCTGTTACATATTTAGCCCGTGGCGAAACCAGGAAAACAGCCATATTTGCCATATCCTGCACTTCACCAAAATCTTGCAAAGGGATTTCACTTTCTGCATATTTCCGGCGTTCATCGCCAGGGAAATAAGGCTTGATGTTTTCAGTGTCGATAAGTCCCGGTTTCAAACAGTTTACCCTGATTCCATATTTGCCCAACTCACCGGCAAGTTGTTTCGACCACATGGCCACTGCCGCCTTGGCCACCGCAGAAACATTTAGGGAGCGTAATTCGTAAGTACTGGTCAGATTAAGTATTGTGCCTTGTTTCCGGTCTATGAAATGTGGTAATAACGCTTGCGTGAGTAGCCTGGGCCGCTCAAAATCTAAAGCCATCGATCTGGTCCAGGGTTCTTCCGGACCTGCAACATCTACAGGCTGACTTTGCCCTGCATTATTGATGAGGATGTCGATATGGCCAAGTGAAGCTAAGGCTGCGGTGGCAATTTTGTAAGGTGCGTCAGACGCCAATAGGTCTTGTGCAAAAACAATGGGAGCGGGGCTGCCTTCGGCAACAATCTCAGTGAAAAGGTTATCTAATGATTGTTGGTTGCGGCCTGTGGCAAAAACTTTTACCCCTTCTTTTGCCAGTTCTTTTGCTATTGCTCGGCCAATTCCTTTAGAGGCTCCGGTTACCAATGCCGTTTTTCCGGTTAAATATAAGTCCAAATTTTCTTGTGATTAAAATGACCTTGCAATAATAAGCCATACCACGTATTTTTATAGGATACACCACCATTTGTATGGTACAAACAAATTTGTAAGTAATGACGGCAAGAAAAGAAAATTCGACCTATACCCTCAACGAAAAATTTATAACAGATTGCGATTTGACTTACGCCGCCAACAAAATAGGCGGGAGATGGAAAATTGTAATATTGGATAAACTTGGAAACCGAAAATTGAGGTTTAGCGAACTGAAAAGAGAATTCCCATATATAACAGAACGGATGTTGACCTTGCAATTGCGTGCATTAGAGCAGGACGAGCTGGTTAAAAGAACCGTTTATGCAGAGGTTCCGCCTAGGGTAGAATATGAGCTAACGCCGATAGCCTTGGATTTTCTCCCCATTTTTTGTCAATTAAGTGCCTGGGGTAAGAAGAATAAGGCGCTAAAGAATGCCAGGTCATAAAACAGTTAAGGTATGATGATCGATATACATAAATCAACAGATATTGGTTACCTTTAATCGATTTGGCAGCTATTTAATACTGCATCAGTGGAGCATCAAATTTTAAAAATTATATTAAGTAAATTATGGCAGAAGTTAAATTAAATATCCAAAAGGAAGAGCCGAGCGCCTTCGAACTTTATGATGAAGGTGAAAAATATGGAGAAATGGTTTTTGATATTCAGGGAGGAGACCTAACCGTTTATCATACCGAAATTGATCCCGAAAAAGAAGGCAAAGGTTACGCAAAGCTATTGCTTGATGCAATGGTCAATTATGTGCGTACAAATAAGCTGAAGGTAATTCCACTCTGCCCTTATGTACACCTGCAATTTAAACGCAACGAAGAACTTTACGCTGATATCTGGAACAAAGTGCGTGAAAACGATTGATCGGTAAACAATAACCACACAGATTATGCAGCATAAAATTACAAATCAGCGCTTTTCTGCGCAATTTGCAGGAGGTGATATGCCCCTTTTTATGTTGAACATAACACCAGATATATTGTGCAATATCGTTTAAGAAAATTAACTTTACCGAAAAACCATTCCACATTCTTAAACTATACTACGCACAAAAATGAAACTCGTAACCATTCAGAAAAACGTTTTAGTAATTGTTTTCATGCTGCTTTCCTTCGGCGCCTCAGCGCAAGAGACTCCTACTGATGCCTCGAAGAAATTAAATACACTTCAGCAGCAATTTGTTGACCTGCGTTTTGGCATGTTCATCCATTATAACATTCCAACTTATGCAAATGCAGATTGGCCTGATCCTGAAGCTTCTCCAAAATTGTTCAATCCTAAAAAGCTCGATGCAAACCAGTGGGCCAAAGCGGCTAAATCGGCTAACATGAGTTATGGCTGTTTAACCACCAAACACCACAGCGGATTTTGTATCTGGGACACCAAAAGCACCGATTATAATGTAATGAACAGTCCTTATGGAAAAGATGTGGTAAAGCAGTTTACCGACGCTTTCCGGGCAAATGGATTAAAAGTGATGCTGTACTATTCCATTTTGGATACACACCATAAATTGAGACCCAATCAGATTACGCCAAAACATATCGATATGATTAAACAACAATTAACCGAGCTGTTAACCAAATACGGCAAAATTGAAGCTTTAATTATTGATGGTTGGGATGCACCCTGGTCGAGAATCTCTTATGATGATGTGCCTTTCGAAGATATTTATACTTTGATTAAAACGCTGCAGCCTGATTGCTTAGTGATGGATTTAAACGGCGCAAAATATCCATCTGAAGGACTTTATTATACTGACATTAAAACTTACGAAATGGGCGCAGGTCAGCGGATGCCCAAAGAAAGCAAAGTGATGCCAACTTTAGCTTGTTTACCTATTAATACTTCATGGTTTTGGAAAACCGATTTTCCAACGGTTCCGGTAAGAAAACCTCAGGAAATTGTAGATGGGTTAATTAAACCTTTAAATGCTGCAAGCTGTAACTTTATTCTCAATGTAGCGCCAAACAAAGATGGTTTAATTGATGATAATGCACTGGCTGCCTTAAAAGAAGTTGGCCAATTATGGAAGAATGAAGGGCCAACCAAAACACTCCCGCCATTGGCTTTGCCGATCATATCCAGTAACCTCGCCAAAAGTCAGGCAAGCAACTCGAGCTGGAGCAACGATATGAATATTATGGACTTTGCAAATGACGATAGCTACAGGTCATCATGGGAATCGAATAGTGCGGTCACAAATCCTTGGTACGAAGTTGATTTTAAGAATGAAAAAGCTATAAATATGATTGTTGTAGCAGAGCAAAAAGAAAATATAGATACTTATGTACTTGAATATTGGAACGGTGCGGAATGGAAAAAAGCTTTTGAGGGAAAAAATGAAGACCGCATTAAAATTCACCGCTTCGATCGCATTTGGACCAGTAAAGTTCGCATCCGTATTACACATGCCAAAGAGACACCATCCATTGCCGAATTTCAGGTTTTTAATGAAAGAAGATCATAAAAAGAACTAAATGCCGATGATGTGAGCTGATTTATTATTCAATGTATATAGATAGTGCATCTTCATCTATTATATTGTAGCCTTGCTCTATTTTTATTTCATTCCAAAGAAAGGAGCGATACTTTTATAACAAGAATCAAATCACGGGACGATTTTAGAGATCTTATTGGGGTTCCTCAGCAATGAGGACCCTTTTTTTATTCAGTTTGTTTTTGGAGTCTATAAATAATGAAGGCTGTTTGTTAAAACTTATCCTTCATGCCAAATATCCCCATTAGCCCGCCCGTATGAATGGCCAGTACTTTTTCATCTTTACCAATAATGCCTTGTTTTACCAGGTCCTGGATGGCATAAAACATTTTCCCCGTATAAACCGGATCTAAAAGCAGTCCGGTTTTTGAAGTAAAGGTTTTGATAAAACTGATCAATTCAGGAGTGGTTTTTGCATATCCGCCAAAATGATAATCGAGGTGAAGCTCAAGATGATTGGATAGGGGAGTATATTTAGCTATTTCATCTTTAATAAACAAGCCCCCTTTTAGTACGGGTATGATATGGAGTTTTGTGCTTAAACCCTGTTGCTGGATACCGTTCAATAAGCCTGCAGCAGTGGTTCCTGTTCCGGCAGCACAAAAAATGTGGTCGTATGTTTCTGTCAATTCGCTGATTACCTCTGCGCAGCCTGTAGTGGCTTCAGCCGAGGCCCCGCCTTCATCAATAAAATAAGCCTGCTGGTCATTTCCAAAATGCTGTTGAAACAGTTTTTGCTTATCCCGGTAACTTTCGCGGTCGGTGAAAATGAGTTTCATTCCAAATAAACGGCACAGCAATAATAGCTCATTCTTTACCTCTTCGCCACGTACAAAAGCGGTAGCGGTTAAGCCTGATCTAGATGCTGCGGCTGCGGTGGCTACAAGGTGATTAGAATAGGCGCCCCCGAAGGTAACCAGATGCGATTTGTGTGCTGCTTTGGCCCTGGCTAAAATATATTTTAGCTTCCGCCATTTATTGCCTGAAATATAAGGGTCAATAAGATCATCCCTTTTAACAAACAGGTTGTTGAAAGGTGCAAATGTTATTTTTTGTACAGGACTATATATTTCTTCGAACACGTGTAAAAATAAATAAAAGCGGTATCATTAATTTGAATTAGAATATGTCAGGTTGAGCCTGTCGAAACGGTTTAAATATATAAAACCTCCTTCGACAAGCTCAGAATGACCATACTACCTTAATAATACCACGTTATATTAATTACTTGCCAATACCGAAACCGAAACCAGCATTAACCATACTGTATTTTGCAGCAGTATATGAACCATAAAATTTAAAGAAACCGAATTTCAACTGGAAGCCTAAACTTCCCCTTACGCCGTCAATATCCGTTTGTTTCACCGAAATGGGATCAACATAAGTGGCATTGCTACCACCATCTTCAAATTTATAAGTACCAAGTGCCTTTAAATTGGTGTTCGAGGTTTGGTAACCGATGCTGGCAAAAGGGGTGAAGAACAGGATCTTTTTAGAAACGATGGCGTCAAAATTTACACCATTGAATTTGGCATCAATATGCTGATCTGAATTTGTCGTATTATTGATATTCAAAGGCAAATTATATTTGTACTGGGTAAAACCTCCTGCTATTGCAATATCAACAGGAACTAATTTCTCTGTAGTTGAACCCATAAAAAGCGGTAAAAGTTCAACTTTAGCACCGAAGCCGATCATTGATAAGCTGCCTAAGTCGCTGCCTAATTTAATTTTTGGCATCGCTCTTAAAGTAACATCAATGTTTTTAGGTAAGCCCAAAGTAGCCTGTATCTGCAATGATGGAACCACATGGAAACCTACACCTTGAGGAAGGTTAAAAAACTTACCTGTAGGGATACCACTGCTTGTGTAAATTTGCATTTTGCCACCTTCATGGTCATCACCAAATGCCGTCGGGCCTATGGAAGATGCACCGGGTGCGGGTTTAATGTTGCTTAGTCCTAATGCATTTACATCATAACTTCTGCCCGATTGAGGGACAAAAGCTGCCGATCCGGAAACCCTTACATCAAACTTTAAAAATCCTTTCGATTTCGCCGTGTTCGACCATCCATCAGTCAATCCCAAACCCAAACCTTTGTACAAAGGGTCAAAATAGGCATTTACCAATTTAGTTGCATCAGCCGGTCCGCCCACAAACAGGTCTCCAACATCTTGTTGGGCACTTGCTTTTTGAGCCGTTACCAATAAAAATAAGGCGCATAACGCCTTTAAAGAGTAGCATTTTTTCATATAAAAAATTTAGAATGTTTTGATTGACAGTAAAGATAGGGCTGTTTTTCCGAAAACTGCAATCATTGAAAAATTCTTGAAGTTAAAAGTTTATTTTTGCGCCATGGAAAATGTGGTCGAATTGCAGGAATCAGAAGAGCAGGAATTATATGAACATTTAAAAATAATTGTCGATAAGGGGCAGTCTTTGCTGCGCATTGATAAATTTTTGATGGTTCGCGTAGAAAATGCCTCCCGAAACCGTATTCAAAATGCAATTGATGCGGGGAATGTGCTGGTTAATCAAAAACAGATAAAAGCGAGTTATAAGGTTAAGCCTTATGATGAAATATCGATTGTTTTACCGCATCCACCACGCGACACCGAAGTTTATCCTGAAGATTTACCACTTGATATCATTTACGAGGATAGCGATCTTTTGGTCGTAAATAAAGCTGCCGGAATGGTTGTACACCCTGGTTTTAATAATTATACCGGAACTTTGGTTAATGCTTTGGCATTCCATTTTGAGCAACTCCCTCAGCTGCCGGGTAATGATGGCAGGCCAGGGTTGGTTCACCGCATTGATAAGGATACCTCGGGTTTATTGCTGATCAGTAAAAATGAAAAATCGATTACACATTTGGCCCGCCAGTTTTTCGATCACAGCATTACCCGTAAATATATTGCACTGGTTTGGGGCGATATCGAAAACGATGGAACCGTAACCGGTTACATTGGCAGAAGTGCGAAAGACCGCCGTGTGATGGATATTTACGATGATGAAGAAAAAGGGAAATGGTCTGTAACGCACTATAAGGTATTAAAACGTTTGGGTTATGTTACCTTGATCAGCTGTGAGCTTGAAACTGGTCGTACGCACCAGATCAGGGCGCACATGCAGCACATCGGGCATCCGCTTTTTAATGATGCCATGTATGGTGGTGATAAGATTTTAAAAGGAACTACGTTTAACAAGTACAAACAGTTTGTAGATAATTGTTTTGAATTGTTGCCCCGTCAGGCTTTACATGCACAGAGTTTGGGTTTTATTCACCCCAGCACTAAAGAGTATATGTATTTTGAATCGCCGTTGCCGCCCGATTTTAAAGCTGGCTTAACCAAGTGGGAAAATTATATCGCTACATCATAAAATATGCTTCAGGAGTACCTTTTATTTAATGATGAATTCCAGGCGGTAGATGCCCCGATTTTAACAGCTTCAAACAGAAGTTTCAAATTTGGCGATGGATTGTTCGAAAGTATGCGGATGATCAATAATAAGCTGCAATTTGCCGACTTACATGCCGATAGATTAACGGCTGGCATGAAAGCGCTTAAAATTGACGGTCACGCTTTGATGGATGATTATTTTCTGCGTCAGAAAACCGCCGATTTGGCCAAACGCAATAAATGGAATGGTAATGTTCGTTTCCGCCTTTCGGTTTACAGGGGAGGAGCAGGCGTTTACACCCCCGAAATAAATAAAGCAGGTTACATTTTGGAAGGCATTCCTTTAAAAGCATCTACATATGAGTTGAACAGCAAAGGTTTAATCATTGATGTTTTTGACGAAATGACGAAACCCGTTAATAAACTCTCGAATTTTAAAACAGCCAATGCACTGCTTTATGTAATGGCCGGACTTTTTAAAAGTCAGAACCGTTTAGATGAGGCCATGATTCTGAACCAATATGGTTTTCTTTGCGAAAGCATCAGTGCCAATGTTTTTGTGGTGTATAACAAACAGATTTATACCCCTTCACTTGCTGAGGGTTGCATTAGTGGTGTAATGCGTACCGCCATTATGCAGTTGTGTAAAATGCACGACATGCCGTTAATCGAAGCACAGATTAACCCCGAAATATTAAAGGAAGCCGAAGAAGTTTTTATCACCAATGCCACCCAGGGTATTCAATGGGTGATGGGGTATGGCAGGAAACGTTATTTTAACGAGATATCGAAATTTTTGATTGAGAAATTGAATCATTTATAATGCTATTCCATGGTCTTGGCGTAAAGACTACCGCTGCCGTCATGCTGAATTTATTTCAGCATCTTTCATGCTGTATAGATCCTTTCAAATTGACAACAGAATGCTGAGATCTTTAGCCTAAATTCATTATTTTTTTGGAAAGCAATACCTGTGGTGCTTCGATTCCGCTAGTATCTCTTTCGTCATGCTGAATTATTTCAGCATCTTTCATGCTACGTAGAGATCCTTTCAAATCGCCAACAGATAAACTAATTTCATTATTTTTTTGGAAAGCAATACCTGTGGTGCTTCGGTTCCGCTAGCACCTCTGTCGTCATGCTGAATTTATTTCAGCATCTTTCTTGCTAAATAGATCCTTTCAAATCGCCAACAGATAACCTAAATTAATTATTTTTTTGGAAAGCAATACCTGTGGTGCTTCGATTCCGCTAATATCTCTGCCGTCATGCTGAATTTATTTCAGCATCTTTCATGCTACGTAGAGATCCTTTCAAGTCGCCAACAGATAACCTAAATTCATTATTTTTTGGAAAGCAATACCTGCGGTGCTTCGGTTCAGCTAGTACCTCTGCCGTCATGCTGAATTTATTTCAGCATCTTTCATGCTACGTAGAGATTCTTTCAAATCGCCAATAGAATGCTGAGATCTTTAACCTAAATTAATTATTTGTTTGGAAAGCAAAACCTGTGGTGCTTCGGTTCCGCTAATATCTCTATCGTCATGCTAAATTTATTTCAGCATCTTTCATGCTGTTGTAAAATCTATTAGAAGAGTTGTCAACTTTTTAGCAAAACGGCTATTAAAGTTGACAACTCAAATTCTTAATTACAATCGCATTCCCCTTAAAAAATCTTCAATCAGCATTCGCTTTTTGCCTTCGTACTGGATATCTAAAAGTTTGATAAAGCCATCTTTTGCGGCAAATTTTAAATAAGTTTTACCATCAGTTAAAAAGCCTCCGGCAACAATACCTGGTTCTTTATCTTCTATTTCGGCCTTAAATACCTTTAAGTTTTTGTCATTAAGTATGGTAAAAGCTGTTGGATAAGGGCTTAAACCGCGGATTAAATTATGAATGGTTTGCGCTGGATTGTTCCAGTCGATTTTGCAATCTTCTTTAAAAATCTTTGGTGCATGTTTTAAATCATCATTTTGTGGCTGGGGCTGTTCGGTTATATTATTGGCTTCAACAGCATGAAGTGTTTTTACCAAAAGATTTGCACCAACAACCATCAGTTTATCGTGCAAGTCACCCGCAGTTTCATCGTCGGCGATGGGAACACTGTCGCTGAGGATAATATCGCCTGTATCAATTTCCTGTTTAAGGAAAAATGTAGTAACACCACTTTCTTTTTCGCCGTTTATAATGGCATGATTAATCGGGGCAGCACCGCGGTATTGCGGCAACAGCGAACCATGTAAATTGATGGTTCCTTTAGCTGGCATATTCCAAACTATTTCCGGTAACATCCTAAAAGCCACAACCACTTGTAAATCGGCTTGATAAGATCTCAGTTCCTCTATAAATTCAGGATTCTTTAACTTTTCAGGCTGTAGAACAGGGATTCCTTTTTCTACTGCATATTTTTTTACGGCACTTTCATTCAGTTTTTGGCCGCGGCCGGCAGGTTTATCTGGCGCAGTAACTACTGCAACTACATCGAAATTGGCTTGCACGATGGCATCTAAAGAGGCTACCGCGAAATCGGGCGTGCCCATAAAAACTATTTTCATAAAGAAAGTGTTGTGTTTTAAAATAACGCGGCTGCCCGCGTTAAAGTTTTGCAAAATAACTAAAAATAAACCCATACTTATAGGCAAAAAATGGTACAAGGCAAAGATGTTGTTCGGGCAAGTGGATTAGTATATGTAACTGATGCGCTACCTGGGATTTACCGTAAAGGAAAACCAGGTAAATTTCATTACGAAGATAAAGATGGAAACAAAATCACCGATGAGAAACACCTCGATCGGATAAAAGCTTTGGTTATTCCACCAGCATGGCAAAATGTATGGATTGCCAATAAACAAAATGCATACCTTCAGGTTACAGGTATTGATGCTGCCGGGAGGAAACAATATAAATATCACGCCAAGTGGACAAGTCGCCGATCGGAGGATAAATATTTCCGTTTATTGGAATTTGGAAAAGCATTGCCCAATGCGCGTAAAAATCTGGAAAAAGACTTGCGAAGAAAAGATTTCGACGAACGCAAAGTACTGGCCATTTCGGTAGATGTACTCCAAAAAACACTCATCCGTGTGGGTAACGAAAGTTATAAGCAACTGTATGGCTCGTTTGGTTTAACTACACTTAGGGATAAACATGTTAAAATAAACGGTAGTACAATCACCATGGATTTTGTTGGCAAAAAAGGCGTTCAGCAGAAAGTTGAGTTAAATGATCGGTCGCTGGCAAAACTGGTTAAGAAATGCAGGGACATCCCCGGGCAGGAATTATTTCAGTTTTATTCGAATGGAAAAGAGCATAAAAGTATCGATTCGGGCAAAATCAATACTTACATTAAAGAAATTACAGGCGACGACTTTACCGCAAAAGATTTTAGAACCTGGGGCGGAACGTTAGAGGCATTACGCCAGTTTTCGAAGTGCAGTGCTGACGAAAATTTGAACCTGAATTCGAAAAAAACAATTGTAACGGTTTTAGATTGTGTAGCAAAAAAATTAGGCAATACGAGAGCTGTTTGCAAGAGTTCTTACGTATATCCATTATTGCTTACCGCTTACGAAAATAATGAGCTAAGTAAATACATGAAAAAAATGAATAATAATAAAGTATCGGGTAAATTAGGTTTGGCACATGACGAGAAAGTTTTATTATCATTCTTAAAATCAGGTAGTAAATAGAAAACCCATTATATTTGTTTTTTTTATCCCTTTATGCAAATTAACCTTGACGATAACGCTGCTGTTTTTTATACGTTAATCGAAGAATCTCCAATGCCGATCGGACTGTATATTGGGGAGAAAATGAACATTAAAGTTGCTAATAAAGCAATGCTTAAAGCATGGGGAAGAGATCATTCGGTTATTGGACAAGAACTTGCCATTGCTTTGCCAGAGCTTAAAGAGCAGCCTTTTTTAGAGATCCTTCAGGACGTACGCGAAACCGGTATTGCTTACGAAACCAAAGAAGACCGGGTAATGCTGATTAACGATGGTGTTTTACAGACCTTTTATTTCGATTTTATTTATAAACCCCTAAAAGACAATGATGGCAAGGTTTGGGGGATTTTGAATAATGCAACTGATGTTACCGAACTGGTAAATGCCAGATTAAAGGTTAAAGCCAGTGAAGAACTTTTTCGCAAGATGATTCAGGATGCACCTGTAGCCATTGGCATTTTGAGGGGCGAAAATTTCATAATCGAACAGGCAAATGCTGATCTTTTAAAACTATGGGGTAAAACAGAAGCAGTAATCGGACTAAATTTAATTGATGGTTTGCCTGAATTGAAAGGACAACCCTTTCCCGATTTGCTAACTGAGGTTTACCAAACAGGCGTTGCCCACTATGGCTACGAGACAATGGCGAGGTTGGAGCGTGATGGTGTGCTTCAGGATTTTTATTTCAATTTTGTTTACGATCCTATCCGCGATCAGCATAATATCGTAACTGGCATTATGGTCGTTGCGAACGAAATTACCTCGCTGGTACATTCGCGGATGGAAATGGCTAAAAGCGAAGAACGTTTCAGGAATTTATTATTGGATACCCCAATGGCCACAGGTTATTATGAAACGGAAGATATTATCATCTCGCTAGCTAACGATGAAATGCTGCGGTTTTGGGGGAAAGATAAGCGCGTAATCGGAAAGCCGATGGAAGAAGCCATCCCTGAGTTAAAAGGACAACCTTTTATCGATATCTTAAAAGAGGTTTATCGTACAGGAATTCCTTATCATGCCGATCAGCAGGAGGCGGTATTACCTGTTAACGGTAAGATGGAAAAGCTTTGGTTTAATTTTACCTATAAACCTTTGAGGAATGCCCAGGGAAAGGTTTACGCCATTTTACATGCAGCAATGGATGTGACGAAACAAGTTCAGCTTCAGCAACAGAAGGACGAATTTTTGGGCATTGCGAGTCATGAGCTTAAAACGCCGGTAACCAGTATAAAAGCGTATGCCCAGGTATTGGAGAAGATGATCAGGAATGAAGGTGATGAGAAAAAGGCTGGCATGGTACGCAAAATGGATTTACAATTGAACCGCTTAACCGGTTTAATTGGCGATTTGCTTGATGTAACCAAAATACAATCGGGCAAAATGACTTTTAATCCCGTAAAATTTGATTTTGATCAGGCTGTAGGAGAAATAGTAGATGAAATGCAGCATATCACGTCTAAACATCAGATCAAAACCGATTTTAAAAGCAACAGCTGGGTTTATGTCGATCGCGAACGTATTGGCCAGGTGATCACCAATTTTTTATCAAATGCCATTAAATATTCTAGCGATGCCAATCAGATTGATGTGCATACTTATGCATTGAACGATGAAGTTATTTTGTGTGTACGCGATTATGGAATCGGAATTTCGAAAGCGCTACAGCACATGGTTTTCGATCAGTTTTATCGGGTGGGTGGAAATTTGCAACATACCTATCCGGGTTTAGGCCTGGGGCTTTACATTTCGGCAGAAATTATCAAAAATGAAGGGGGCAGAATTTGGGTAGAGAGCGAAGAGGGGCAAGGCGCCACATTTTGTTTTGCACTAAAAATTTAATTACACTAATTCACGATTAACTGGTGTAACTTTTTATTCCTTAGGCGCCTTTTTTATCGGATGAACAGGTTGCTCCTCAAGCTCACGCTGCTTAGCCGGGTTACTTGTTTTTGGTGCTTTATTGGGTGTACTGTCATTTGCGTGCCGCACCGTTTTATGGTCAACAGGTTCCCGGCCTTTAGGTACTTCTTCCTGATAATTGCTTCCTGGTTTATCACTTTTAATTTTTGGACCGCTCATGGTTGTAATGATTAAGTTTGAATGATTGAATAGCATAGCGCCTATCCATTATCTATAATAACAAAGCTCCTTCTGTTAAGTTTGAAAATAATTGCAAGGACAATTCAATCATTCAATCCTTCTGTCATTCACTCCTTAATTATAAAGCAAATATTTCTTGCGCATGGTTTTATAAGCACTTAAGCCTGGTTCCCAGCTTGCTCTAATTTCGGCTTCACTCTTTCCATCAATTACCTGTTGCCTGAAATCTGCCACACCAACTAATCTTTCAATAGTACCCATTTCTTTACTCAGTTTGGTATTAAAGAAATCTTCCTTTCTTGGCGATGCCTTGTACAGCTCAATTAACCAGCTAATGTTTACCTGTTTTGATTTTACCAGTTTTGAAGTATCGTAAGTTCTTAAATCTAAACCATAACAAACCTGATCTTGAAATAATGGCGTTTCAGACATACCTTTTATGCTTTTCGGCGTAAAACTGAAATCAAATTTCCCCTTAAGGTAAGGTGCTCCAACAACAGTAAAAGGAAACATTGTGCCACGTCCGTGATTTAAATACGTACCCTCGAATAAACAGGTAGAAGGGTAAAGCAAAATAGATTGCTGTGTATTCAGGTTAGGAGAAGGTTTAACAGGTAAAGTGTACTCCATATCATGATTATAACCGGCGTTTTTGATAATGGTAATCTTACATTTCACCTTATCTTTTAGCCAGCCTTCACCGTTTAGCATCTGTGCATATTCCCCAACCGTTAAGCCATGAGCAATTGGGATAGGTTGTACGCCAATACCCGATTTAAATTTAGGATCTAAAATTGGTCCATCGATTAAATAGCCATTTGGATTCGGGCGATCTAAAATCAACAACGTTTTATTGTTTGCTGCACAAGCTTCCATAACGTGTTGCAGCGTGTTGATATAAGTGTAAAAACGAACTCCAACATCCTGAATATCGAACACCATAATGTCGATATCGGCTAAATCTTCAGCTGTAGGGGTACTGTGTTTGCCATAAAGTGAAATGGCTTTTATTCCTGTTTTGGTATCAACATCATCATTAACGGTAACACCAGCACTGGCGTTGCCTCTAAAGCCATGCTCAGGACCAAATATCTTCTGGATTTTAACCCCTCGTTTCAACAGGCTATCAACCGAAGTCTGCGCACCAATAATCGAGGTAGGGTTAACCACCATACCCACACGTTTTCCTTTTAAAAGCGGCAGGTATTTTTCGGTCTGCTCTGCACCGGTTTTAATTGTCGAGGGTAGTTTAACAGTCTTAATCATCAGTTTTCTGTTTTCAGGGCTTTTCTTTCCAAGAACTTCCTGTTCAAGCGGTTTGGGTTGTCCGCAGGCCGATAATGCAATTAAACTGGTTAGCGCAAAGCTGATATAATTTTTCATTTTTATTATTATTCTAATCTTCCGGTATTATAACAAAACAATTTACAACATATTTTAATTATGCTATTGGTGTTTTCTGGTTATAACTTAATGACTGATGTTTAAAGTTGGTTATTTATTTTCGAAAATGCCATTTTTAAAAAGGAATTGAGCATTTTTGTTACCACAAATTGATTAAATTGAATTTCGAATATTTCATAGCAGGGCGGATAGCCATTAAATCTGAGCGTACTTTTTCAAAACTTATTGTCCGCATTGCAATAGCAGGCGTGATGTTGAGTTTGGCTGTTATGATTCTTTCTATAGCCATTATTAAAGGCTTTAAAACTGAAATTCAGGATAAAGTACGGGGATATTTAGGCGATGTACAGATTACCCGATACGACCTGAATAATTCATTTGAGCATTCTCCTTTTGTACTGGATGGAGAAACGAAAAAGATGCTCAAAAACAATCCCGATATTGAATATTATTATCCCTTTGCTACAAAACCGGGCATTCTTTCGGCCAATAATGAAATTGAAGGCATTAATTTTAAAGGGGTAGACAAAAACTATAAATGGGATTACATTAAACAGCACATTATCAGCGGAACCATTATCGATTTTTCTGATAGTACGGCTGCCATGCAAGAACTGCTCATTT
This sequence comes from Pedobacter sp. GW460-11-11-14-TSB4, assembly GCF_059423705.1. Classification (NCBI taxonomy): domain Bacteria; kingdom Pseudomonadati; phylum Bacteroidota; class Sphingobacteriia; order Sphingobacteriales; family Sphingobacteriaceae; genus Pedobacter; species Pedobacter sp. GW460-11-11-14-TSB4. The sequence goes on from NZ_JBWKYI010000015.1 coordinate 100,582, forward strand.
CGAATTATACCGCTAATCGCTTAAAGCTTAAAACCGGTGATGATTTTATCATGTATTTTGTTCAAAACCAGTTGCGACCGCGTAAATTTAAAATTGTCGGCATTTACGATATTGGTGTAGAAGATATTGATAAGGGCTTTGTGCTGGGCAACCTGAACATCATTAAACGCCTTAATAATTGGAAAGCCGATGAAATTGGTGGTTTAGAAATCAGGATCAAAGATTTTAACAGACTTAAGCCTATTGCCGATGATATTTATGAAAAGCTTCCACGCAATTTGCGCTCCTATTCCATTGAAGAAAATTTTCCTAATATTTTTACCTGGTTAGGCCTTCTTGATGTAAACACCAAAGTGCTTTTAATCCTGATGCTCATTGTAGGGGTAATTAACATGGTTACGGCATTGCTGATCATGATTTTAGAAAAAACAAATATGATCGGGATGCTAAAATCTTTTGGCGCCAGTAACTGGAGCATTATGAAGATTTTTCTTTATAATGCAGCTTATTTAATTGGTATTGGCTTATTACTTGGAAATATTTTAGGCCTAGGCCTCGGTTTTTTACAACAGGCTACCCATATTTTCAAACTTAACCAGGCTTCTTACTTTTTAGCTTATGCACCAATAGAATTTCATTTTATCGATGTGCTGCTGCTTAATATCGTTACGGTAGTGGTGTGTTTAACGGTTTTGATTATCCCTTCGCTATTGATCAGTAAGGTTTCTCCGCTAAAAGCAATCCGGTTTAAATAAGGAAAAAACTTGGGTCACCGAACAGATCATTTCCGATGCCCAAGCAAACCTAAACTTAAGCTCTTGTCAACTCAACTTTTACAGTTTGTGTAACACTACTTTTCTGGAGTTGAGGATATGGTGTGATGTCAATTAATTTGAGTGAATAATCTACGCCGTTAATTTTAATGTTGGCTACACTTGCTAAGGTGCCACAATCTCCTTTACATAAGATAATTTCCTGATCAGTATTATTGCCTGTTAATTTGAAATATGCTTTTGCTCCCCCGGCGCTAATACAATCAGCATTTATTGGGCAACGGCTATCGCTAATCGTTTGTAGTACTAATGTAGATGCACCAATGGATTTTGAAGTATTGATTTCAAATTCGTAATTCGTCGTTTTTGTTTCGGATTTCTTCTCACATCCAAAAGCGAACATAACTAAGATTAAAAAGGAGGGTATTAATTTTTTCATTTATATATGGATTAATTACTTCTTTTTAAAATATATTCATAATCTATAGTCGCATAAGAGGTCGTAAGCGAAGAATCTGTTTTTGCACTGAACCTTTTTCTAAGGGTTAAGTCCACTCCGCTACTTCTGATATCGTATTCGCCGTTTAAAATCATATTCCAATCAAAATCTGCAGTCCAAATACCCTCATCAGTGAAATATCCGATCCCGTTTTTAAAAGTATAGGTTCCCTTGCCTCCCGATGGTTTCAGGTTGGCATCAGCCCCTGGTGTAATGTTGAATTTCCCACCCTGTAACGAGATTGAAATGGGGCGGGTTACGGGCACAGATCTGGTACTATTGGTAATTACCAATACACCTGTATAGTTTCCATCCAATAAAACATCTACAGTTGTAGATTTTTTACAGCCTAAAGATAAGACCAGGGCAAACAGGAATATACAGATTTGAACTTTCATACCCCTTAAACGGAGTTCAAAATCAAAACGCTACACTTCAATTGAAATCCAGTCTGTACCTTGTGTACTATGGATAAATTCAGTCCTGGGTTCGAGGTTTAAATAAGGATAGGTGACTTTCGAAAGGTATAGGCCTGTGGGATGAGCAGGTGACGATAGTTTTGAAGGCTGTAAGGTAATCAGTTCGCTTTCAAATTCATCAAAGCTGAGTTCTCCTTTGCCTACCATTAGCATTTTACCCATAATAATGCGAATCATTTTACCCAAAAAGCGGTTACTGGCAATATGAAACCTCAGCCTGTCGCCCTTTGGATTTACAAATAAATCGGCCTCCATTACATTGCAGATGGTATGTTCGTATTTATCAGGGTGGGTACAAAAAGCCCTGTAATCTTTATATTGGGGTAATAATTTTACAACGGCTTTCATTTTATCAAAATCGAGATTGTTCAATTGATAAAAGGAACTCTGGGTGCTTAAAAAAGGATCTTTATAGGTATGGATAAAGTAATCATATTTCCGTTGTACAGCATCAAAGCGGGCATGAGGCTTACCTTCCATCTTAATAATGTCGAATACCGCAATATTATAAGGTAAGGCTTTATTCAAAATGTAAAGCAGATCGAAATCAATATCTTTTTCAATATCGGCATGGAAAAAAAACTGACTGGCATGTACATGCGCATCTGTCCGTCCACAGCCATTAATAGCAATAGGCGATTTTAAAATCTTCGATAGGGTTTGCTCAATAACTTCCTGAACGCTTTTAACCCCAGGTTGTTTTTGCCATCCACTATAGTACTGGCCTTGATATGCAATGTGAAAGAAATACCTCATTTTTCAGCTGCAATTTTACGGAAATTTTAGCAGCAGGAATATTAAATCATATTTTTGTGTCGTAAAATTTAATCATGGATTTAATAAACTGTCCTTGCGGAAGTGGTACCAGCTTTAAAAATTGTTGCCAGCCTTATCATTTAAAAGCGAAAGTGGCACCCACTGCAGCGGCTTTAATGCGTTCAAGGTATGCAGCTTTTGTGGTAGCTGATGATGGATATCTTTACAACACCACACACCCCAGTAAAAGAAAAGGGCATTCGAAAAGCGCATATTTAAGCAGTGCGAAAAACACAAAATGGCTAAAACTCGAAATTGTTTTTTCAGATTTTGATGTCGTGGAGTTTAAAGCCTATTATCTGAACAAGAAGTTCCAAACTGAAATATTCCATGAAAAATCTAATTTCAGGTTAGAAGACGGGAAATGGTATTACGTAGATGGGGAATTTTATGAATAAGGTTGAAATCGCAAAATTCATATAAAATTTGCGATTACATTCGCAGAATTAATATGAATTTTGCGATTGTACTCCTTTTGGCTATATTTTCTTTGCCTCGTTCCAATAGATGTCCATCTCCGCAAGGGTCATGTCGGCTAAGGCTTTTCCGTTTTCTTTTGCTTTGGTTTCGAGGTATTGAAAACGTTTAATAAATTTTTTATTCGTTTTTTCTAATGCATTTTCGGGATTGATGTTAATGAAACGTGCATAATTGATGAGGGAGAAAAGTACATCGCCAAATTCTGATTCTGCCTTTTCGATATCAATGGCTTTATTATCGCTAACATTAAATTCCGTTTTAAATTCCTGCAGTTCTTCTTCTACTTTTTCCCAAACCTGATTTTTATCTTCCCAATCGAAACCTACACCACGGGCTTTTTCCTGAATACGGGAAGCTTTAACCAGCGCAGGTAGTGAAGATGGAACACCAGCCAATACCGATTTGTTGCCTTCTTTAAGTTTTATCTGTTCCCAATTGCGTTTTACATCTTCTTCGTTCTGCACCTCAACATCGCCATAAATATGTGGATGCCGGTTTACCAGTTTATCGCAAACTCCGTTTAACACATCGGTAATATTAAAATCGTTGGTTTCTGAAGCAATTCTCGAATAGAAAACCAAGTGCATCATCACATCGCCAAGTTCCTTTTTTATTTCGTCTAAATCACCCTCTAAAATGGCATCACTCAACTCATAAGTTTCTTCTATAGTTAAATGGCGCAGTGTTTCCATGGTCTGTTTTTTATCCCAGGGGCATTGCGTACGCAACGTATCTAAAACAGTGAGTAAGCGGGTAAAGGCATCAGCCGGATTACCGGCACTTGCAGGAATTGGATTGTTAGGCATGTTTTATGGTTGAACTATATTTATCGAACGCTAAAGTACCAAACCCAGGCGATTAAGAAAAGCTGAAAAGGTATTCTGAACCATAAATATTTTGGTCCCGGTCCTGGTTTATGCAGATCTTCATAATTGATGCGGTGTTTGGCTGCATAAATATTTGCGGGTAAAATGGCTATGTAGAAAATAATCAATGCTATTCCGGTCAATTGTCTGGTGCTTACTATTGCCAATCCTACTGCAAATAAGATTTCCAGAACCCCTGTTAAAAGTACAATTTCTACTTTTTTAGGAATAAATAGGGGGATCATCGCAGCCATACTGGTTTTAAACTTGAAATGCCCGATAGCGGTAAAAAGTAACATCACGCCCATGGCGATATTACCTGCAAAAATATTTCCTTTATCAAAGGTAGTGTGGCCACCAAAGGCCAGTAGTGCCACATAAACGATGATGAGTACGAATAAGGGTTTCATGAACAGAAATCTATTTTATTAAATTAAAGGCTATTAAAATTGTAGCAATAAACAATACCAATAAGCCAGACAAAAATACGAAGTCGGCAACTTTTTCTAGCCGCTGGCTTGTCGTTTTTTGTCTTCTCATCGAGATAAAAGATAAGATGCAGCTGGTCATAAAAAACATAACGGCAGCTACTGCAAATTCATCAATTAAGGAACCATCGGTAAGTGCAAGTTTTTTTAAAGAAGTAAGTACAATAAAGCAAATGCCTAAGAGATTGGCCGAAGTGCTTAAAATATGAGGCGATCTGTTTTCGGCCATATTAATCTTTTTCTTCTAATTTAATCTTTTTGGTAATCCGGTAAACACGTTTCTTTTTGTCGGGTTTATGTTCTTCGCCCATTAAAATGCCCCATGGTTTTAAGTTATCCACTCTATCGAAAATTATTTTTAGCATGGCCAGATAAGGGATGCATAAGAACATACCCGATATGCCCCAAATCATTTCGCCCACTACAATACCAATAAAGGCAAATAAAGCATTTATTTTTACTTTCGAACCCACCACCAGTGGCATTAGTACATTTCCATCTATAGCATGAACGCCAACAAAAGCAATCAAAACCAGGAGTACTTTACCTGCACCTGCTGTTGCAAAAGTAATCAGGCAGCTTATTAAAAGAGCAAAGAATATCCCCAGATAAGGCACCACATTAAAAATACCGGCCACCAGACCTAACAGGACCGCATATTTAACACCTAATAAACTCAGTACGATAATCATTAATACCGTAACAATAAGCATCTGGAGAAATAAACCGATGATATATTTTTTAATAATGTACTGAATCTGACTAACAATTTCGGAAACCTTTTCTTTATGTTCTTCTCTAAACACCGAAGTTAAAAACGTAAATAAAACCCTGCGGTAGTTTAAAATAAAGAAGGTAAAAAGTAGCGTGAAACCTAAAAACAACAGGGTAGAAGATAGGGTAGCCAGGGTGGTCGCTACAATTGCAGCGCTGGTAGCCAAAGCTTTCTCTGTGCTGTCATTTAAATAATCGAGTTGTTTCTGAGAATTTACCCCGAAAGTGTGCGAAATCCATTTTTGGAGTTCATGGTAAGAAACATTCGCTTTTTCTTTAAGTAAAGGCCAATCTGCCCATAAATCGCTTAATTGATTGCCAAAGAAATAGATAATTCCCCCAATAACAGCTATCATCAGGATGACCGAAACGATGGTAGATAAACTTCGTTTAAATTTTAATCGCCGTTCTAAAAAGTTGCCCACCGGCAGCAATAAAATTGCCATCAAAAAGGAGAAAAGTAAAGGAGCTAACAGCGATTGCCCTAAAATGGCAATGTATGTTAAGCTAATTAAACAGAAAAGAACCAGTGCAAGCTTGGGTAGAAACGATAGTTTGTCTTTCATATAATTTAAATCCTGTTTAATACAAAATGCCCGATTAATTGTTTCATTAATCGGGCATTTAAATATAAGAGATTATTTTTTAATAGCTGCTCGCTTTATCTAAAAGGGAAATATCTTCAGTTGATAATTTTAAATTTGCTGCTTCAATAAACGATTTTAACTGACTTAAATCGGTAACACTTGCGATTGGTGCGGTGACTGATGGGTGATGAATTAACCAGGCCAGCGCTACCGAAGCTGGCTCAACATGGTGCTTCTCAGCAAGCTCATCTAACGCTGTTAAAATTTTAAAACCCCGTTCGTTCAGGAATTTTTTAATGCCACCACCACGCTGGCTTTTATTCAGATCATTTTCGCTACGGTATTTTCCGGTTAGGAAACCACTGGCCAACGAATAATAGCTCACCACACCTAAGCCATAATCCAGACAGATTTTTTCGTGTTCCTGCTCAAAGTTTTCTCTGTCGTAAAGATTGTATCCGGGTTGGTAAACTTCGTAACGCGGCAGGCTATGTTGGGTAGCGTAAATCAAAGATTCTTTTAACCGATCAGCAGAAAAGTTTGATGCACCAATCCAGCGGACTTTACCGGCTTTGATTAAAGTTTCGTAAGCACTTAAGGTTTCTTCAACTGACGTATTTTCGTCATCGTAATGGGAAAAATAGAGATCGACATAATCTGTTTGCAGGCGTGATAAAGAATGTTCTACTTCGTTTATGATGTAATCTTTCTTTAACGATTTGCCCTGGCCCATATCAGCGCCCACCTTGGTGGCGATAATAATGTCGTGGCGTTTGTTATGTTTCTTAAGCCATTTGCCAATAATCGTTTCCGATTCGCCACCTTTATTGCCAGGTACCCAACGCGAATACACATCGGCCGTATCGATAAAATTGAAGCCACTTTCTACAAATTGGTTTAATATCTCGAACGATTTTTGCTCATCAACCGTCCAGCCAAATACATTTCCTCCAAATACGATGGGTGCAATATTTAAATCGGTTTTTCCTAAAATTCTTTTTTCCATGATACGAATGTTAATAATATGCTAACAAATTATATGGATTGAGGTTTTGTATAGCAGTCTGAATTATGTCAGGAGTTTTTCGGAAAGCAGTTAACCATCATTTTTTAAAGTTATTCCTGTGTTGCGCTGTAGCTCCGTAGAAAAACGGAGGCTGCCGCTTCACCCAGGTTTAGTTACTTCTGGCAGTTCTTCTATTAACGTGTTTCTGCAAATTGCATAAAACCATACGCCTTAAACCTTTTAACCCTCTGCCTTAGTTGCTCTCAGCATTTCTCTTTTTCCAGGAGCACCGGGTAATTTTTCGATGGTAAATCCGCAGGCCTTAACGGCTCTTTTCAATTTTCCGGTAATTGCATAGGTAACAAAAGTTCCGCCGGGTTTTAAGAAACTGCAGGCATGAGCAATAATTTCATCACTCCACATTTCGGGCTGGTGTTGTACAGAAAAGGCATCATAATAAATCAGGTCAAATTTTTGGTCGCTCTGGTATTCGGCCAGGGTAGTGTGCGGAATTTCTAAGGTGCAAAGCGAAGTTAATTTTTGAGGGGCTTTTAACGCCTCAGGATAATTTGAAATAAAATCGGTCCATATTGTCTCGGGCACATATGCTGCATAACCAGTTTGCTCAATTACTGCTGTGGTAAGTGGAAAGGCCTCAATGCTGGTATAATTAAGATGAAGACTATTTACTGCACAATATTCGAAACTTAAAATAAAATTGAGTCCGGTGCCAAAGCCAACTTCCAAAATGGAGATTTCACCCTGATCGGCGGAAGCAAATTTTAATCCTGCATCAATAAATACATGTTTGCTTTCTTGCAATGCGCCATGTTTACTGTGGTAGTGTTCGCCTATAGTTTCATTGTAGAGTGTATTCGAGCCATCAGCAGTAGGCGTTATAATATTCATGGACTTAGATTTTAAGGATTCCTGGGTTTTTCAAGATAATGATGCAAATATAGGAACAGGATGAATAGGATTTTGGATTTCAAGATAATTAGCCTGAGTAATGAGTAAAGTTATTCCGCTTTAATCATCAGACATCAGACTCCGGACTCCAGAATTTTCTCTTTGCCCTTTCAGCTTTAATCTTTTGTTATTATTTTTGATCCTACCCTAAACGCTAAACCCTAAACCCTAAACAAAATATGGATATCGAATCTTTCAGAGAATATTGCCTGAATTTACCTGGTACAACCGAGGGAATGAAATGGGGACATTTATGCTTTATGATTGAAGAAAAAATGTATTTCATTATCGCTATCGATGAAGATAACAGTTTCTCTATAAAGTGTGATCCCGAAGAGTTTGATGCCTTAACGGCCAGAGATGGCATACAACAGGCCCATCACATGGCTAAACGACAATGGATTCGTGTTGAAAACCTGGAGGTGTTTAATGAAACCGAGCTGAAAAAAAGAGTAGCCGATTCGAGAGCGATGGTTTTGGCTAAACTACCTAAGAAAACACAGGCTAAATATGCTTAAATTCTGGCATAGAGTCACTGAATAACTTCAATACAATTTTGATACAAGTTTCTTTTTACGGGAACTTATTGTTCGTTTTTGGTTTCCTCCTTTTTGGTTTCCTCCTTTTTCGTATCGTCTTTTTTTATGCCTTTATCAGCATTCAGTTCTTTCGACTTCATGATATTAAAACGATACATTTCTTCAATCCCGACAAGTTTCCGTGTACACTTATCGATGTCGGTTCCTTCTTCCCATAAATAAGGGCGAAAGCTATAGGTTTTGGTACCATCTAAATTTGCAATAAACTGGTTCCAGCTGCTCCAACGTAAGCCTTTATAAAATTTATAAAGATCACTATCAAAACAAAAAACAAGAAACTCGCCATAACCGGCACCAAGTGGTTGCCAGGTTAAACTGTTTGGTTCAAGATAGTACACGTTTTTGATGTCTTTGCCTAAACCGCCGTAATTAATGGCAAAGAAACCGCCTACCGCATCATCAGCAATTAAAAGATAAGGAATGTTATCGCCGTACTCTTTTATGGTTTTTCCTTTATTCCATTCGGCAATATTCCGGCTCAGTCTTTCACTGCCCGAACCTAAAATTCTAATCCAGCCGTTATCAACCATAATGCCCCCGGTATTGTAAATTACCGAGCCCAGGGTAGCATAGGTAGTCATTTGAGAATGATATAAAACTTCTTTTGCTTTTGCTGAATCAACAGGCAGAATCTCCACCTTATTTTTTGCAGAGTCGATCCACTTTTTTACCAAAGGCCAGGCCGGATCGGTTTTATTTACCAATGCTTCAAGACTGATTAACTTATTATCCTGAGCAAAGCTTGTTGAAGAGAATAAAGTTAAACCTAGGACAAAGAGGGCTTTGAATATGCTTTTCATGAAAAGGGGCTTATGTTTTTCCAAAGATAGAATGATAATTAAGAATTTTTGAAAGGAGATAGATTAATTTTTGTCTGAGAAGAAATATCAAGCTTAGTTTAATTTTTGATTCGTGGAGACACGAACTAATCGTGCAGCAGGATGTTAGCATCTGGCTACACGGTAATAAAACAAAACGCCCCAATTAAATCCGGGCGCTTGTAATATAGGGATGATATAAAATAATTGACTATTAAGTGAAAAAGCCTTAAACCCTCCACCTTTTAACCTTCCGCCTTTCACCTCAATCTACCACATTCTAATTCTGTCTTCTGGTTTTTTATATAATTTATCGCCAGGTTTAACATCAAAAGCATTGTACCATGCATCCATATTTACAGGAGCACCAATGGTACGGTATGGGCCAGGAGAGTGTGGATCGGTTTTAATTAACTGAGCAGCACTTTCTGGTAAAATATTACCTCTCCATACCTGTGCCCAAGCCAGGAAGAAACGCTGATCTGGCGTAAAACCATCAATTTTCTCATTACTTTGACCTTGTTTAGTCATTTTAAAAGCAGTGTAAGCTGCATTTAAGCCACCTAAATCGCCAATGTTTTCGCCCATGGTTAATTTGCCGATTACATGAACCGTATCTAAAACGGTATAAGCGTCAAACTGCTCACCCAAAGCTTTGGTTTTAGCATCAAATTTTGCTTTGTCTTCAGCTGTCCACCAGTTTTTTAAGTTACCGGCAGCATCGTACTGGCTTCCGCTATCATCAAAACCATGGCTCATTTCGTGACCAATTACCGCACCGATACCACCGTAATTAACAGCATCATCAGCATTTGGATCGAAGAAAGGGAATTGCAAAATACCGGCAGGGAAAACAATTTCGTTCAAAGTAGGGCTGTAGTAAGCATTAACGGTTGGAGGTGTCATGCCAAAACGTTTGCGGTCAACGGGTTTACCTAACTGATCAACCATTTCGTTATAGCCCCAAACGCTAGCATTACGTAAGTTTTGGAAATAAGTATCTTTATTAATTGCTAAACCATCGTAGTTTTTCCATTTTTCCGGATAACCTACTTTTGGCGTAAATGCATGTAGTTTAGCTAATGCTTTTTGCTTGGTTTCAGGGCTCATCCACTCTAAACCATTAATTCTGATTTCGAATGCTTTACGCAAGTTCACAATCATCTGGTTCATGCGTTCTTTAGCTTCTGGTTTAAAATACTTGGCTACGTAAAGCTGACCTAATAATTCGCCAATAGTGCCATCGGTTAAAGATGACATCCGTTGCCAACGTGGTGTCTGTACTTTCTGACCGGTTTGTGCCTGTGTAAAAGCGAAACTTGCCTTAACAAACGGAGAACTTAAACTGGAAGCAGAACCTTTTAAAATGTTCCATTCTAAATAAGTTTGCCAATCTGCAACCGGAACCGATTTCAACATTCCATCCAGACTCACCATAAATTTAGGCGAAGAAACCAGAACGGTATCCTGATTTTTGATTTTGAATTTAGGCAAATAAGTTGTCCAGTTAATGTCTGGTGTTTTTTTATTTAATTCCGCAACAGTAAGCTTGTTATAGGTAGCGTAAGGATCACGCATTTCTAAACGGCTCATCTGCGCCTCAGCAAATTGCTTTTCAATGGCATAAACGGTTGCCGCTTTTTGTTTTGCTTCTTCAGGAGTACTTCCTGTTAAAGTAAACAAAGTAACCATGTACGTGTTGTAAGCCTCGCGGATTTTAACACTGCGTGTATCGTCCTTCAGATAATAATCGCGGTCGGGAAGCGTTGTGCCGCCCTGACCGATATTCACCATGTATTTGTTTACATTCTTGCGGTCCTGCCCAACGCCCAGGCCGAACATTCCACCGCCTAAACCATTGGTTCGCATGTAAGCTACCTGATCCAGCACACCCTGAATGTTTTTAATCTGTTTAATTTTTTGTAAATCGGCTTTTATTGGCGTATAGCCCAGTTTTTCGATGGTTGCACTATCCATGGCAGCCGTATAAAAATCCCCAACTCTACGTTTAACGGAGCCTGCAGGAGCAGATTGATCAGCAGCTGCATCTTCAACTAAAGACTTTACGGCATTGATGTTGAAATCGCGCAATTCGTTAAATGAACCCCAGCGGGTTTCTTTGGCAGGAACAGGATTGTTTTTTATCCAGTTGCCACTTGCGTAGGTGTAGAAATCGTCGCCTGGCTTAACGGAAAGATCCATGTTAGCAGGGTCGATAAATTTTTTGGTTTGTGCATTTGCAGAAAAGCCAGCAGCGACTATACCCAGTGCCGCAAAATATCTTTTCAAATTTTGGTATTTCATTCGCTTAATAAGTTAGTAATTATGCGAAATTTATGAAATACTAATTAATACTGGTGTTATATATTAAGAATATTACTTGTTAAACCAATAGTAAATTTTTGCTAAACCAAGTCGTCTGATCAGTTCGGACGCTGAAAAGGAAATTTTAATAGATTTCATGATTTTAAATCTTTTATATACTATTAACATTTTTTAACAAAATTTATTGTGTGCTTGTAAAAATTATTGCTATTAAGAATGATTCGGGATAAAGCATTTTATTTTCCATAAATTTGAAAATGATTAACTCAACCTCATCATTTTTTAAAACTGGTGAGGTTTAAATCAATTGATAAATGATGTTATAATTTATAATAATGAGCCATTCCCACGATAAAGAAGATAGCTGTTGCAGCACTAAAGTACATGCTGAACCAAAACATAACCACGATAATGCACATGAAGAAGGTGATGACCACGATCACGACCATGGCGGAGATCCATCAGCTTTTCAAACTTATCTACCAGCCATTGTAACATTGCTTATGTTGCTGATCGGAATTGCATTTGATAATCTTTTTACGGTGCCTGCATTTCAGATCATCCGGCCATATTGGTATATCGTAGCTTATTTACCTGTTGGGATTCCGGTTTTACGCGAGGTTTGGGAAACTTTTAAAGCCAAAGATTTCTTTACCGAATTCTCTTTAATGTCTATCGCTACTATTGGTGCTTTTGCCATTGGCGAATATCCGGAAGGGGTAACGGTGATGCTTTTTTATACCATTGGCGAGTTGTTTCAAATGGCAGCGGTAAATCGTGCGAAAAGGAATATTAAAGCTTTGCTTGATGTTCGCGCAGATATAGCACATGTATTCCGCAACGGAAAATACGAAGATATTAATCCCGAAAAGGTAGAAATTGGCGAAACTATACAAGTAAAAGCAGGGGAAAAAATTCCTTTAGACGGGGAACTGATCAGCGAAAAAAGCAGTTTTAACACGGCTGCTTTAACAGGCGAAAGTAAACCACGTACCATTAATAAAGGTGAATCGATTTTAGCGGGGATGCTTAACCTGGATAAAGTAATTGAAGTAAAAGTAACCAAAGCTTTTGCCGATAGTGCCTTGTCGCGGATTTTAGAAATGGTTCAAAATGCTACTACGCGTAAAGCTAAAACCGAACTCTTTATCCGCAAGTTTGCGAAAATATATACACCAATTGTTTTCTTTTTAGCCCTCGCGTTGGTTACTATTCCAATTTTGGTTTTAGGAAGCGAATATCATTTCCAAACCTGGTTGTATCGTTCGCTGGTTTTCCTGGTGATATCTTGCCCCTGTGCGCTGGTCATTTCTATCCCTTTAGGTTATTTTGGAGGAATTGGTGCGGCATCAGCAAATGGTATTCTTTTTAAAGGCTCTAATTTCCTCGATTTAATTACTAAACTCAACACTGTTGTAATGGACAAAACAGGAACCTTAACAAAGGGCGTTTTTAATGTTCAGAAAGTAGAAAGTAGTATTGATGAAACAGAATTTTTAAACCTATTAACCGCTGTTGAAGCCAAATCAACCCACCCAATTGCTAAGGCTATTGTAGCATATGCAGGCCAGAAAGAAATTCATCCTGCAGAAAACATTGAGGAAATTGCCGGAATGGGTTTAAGCGGATTGGTCAATGGTAAAGCGGTTTTGGCTGGCAACACTAAACTATTAGCGAAATTTAATATTGAATTTGATGCTGCTATAAACGATATCGAAGAAAGCATTGTAGTGGTTGCTGCTGACCAGAAATATATCGGCTATGTGCTGATTGCCGATGAAATAAAAGAAGATGCTGCAGCAGCCATTAAACAACTTCATGAGAACGGAATAAAACAGGTTGTGATGTTGAGTGGTGACAAAACCTCCATTGTTAAAAAAGTGGCAACAAGTTTAGGTATTGATACTTACTTTGGCGATTTAATGCCTGAAGATAAAGTAGCTAAGCTTGAAGAAATTAAAAGCGACAAAAGTAAAGTAGTGGCCTTTGTTGGCGATGGAATTAATGATACACCTGTACTGGCCATCAGCGATATTGGTATTGCCATGGGCGCAATGGGTAGCGACGCTGCTATTGAAACAGCAGATGTAGTTATTCAAACTGATCAACCTTCTAAAATTGCAACTGCTGTGAAAATAGGTAAGGCAACTAAAAATGTGGTGATCCAGAATATCGCATTGGCATTTGCGGTAAAAGCGCTGGTTTTGATTTTAGGTGCAGGCGGTATTGCCACCATGTGGGAAGCCGTTTTTGCAGATGTTGGTGTGGCACTTTTAGCTATCTTAAATGCCGTAAGAATTCAGAAGATGAAATTCTAGTACACTTATACTTTTACCCTTAAGTAAATTGAGATAGTTAAGGAGTTATTAAAATATAATGTTCTTAATTCATTAAGGATAAGTAAGATATGTTGAAAAATAGATAAATGTATTACTATAAAAATTAGTATATTCGTTTATGTCTAAACCTATTCCATATCCAATATTAGATGATGAGCCCGTTACGCAATTTAATGAGCTTGATGCATCATTAACATATAGCTATGCAAATTATTTAAACTGGCTTTTTCCTGAAAGGGTAGAACTGATTAAAGGTAAAATCTTTAAAATGAGTCCTGCGCCCTCAAGAGTTCATCAGGAAGTGGCCGGCAGCATTTTTTTGAATTTAGGTGTTTTTCTAAAAGATAAACCTTGCAAAGTTTATTCTGCTCCTTTTGATGTTCGTTTCCCTAAAAAAAGCAAAGCTGATAAAGATGTTTTTACTGTCCTACAACCCGATATTTGTGTTGTCTGTGATAAAAATAAGTTGGATGCCCGCGGTTGTATCGGCGCGCCTGATCTTGTTGTCGAGGTTTTATCTCCAGGAAATACCAAAATGGAACTGCTTAATAAATACCGTGTTTACGAAGAATTTGGTGTTAAAGAATATTGGGTGGTGAGCCAAAGCGACCAGAATATTTTAATTTATACCTTAAACGATGAAGGTAAATTCCAGCCTTCTAAAATATTTACCCTTAGCGAAAAAATTACATCATCGGTATTACAAGGTTTCGAATTGGCCCTGGATGATGTTTTTGAGGATTTGTAAAGTCATCATTTTTGTTTGTCAATTTTGTTAATGATTTCGATGATGTCTAAACCTGTTCCATATCCGATTTTAAACGATGATGAACCCGTTAAGCAGTTCAATGAACTTGATGCATCATTAACATATAGCTATGCCAATTATTTAAACTGGCTTTTCCCTGAAAGGGTAGAACTGATTAAAGGTAAAATCTTTAAGATGAGCCCTGCGCCATCAAGGATGCATCAAGAGGTATCTATCAATTTATTAAAGCCATTAATCAATTTTTTGAGCGATAAACCATGCAAAGTTTATTCCGCTCCGTTCGATGTTCGCTTTCCAAAAGCTAGTAAAGCTGATAAGGATGTTTTTACTGTCCTACAACCCGATATTTGTGTTGTTTGTGATAAAAGTAAATTGGATGCCCACGGCTGTATTGGTGCGCCTGATCTGGTGATTGAAATTTTATCTCCAGGTAATACCAAAATGGAACTGCTTAATAAATACCGTGTTTACGAAGAATTTGGTGTTAAAGAATATTGGGTGGTGAGCCAAAGCGACCAGAATATTTTAATTTATACCTTAAACGAGGAAGGTAAATTCCAGCCTTCTAAAATATTTACCCTTAGCGAAAAAATTAGATCATCGGTATTGCCAGGTTTCGAATTGGCCTTGGATGATGTTTTTGATGATCTGGATTAGCCTGCTGCTTTATTTTGATCAGGAGTATTAAAAAACAAAATTGCAATAAGTACACTTATCAGTACAAAATTATACTCTATGCCATTTCTTCCACCGCCCACCACAAACCAACCTTCTTTAAAGTGAACCATGATTATTCCCATAGTCAATACGAATATTGTTGCAAAACATGCCAGCCGGATATATTTGTTCATCACTAGTAATAGCGCACAAACTACATGTGAAAGTTTAATTACCCAGGCAATTGCTACTCCAAACGGCGCAAAACCAATTTTATTTAAATAAAAATTTCCGAAATCATTAATGCCGCCATCAAACATCCCAAACACACTGTGAGATAATAAAATGATGGCCATTGACACGCGTAAGATAGCATAACCAATTTTGAAATTTTTTGTAGTCATGGTAGTTTGAATGTTATTTCTATACTAAAATACAATTATCTATTCAAGCGTATGTATTAGCGTATAATTTAGGTGGCACAAACTAATGTTTATAAACCTGATTGAAGTGTAAAGCCCACATCCCGATTCTTTACCGATGAATCGGCACTAAATTAGCATCGGGAGAGAACTTGAAACGGAAAGCAGGACTAACTTTAAAATGGAATGCTGCACCTGCTTTCTAAAAAATAAAAACATAATTCTTTTCTGTACAGCATGATATGGCGTTAGCTGTTTTAGTCTTTCAGCTTTCAGCTTAATTAGCTATTTTTGGACTTTTAATATCATTCATGAGCATATCCACCAAGTACAATCCTGCAGAAACAGAAGATAAATGGTATAGCTATTGGCTATCGAAGAAATTTTTTCACTCAGAACCCGATGAGCGCGAACCTTACACCATCGTCATTCCACCGCCAAACGTAACGGGTGTGCTGCACATGGGGCATATGCTTAACAATACCATTCAGGACGTTTTAATCCGTAAAGCCCGTATGCAAGGCAAAAATGCTTGTTGGGTTCCCGGAACTGACCACGCCTCTATTGCTACTGAAGCAAAGGTTGTGGCCATGTTAAAAGAGCAGGGGATTAACAAAAAAGACCTTTCCCGTGAAGAATTTTTAAAATATGCCTGGGAGTGGAAAGAAAAATACGGTGGTATTATTTTAGAGCAGTTAAAGAAATTAGGTGCAAGTTGCGATTGGGACCGTACCCGCTTTACGATGGAAGAAGATCTTTCTGAAGCGGTTATTGATTCGTTTATCCATTTATACAAAAAAGGATGGATTTATCGTGGTATCCGCATGGTAAACTGGGATCCGGCTGGTAAAACGGCTGTATCTGATGAAGAGGTTATCCGTAAGGAAGTAAACCAAAAATTATATTACATTAAATACCTGATTTCGGGAACCGAAGATCAGTTTTTAACGATTGCGACTACGCGTCCTGAAACGATTATGGCCGATGCAGCAATCTGTATCAACCCGAATGACGAACGTTTTATGCACTTAAAGGGCAAAAAAGTTTTTGTGCCTTTGGTTAATCACGAAATCCCGGTTATTGAAGATGAGTATGTCGATATCGAATTCGGTACAGGCTGCTTAAAAGTTACACCAGCGCACGATTTAAACGATTATGAACTGGGTGTTAAACATAATTTACCAGTTACCGATATCTTAAACGACGATGGAACTTTAAATGAATTAGCCGTTATTTTAGTGGGCGAAGACAGGTTTGTTGCCCGTAAGAAAATCGCCAAAATGCTGGAAGAGGCTGGTCATTTAGAGAAAGTGGAAGATTATAAATCGCAGGTTGGTTTTTCTGAACGTACTGATGCCGCTATCGAACCAAAACTTTCGATGCAATGGTTTGTGAAGATGAAAGAAATGGCACAACCAGCTTTGGATGATGTATTGAATGGTGAAGTAAACCTGATCCCAAATAAATTTGAAAATACATACCGCCACTGGATGGAAAATGTCCGCGATTGGAACATTAGTCGGCAGTTATGGTGGGGACAAAGAATTCCGGCCTGGTATGATGATAAAGGAAATTGGGTGGTTGCCAAAACCAAAGACGAAGCATTAGAAGAATTCTGGAAGAAAAAACACCTGGACGAAAGTTGTTCGGAAACGGAAAAAGCAGGATTCAAACATCAGTTAGAGCCATTTTTAAGGCAAGATGATGATGTGATGGATACCTGGTTTTCATCATGGTTATGGCCGATTTCGGTTTTCGATGGGTTTAAAAATCCTGAAAATAAAGACATCAATTATTATTATCCAACCAACGATCTGGTAACGGCTCCAGAGATTTTATTCTTCTGGGTGGCCCGTATGATTATGGCCGGACATGAGTTTATGGGTAAAAAACCATTTACCAATGTGTATTTAACAGGTATTGTACGGGATAAATTAGGCCGTAAAATGTCTAAATCGTTGGGTAATTCGCCTGATCCGATTGGGTTGATCGAAAAGTATGGTGCCGATGCGGTTCGTGTAGGGATGTTGATGTCATCGCCTGCAGGCAACGATTTAATGTTCGATGAAAGCTACTGCGAGCAGGGACGTAACTTTGCCAGCAAAATCTGGAATGCCTTCCGTTTAGTAAAGGGATGGGAAGTAGACGATAACCTCGCTAACCCGAATACCCAGGCCATTGCATGGTTCGAAAACCGGTTTAACGAAGCCCTGGTTGAAATTGAGGCTAACTTTAAGCAATACCGCCTGTCGGAAGCATTAATGATTACCTACAAGCTGGTTTGGGATGATTTCTGTGCATGGTATTTAGAAATGGTTAAACCTGCTTATCAGCAGCCGATAGACGCAGAGAGTTATAAAGCGACGATTGCATTCTTTGAAAATATCATCAAATTATTGCACCCGAACATGCCTTTCATTACCGAAGAGTTATGGCATGATGATTTATTTGCCGGTCGTGGAGAAATGGATTGCTGTATTGTGGCCGAATTCCCGAAAGGCGGAACATTTGATGAGAAACTGCTGAAAGATGCAGAGGTAATTAAAACCGTGGTAGCTGAAATTAGGAATGTAAGAAATCAGAAACAGATTTCGCCTAAGGAAGCGTTGCCGTTAAGCATCAAAATAAATTCTGATCTCGATTACGAGAAATGGTTAAACATTGTTTTCAAATTAGCCAATGTATCAGAAGCTGAAATTGTGAATGATAAAATTGTTGGTGCAACCGCTTTTATGGCTGGTAAAGACGAATTCTTTATTCCGTTAACCGAAAACGTTGATATAGAAGCAGAACGCGAACGCTTAAATGCCGATTTGATTTATTTACAAGGTTTCTTAAAATCAGTGGATGCTAAACTGAGCAACGAACGTTTTGTGCAAAACGCAAAGCCCGAAATTATTGCCAACGAACGCAATAAAAAGGCCGATGCTGAAGCAAAAATCAAAATTATTGAAGAAAGTTTAGCGGTTTTAGGATAATACCCTTATAGATCTATAAGGTTCTAAAAACCTTGTAGATCTTTAATTAAAAAATATGATGCGCTCTCGAAATTTATTATACATCTTTTCCTGCTTGTTATTATTTATTGTTTCCTGTAAAAAAGAGAGCGATAAGGAAGAAGAACTGAAATATCCAATTTCCTTAAATTATAAATCTTATAGTAGAGGGAAAATGAGGATGTGGACCAGAGATGGTGAAGTTTTGGATCAACAAAAAATTACCAATTTTGCTGGAAATGCCTTTGCCAATTCTTTTGATGCAAATTTTTATCAGATAAAATTCACCAAACCCGATTCTGCTGAAATTAAATATCCAGGTGCATTAGAAGGATTTTGGACTTATAAAGTGAAAGATTCTGCCAATATTGATTTTAAGGGAGATATTCATCTATTTCCTGGAACGGTGTTCGGAAACCAGGCCTCACTTGACCGGTCTTTTTTAATATATAGGACCAGTATTTATACCCAGCCTGTAAGGGTAATTAATCAGCCAACATCAACGCCTTCCGTTATTTACAGGGCAGATTTAGGATTTAAAGCTACTGGGAACAAAAAAGCCCTTACTATCCCTGGTTATCTTTATAAATTGCGCTTGTATAATAGAACTGCTCTTTTTAGCGGTCACCTGTTTGGTGATTTCAATGATCGTTTCTTAAATGAGCTACAAGATCGCGATACTTTGGTTATTCAAACAACAACGAATAACTGGAGGCAATAAAAGCCTTTCAGGTAATTTTTTAATACTCCAATAAAATTACCTGAATAAATTATTTCAAACGTTTTCCTAGCCAGCGATAAAAATAACATATTGCTTTAAAAACTGGCCTCCTGGCTATTTATTTAAGGTTAATACGATTGTAAGCCATTATTTTAATATAAAGTTTCAAAAATATTACTTACTAAAATTTAAGGTTTGTTTTTATTAACCATATTTTAGGTTTTATTAAAATAGTTTGTCAAATGGCAAACCAGTTAAGCGATAATCTAACCTAATATCCGTAAATGGAAAATTCCAGAAGAAAATTTATTAAGCAATCGGCAATATTTGCTGCGGCCACCTATGCAGGTACCATGGGTATGAGTGCTAAAAGTTATGGTCGTATTATTGGTGCAAACGATAGGGTACGTGTTGGTGTTGTTGGATTTTCTGATCGTTTTAAAGAAACGCTGTTGCCTTGTTTTATGAACCACCACAAGGAGCTGAATTTCGATATCGTTGGCCTTTCTGATTTGTGGAACTACCGGAGGGATTTAGGAATTGCCCATTTAAAAGCAAAATTTGGTCACGATATTAAAGCCTGCCGGAACAATGATGAGCTTTATGCAACTAAAGATCTTGATGCGGTGATTATCAGTACGGCCGATTTTCAGCATGCGCTTCACACCATCGAAGCGGTAAAAGCCAGTTGCGATGCTTACGTAGAAAAACCCTTTGCCGAAACCATGGACGATGCCAAAGCTGCATTTAAAGCCGTTAAGGCGAGTAAACAGATTGTACAGATTGGCTCGCAGCGAAGAAGTGGGGAGAATTATACCAATGCTGCAAAATTTATTCAGGATGGAAAATTTGGGCCGATCACGGCTGTCGATTTAGTTTGGAATGTAAATCAGCCAGGCAGGTGGCGCAGGCCCGATTTGGTAGCCAAATTAAAAGAAGAAGATATCGATTGGAAACGTTTCTTGTTGAATCGTCCGGTTGAAGCCTTCGATCCGAGAAAATACCTGGAATATAGATTATTCTGGCCTTATTCGTCGGGAATGCCCGGGCAATGGATGTCGCACCAGATTGATACGGTACATTGGTTTACCAATTTAAAACATCCACGAAGTGTAGTGGCCAACGGCGGTATTTACACCTGGAAAGATGGCCGCAGAAACTGGGATTCGATGGTTGCTGTATTCGATTATGGCCAGCCCGATACCACCGACGGTTTTCAGGTTACTTTCACCTCGCGGATGCAAAATAGTGTGGGTGATGTAGGCGAGGTTTACTATTCGAACGGTGGTGAGTTGAATCTGATGACCAATAAAGTATCGCCGAAAGGTGGTTTAAAAGAAAAAGAAGCTGCAGCCATGGGGTTGAAAGCCAATCTTTTGCCTGAGTTTGATTTAAGTAAAAGCGAAATTAAAGCTGCAACCGGAGCCAATATGGGTGGTGATGCCTTAACCTCTGGCCATATGCGTAACTGGATGGAATGTGTGCGTAGCCGTAAAACACCAAATGCGCCTGTTGAAGCAGGTTATTCGCACTCTATTGCCAATATCATGACGAATGCTGCTGTGAGGACAGGCGCGAAAGCTACTTTCGATGAAAGCAGACAAGAAGTAATTGCAAACGGAAAAGTATTTAAATATTAAAAAACAATATCGTCATTGGGGGTGCAAAGCAATCGACCTTCCAGAAAGATTGCTTCGTCATTCTTCCTCGCAATGACGGCAAGAAAAAACCAACCATGTTAAATTTAAAAAAATATAGTATTCTAGCCCTTTCGCTAATCAGTTTATCAGCTGCTGCCCAAAAAGCCAAACCCTTATTTGACGGTAAAACACTTACCGGTTGGAAAGCCGTTGCAGGTGTTGCTCCGTATAAAGTTGAAGATGGAATGATTATCGGAACGATGACCAAAGGCACACCAAATTCATTTTTGATCACCGAAAAAGAATATGGCGATTTCATTTTAGAACTTGATGTAAAATTAGAAGGCGAAACCACCAACTCGGGGGTGCAAACACGCAGCCATATTAAACCAGAAGGGAATAACGGTAAAGGATTGGTTTTTGGCAGACAGATGGAAATAGATCCCACACCCCGCGCATGGACAGGTGGAATTTACGACGAAGCCAGAAGATTATGGCTATATCCTTTAGAACTTAATCCATCAGCAAAACCATTGTATAAAAAGAATGAGTTTAACCATTACAAAATAGAATGTATTGGCAACGAAACTAAAACCTGGGTAAATGGAACACCAGTTGCCTATGTGATCGATACCTTGGATAAATCAGGGTTTATTGGTTTGCAGGTTCACGGAATTGGCGCTAATTTAGATAACGATGGCAAGAAAGTTTATTTCAAGAACATCAATATTCAAACCGAAGGTTTAAAAGCCAAAGCTTTTCCAAAAGGAATTTATACCGTTAATTTAACCCCAAATACCTTATCTGCCTACGAAAAATCAGAAGGTTATAAATTATTGTTCGATGGTAAAAGCCATGCGGGCTGGGTTGGTGCTTATAAAACTACTTTCCCTGCCAAAGGATGGAAAATTGCCGATGGTGTAATCAGTGTAGAACCATCAGGAGGTGCTGAATCAACCAATGGAGGTGATATTGTAACCAAAGCAGAATATGCCGCTTTTGATCTGTCCTTCGAATTTAAGCTGACTCCGGGTGCCAATAGTGGCGTAAAATATTTTGTTACCCTGAGCGAAAAAAATACTGGCTCTGCTATTGGTTTGGAGTATCAGGTTTTAGATGATGTACTGCATCCTGATGCAAAATTGGGCAGAGATGGAAACCGCACTTTGGCATCGTTATACGATTTAATGACTTCGAAAAAAGAAGCCCGTTACCTGCGCCCAATCGGAAGCTGGAACAATGGCCGTTTGGTGGTATACCCGAATAACAAGGTAGAACATTATTTAAATGGCGTAAAAGTTTTAGAATATACCCGTGGCTCAGAAGAATTTAAAAAACTGGTTGCCATCAGTAAATATAAAGATTGGAAAAACTTTGGTGAGGCACCAAAAGGGCATATCCTTCTTCAGGATCATGGTAATAAGGTGGATTTCAGGACCATTAAAATTAAAACATTGTAAGGCTGAGCTTTATTTATTTGAAAATGAGCGTTGGTTCAATATGGCGGCCAGCAGCCCCGCTTTCGCATATAGTCCGCTCCCGATGAAAATCGGGATGCGGGCTATTTAGCTCAATCGGGTTTATAGTTAATGGTTTGCACTACAAACTGACCTAAAGGCACTAAAAGATTTAAATAGCCCCGACATACGCGAAAATACTTTTTGTTGCATTTTTGTTAATATTGCAGATGCGGCAACAAAAAGATTGTAGCATTGGCGGGACTATCGCTTAATAGAAGCATTATCCCGGCGCTCCAAATCATCATTTTAAAGAAAAAAAATATTAACATACCATGCATCGTCGATCTTTTGTTAAAACATCTGCTTTAATAGGTTCTGGTTTATTTTTGGGCAACCAGGGGTTTGCCAGTTTAGTAGCCGATGAAATCATTAATGTGGCCATGATTGGTTGTGGCGATCGCGGTAAAGGTGTTTTGTCGGTAATTAAATCAATGCCTGCAAAATATAAAATTAAAGCCTATTGCGATTTACTCGATTTTAGGCTTAAGGAAACCGAAAAGTACGTTCCCGCTGATGCAAAAGCCATAAAAGATTACCATAAAGTTTTAGACGATAAAACCATTAACGCGGTTTTTATTGCTACCCCTTTAAGCGAGCATTTCAGAATTGCTAAAGATGCCGTGCTGGCCGGCAAACATGTGTATGTAGAAAAAACCATGACCTACAGTATTGCCCAGGCACTCGAACTTAAAAAACTGGTAAAACAATATCCCAATCAGGTTTTTCAGGTGGGGTATCAATACCGTTATTCGCCTTTGTATTTTAAGGTGAAGGATATGATTCAAAGTGGTTATTTAGGCAAGGTTAGTCAGATCGATTGCCGCTGGGACCGCAATGGTAACTGGCGCCGAGCCGTTCCTGATCCCGCCTTAGAGCGTAAAATTAACTGGCGGATGTACAAGGAATATTCCGGCGGATTAGCTGCTGAACTTTTATCGCACCAGATCGATTTTATCAACTGGGCTTTCGAAACACAACCCGACGAAATTATGGGCTCAGGTGGGATAGACGTGTTTAAAGACGGGCGCGAAACCTACGATAATATTCAGGCCATTCTCCGTTATAACGAAAAAGGCATGATCGGCAACTTTGGAGCCACTTGCGGCAATGCACATGATGGTTATCTGTTTAAAATAAAAGGCACCAAAGGTTCGGTTTCTTTGCTTACCAATACGGGCTTGTTTTATCCCGAAGAAAGTGCTAAAAAAGAATTGGGCATTGTTGATGGGGTAACCGGAGCCACAAAAATTGTAGTGAATAAAGATGGCGGAATCCCGATTTTGGATAAAGCCACCATCGATGGTACAAATTATGCCTTAGATGAATTTTATAAATCGATTACTACAAAAAAGGAACCTGCATCGAACATCAATACCGGCACCCAGGCGGCTATATGTGTAGCCATGTGTAACGAAGCGATTTATACTGGTAATAAGCAGGTTTGGAAGAAAGAATATAGCGTGTAGCTCATGTGTCATCCTTGTAAAGGTTTAGTAATTCGGTAACAGATTTGATTTTAGATTATTATTAATTTATTATTTTTTTTGATTTTCATTTTTAGCCATTTCAATGGGTGTTATTCCTCCTATTCCTTGATGAGGT
>NZ_JBWKYI010000016.1:0-119369 GCF_059423705.1 Pedobacter sp. GW460-11-11-14-TSB4
AACCCGGACAAATGTCCGGGTTTTCTTTTTTAACAAATCGTCGTCATCCCGACTTTGCTCGAAATGACGAACCTTAGAAAACTTCTTCTACCTTTTTAACCGGAATTTTAGCCCTCGGCTTAAAACCTTCTGAATTATTTCCGGCTCCTGTTAAAACGGGTTCTTTTTTAGCTGGTTTTTTCTTGAATTTCCGTCCATACCAGATTAGAAAACCGGTTATTGGCAAACTTGCGCCAATTAACGAGGCTAAAAAAGCCAATACTTTACCCGGAAAGCCCAAAATACTTCCTACGTGAATGTCGTAATTCATTTTTCTGAGTTTACCGCCAAAACCAGCTTCTTCATATGCAATAGAATAAACACCTTCGCGCTTAAATTCTTTTAAAGTATGCTGATCGAAAGTATAACCCTGATTATTATAAAACTGCCCCGTATTCGGATAAACCGTAATATTGATCGTGGCTTTGGCTTTTGAAGTATCGGGAAAATTATAATAAAAACCTTCGGATTTTGGGTGACGGCGAATTACTTTCTCCCAGGCCAGATCCATTGCTTTCTGTGGGGTATAAAACTTACCAAGGGCTAAGGAATCTGATTCCAACCGTTGAAAATCGCCTAATTTATCACCACCAGAGGTTACCCAATATAAACCTTCACTGTACCACTTAATGCCGTAAACCATTCCGGTTAAGGCGATAAAAAGCAAAAAGATTAAAGAATAAAAGCCAAGCACATTATGCAGATCGAGGTTTACCCTTTTAAATGAGGCGCCCCACTTAATTTTGAAACTCTTATCGCGGGTAGATTTGTTCCATTTTTTAGGATACCACCAGATTAGCCCCGTGATTAACAACACCACAAATATCATGGTTCCGTAGTTAACGATAGGTCTTCCGATGGCATAAGGCAGCCACAAAAAACGGTGACCGTTGAGGATAAACCTAAAAAAATCTACCTCTCCTTTTTTATGAACTACGGTACTAATCACTTCACCGGTGTAGGGATTAATTTTCAAGATCGTTCCTCCTCCCCGTCTGCCTTCATCCTTTTTCCCCTTTAAGTTTAAACTAATTGCTCTTCCCTGCTGGTACTGGGCGTAAGCGGGTACTTTTGCAGGATAAAGTTTAAAAGCAATGGCGCTCAGCTGTGAGGGGCTAATTACCGGTTTATCTTGCTTTTCAATTTTGGTTTCAGGCTCCAATAAGCCTGTAATTTCTTCATTAAAAACCCAGATACAGCCTGTTATACAAACAATAAGAACAATGACGCCCGATATTAGGCCAAGCCAGAGATGAAGCCATTTGTTGATCCTCGTAAATAGTGAATCTTTATTTTTTTTCTTTGCCGGAATAGTTTTGTTTACCGTTGCCATTGTTCTGTTCGTTTAGTTTTTAGGGATGATTGGTATGAAGATTATTTTAAGTACTGAACGGCAGTAATCAATCCGCCTTCTACTTTTAAGCCTCTTGTAGCAGTTAGTGTAGCAGCATCTATTTTATATACATAGCTGGTACCGTCTTTTAAGTTAAAACCTACATAGGCCACCTTTCCATCTTTTGGTGTATAATTGTTGGTGGTGATGCTCGATATCGCACTTTCTGCAGGCAATCCGCTTACTTTTTTAAATGTTTTATCTACGACATTTAATACACCGATTGTTTTGCCCACTACATAAGCACCTTTTTCGGCTTTAAGTGATGCATTTACAATAAAATTATTATTCCCAATGTAAAGCCAGTTGGTAATGACATAACCTCCAGAAGCTGCTTCAAAATCAAGGAAATAAGTTAAATCGAATTCAGTTGTACCCGCTTTAATTTTGGTAATGGCTGAGGGTTTGGTAGAAGTAATTTTAGAATCTGTAAGTATATCGGTGGTTTCGGTATTGTCATCAACAGCCACTGAAGTAGAAAAAGCATAAACATCACCGTTTTCGACCAAACCTAGCCCATCTGTAAAATACCGGCCAATAAAACTTGTTCTGTCATCTTTAATTACCTTCTCTAACTTCATTTCGGGATAAGAATAAACAGCTATCCAGGCGGTGTTAGGGTATTTAGTCCAGAATCTGCTACCGTTGATACAAAAAAACGGTGCATAAACTTTATTTCCAACCTGTTTAATCCAGCTAAAATGTGCTATTTCCCCATTATTGGCAGGAGCTGTTGCATCGATGGTTCCTTCTCCGGCAATTAAAAGACTGTTTGTATTTACCCGATAAAAGTTTGCCAACGGAGTCGTTAAATTTCTCGGAATCTTTAACAATAGTAAATCATCGTTGACCGGCGCAAATGCCTGAACGGTTTCCGTTTGAAAATTTGAAAGTTTGTTTAATTTACCTGATAATATGTTATAAGTGGTTACTGCACCTGGGTTTCCCTGGCCGTAAAGCAAACTAAAGAATTTGTTGTTATGGGTAACATAATAGCGATAAGTTCCATCCTGCTCGATCCCATTACCGGCAGTAGAAATACTACCTTTTTCCAAATCACTGGCGGTAAGTAAATAATCTGCAACGCCAGTTGAAGCCACCGGCGTTACGGTAAGGATAAAATTACCAGGGTTATTAGGTATGCTTTCTCCTTCTTCTTTTTTTGAACAAGAACTAAGTACAGCTGCGAAAGCTAAAGCGATAAACGCTTTGGTAAAATTTGTTTTCATATTCTTTTTTTAATGGATTAATTATGGATTGTATTGATAAAATATCTGAGGTTCAGGTAGAATGCCCTGCCTGGCTTTTGTAAGCTGAAATTGTCGTATAAGGCAGCGTTGGTTAAATTTTTGGCCTCTAAACCAATGTTGTAACGTCCTTTTTTCAAACTGTAAACCAGATTTAAATCGTGATTAAACTGCTGGGCAATTTCCATTTTCGCTGCATCTTCGCCTCTGCCCCCACGGCTTGGCCAGTACAACCAGAAAGCATGTACGTACAATAAGTTATATCCAATGGTTAAATTATTGCCTTTGCCAACGTTCTTTAGTGAAACAGAGATATCTCCATTGCCATACAAATAAGGAATATTCGGCATCTGGTCGAGATAAACAGGACTTATGGTTGGAAGTAATTCTCCTGTATTCAGGTCTCGCTCGTATTTCTGCAGGTTTTTTAAATTTTGGTAGGTTAAAGTTGTACCCACACTTAACCAGTTTTTATAGGAATAACGGATTTCTGCATCCCCGCCTATAGTCCTAACTCCATCTCTATTATCTGCTACCAGTTTGGCCTGGTTCTGATTTAACCGGTTGTAAATAAAATTAGTTGCATTTCTATAGATGGCATTTGCGGAAATAGAGAAGTTATGATCTTTATTGATAACGAAACCGTAGCTGGTACCCAGATTGAAATTATCGCTTTGTTCAGGTTTCAGATTAGGATTAGCATCCTGATTTTCAACATCACCGAATATTTCCTGCGCTTCCGGCATCCGGTTCGTAAGCTCGTAAGAAGCCTTTAACTGCAGGTTTCGATTAACAAAGTAGCTTAGTGCAGATCCATAACCCATTTTACCTGAATTATTTGTGCCTCTGTTATTGCCGGTTCCGTTTACATTGTTTTGATTGATGTACTTACCAAAAACTGTTGCACTCCACCTATCCTTTACATCGAAATTGTAACCTAAGCCTAAAACATTTTTATTGGTTTTCTTTGGCCTTTCATATTCTGCATTTGTTGGGTTTAATTCATCACTACCCTTTCTGTTGAACGTACTAAATACATTACTTAGCGCTACTGATTGATGATCGTCTATTTTATAGTTTAACATGGTTGTTGCCAAACCATTGTTATTTTTGTATTTATATAAACTTCTGGCACGTTCGCCATTTGAGCCATTTGGTTTTGATGTTCCGTACCAATCGTACCTAACATTTAAAGTGTCTATATTCTGCTCATTACCTAAATTATAGTTGGCGTTAATGGTTACATCTAAACCTTTAATCAGGTTTTCCTTTTTATATTTTAGGGTAGGCATTAAGATATTACCTCTTCTATGCCAACCCCCAAAAACAGAAACCATTCTGGCACCGGTTTGTATTTCTTTATAATTCTGACCAACCGTAACACCCAATAAGAGTTTATCTGCATAACTTTTGCCCACCACACCTACATTGGCAATTAATGTTTCGTTATGATAGGTATCATGAAACCTTTTGAGCAAGGCATTTGGCGCATATGCCCCGGTCCAGATATCTGATGCTTCTACATTTACCTTATAATCATTATCCGAATAATTCTGGAAAGCATTTAATTGAACGGTTAGTCCGTTTTTTGAAGTAACGGCAGCATTAATGACGCTTCTGTGTGTGTTAAATGAACCAAAAGAGTAAGAAGCATCTATATAATTGCGGTAACGATCGCCCGTTACAATGTTAATGGCACCACCTAAAGCATCTGATCCGAGCCACATTGGTACCACGCCTTTGTACACCTCAATCCTATCTGCTACGTTAATCGGAATGTTGTTGATCTGGAAGGACGAACCAAAATTATCCATCGGAATACCATCGATAAAATACCGCACGTGGTTGCCAGAAAAACCATTTAGCGAAAGGTTAAAGTTTGAACCCACCCCTCCCGATTCTCTTACGCGTATACCCGCTACCCGATCTAAAGCACCAGAAATATCGAGTGTCGTATTGTAAAGTTTTTTGGCATCAACAGACGTTACGTTAAAGGCCTGCCTGTTTACTTCCTGATTTGCTGTTCTGCCGATTACGTTAACCGTCTCCATTTGCTCTGACGATTCGGATAAGCTAAAACTTAAAGTGCTTATCTCCCCATCAGTTACCTTAATTTCCTTTTTCTGCGTTTTAAAACCAATTGCAGTTACCTGTACGGTATAATTACCCACCGGAATATTAGAGAGTTTAAAATTCCCATTTGGACCAGTTAATGTAACGTAATTGGTTTTGTGGATTTTAACGGTAACGCCAGGAAGCGGATTTCCGTCGTTGGTTTTGATTTGCCCTGATATGCTCGATAGTCGATTTTGGGCTGAAGTAAAAATTACACAGGCACATAGTATGCCCAATAGCAAAATTTTCTTAATTTGCATGGCTTTTAATGGAGATTAAAGGTGAGCCGGATTTCCGGTTTAGCCACACGGGTCCGAACCGTGTGGCATTTTTATTTTCGGCAAATATAGCCTCTATTTAGATCAAGTCCAAATAAGAATTAGTAATTATTATGTTTTGTTAACCGCCTTTTTTGAAGATATCGGCTTACTTAGCTGAGCAACTGAGCATTACCAACCGTTTTTAATTGCTCAAAAAGCCCAGTTTATCTAGCGTAAACCCGGTATTGTAATAACCGTATCAGCCCCCAGGTTTCAAATTAGCAGCAGAGCTATAGATGAATTGGATTTAATGCTTTTTTAATTATCGCGGTGCTTCTTTTCTGAGAATGTCTTTAATCGCCGACTCTATTTTATGGTAAGTTATGGGTTTAACGATGAACTTATCACAATAAACGTTAAATGCATCAAGTGCATATTTTTCGTACGAAGTGACGAAAATGAGGTATCGAACATGATCGCGGAGCACTTTAGCCACATCTATTCCTGATACTTCCATCCCAATATCCAGGAATAAAAAATCTATTTCCCCTATCGCCCTAACGGCCAGAATAGCTTCGATCGGATCAGTATATGTTGCCACAACCGTTAGTGCTCCGGTTCGGGCGATAAAATTGCTTAAAATATCAATACTAAGCTGATCATCGTCGATAATGATACATTTTTGTTGAGGAGCGTTAAATTGTTGCATTATTAATATTTTTGAAAAAATAACCCAAAAAACATGCCCATTATTATTTAAATGATTCTCGTTTAGCCATATCATACAATTATTTTCAACCTGAGCAGTTTTAGCAGAAAATAAATAGTTCACCTCGCAAACCTGCATCCTGTAATTAATCACTTACGTGGTTGTATGGCAATTTCTGATAAATGCTAACTGATTTTAATTTAAATCTCTGGCGGGGTATGCCAATCGATAAAGGTTTTTCTACTCAACATTTTTAGATATGGGTAATTGCCATTTAACTGCTGACGTTGTTTTAGCTCATACAAAAAATGTCCACCTAAGTCTACAATAATTTTTGCAGTAGCCAGATACCACACACTATGGGGTTGTTTCCAGCAAAAAGAATATAGGTTTGAGGTGAGTTTAATTCCCTGAAGTTCGGGATGGTAAAAATTAAGTATTTTGGGGTTAGGCAGCCCCTGTATAATTTCTGCTTTTCTAACCATCGAAAGGTGATCGGAATGGCAGAACTCATAATCCTTCAGTTTCGGATCATCCACATCAGGCAAATGTTTCAATATTTTAAAGCCTTTAAATTTTTTACCGTTTAATACCCATATCAAATTTGGATAAAATGCCTCTCTGCTGTGCAGTTCGGCAGCTGTTATTGGAGAGTTTTGAAACTCAATGGTATAACCTGATGGGGTAAATATGTCTGCCCGGTGGATATCGGTATTGGCCGCATCGTAAAAGGCAACTTCCCTAAACGACGGTGGGAAGGCCAGCTTCCAATCGCGGTGCCATGCCGTTTCTTTACGGTAATATTCTTTTTTGAGTGCTGAAACATCCGGGATTATTTCAACACGATGAATATCTTTTCTTATTTCACTATTATCCATGCGCTTGCCACACCATTAAAAACAATTATTAGGGAAGCACAAATTTAAACTAAAATTCTTAGTACAGAAACAACCCAGGGCTATAACCTAACCATATTTTAAAATCATTATGATTGAGCATTAGGCAGATACCAGCTATCAAATAAATTTAATTCCGTCTGCTCAAAATAGAATGATAACTTTGCATTATGACCATCCAAGAAGTACAGCAGCTAGAAGAGTTTTTTACCCAGGCAGGAAAACAACAGGTGCCTATTTACCTCAACCAGGCTAATGTGATTACCGATTACGAGCACTTTTTGGAAAGTCATTTCATGCCCTTAAAACTCAATCCCGATGCAAAAGTGAATCTTCCGCTTATCCATCGTTTAAAGATGTTAAAACTCTTGATTGAATCAAACGCATAACGCCGCTATCCTAAAATCATATCCTATTGGCAACTAAAAGACCATTTAAGTCAGGCCAATTTTAGATCTTAATGATCACATCCGTAATTGACGATTCGCCTATAGATGGTATTTAAAGTGTAGAATAAGTAATTATTTTATGCCGTCTTTAAAACTTAACCTGCTTTAGTTTTTAAAATAAATATTTCCAACTATATTGGGCATAATTGGTTATTACTATACATTGATCCTTATTTATGACAAAAAATATATTCATTGCTTCAGCCGAACCCTATACCGGAAAATCAGTAATTGCATTCGGGATGATCAATATGTTATTGGCCAAAACGCAAAAAGTAGGCTATTTTAAACCGATTATTGCACAAGACGATCCCAATAAAAAGGATGAACATGTGGAGGCCATGCTGGATTATTTTTCGCTCCCTGTTAAATATGAAGATGCCTTTGCCTTTACCCGGCAAGAAATGTTGCATCAATCTGAAGATAGCGGTACCATTATCAATACCATTATCAGTAAATATAAAAAATTAGAAGACAACTATGATTTCACGGTAATTGAAGGAAGCGATTTCTTAGGCGAAGGCATGGCATTTGAGTTCGAATCGAACGCCTTAATGGCCAAAAACCTGGGTGCTCCCGTTTTAATTGTCGTATCCGGGAAAAATAAAACCGCCAGTCAGCTTTTTAAATCTGCCATCAACATTTACCGAAACTTCCTGTTGCGCGATGTACAGGTATTAGGCGTAGTGGCCAATATGGTCAATCCTGAAGAAGCAGATCGTATTAAACAGGCCTTAAGTAATCAATTACCCGCAGAACTGCTGATTGCCGTTATTCCAACTGAAACTGGTCTGCAAAGTCCAACGATGAAGGAAATTACACTGGCTTTAGGTGGCGAAGTGCTTTTTGGATCTGAACTATTGGATAACCAGGTCGACAATTTTGTAACCGGCGCCATGATGTTGCCTAATTTTTTAAGGCACATTAAAGATAACTTGCTTATTGTTACGCCTGGCGATCGTGGCGATATCATTATTGGTGCGCTTCAGGCCAATTTATCGGCCAATTATCCAAAAATTGCGGGTATTGTTTTAACTGCTGGCAGTTTACCCGATGAGCCGATTATTAAATTGATTGAAGGTTTACAGACCATTATCCCCATAATAGCGGTACAAAAAGGCACTTTCGAAACCACTACTACGATTGGCGGTATTCACTCGAATATCACCATCGAAAACAAGAAAAAAATCGCAGTGGCGATAGAGCTTTTCGAAAAATATGTCGACATTAAAGCACTTGATGATAAAATCATCACTTTTAGCTATCAGGGCATTACGCCGCATATGTTTCAATATCAATTGGTTAAATGGGCCAAACGCGATAAAAAACACATCGTTTTACCGGAAGGAAATGACGAACGCATTTTAAAAGCCGTGGAGAAACTCATTACCCAGGATATTGTAGACATTACGCTTTTAGGCGATCCAACCGAAATTACCAATACCATTAAAAGGCTTGGATTAAATCTGGATACCAATACGATAAAAATACATAACCCGGGACAATCGGCTCATTACAATGATTATGTAAATACCTTACATGAATTGCGAAAAGCCAAGAATGTAAACCTCGAAATGGCCAGAGATATGATGACCGATGTTTCTTATTTCGGCACAATGATGGTTTATAAAGGTGATGCCGATGGCATGGTTTCGGGTGCCGTTCATACTACCCAACACACCATCCGGCCTGCTTTACAGTTTGTTAAAACAAAACCAGGTGTATCGGTAGTTTCATCCATTTTCTTTATGTGCCTGCCCGAACGGGTGGCCATATTTGGCGATTGTGCGGTAAACCCCAATCCTACTGCTCAGCAGCTGGCAGAAATCGCAATTTCTTCAGCCGAAAGCAGCGCAAAATTTGGCATTGAGCCACGCATTGCCATGTTATCTTATTCTTCCGGCACATCAGGCGAAGGTGAAGATGTAGAACGCGTAAGAGAAGCTACGGCCATCGTAAAAGCAAGGCATCCGGAATTAAAAATTGAAGGTCCGATACAATATGATGCTGCTGTAGATCCATTAGTGGGTAGACAAAAATTACCAGGTTCTGAGGTTGCAGGCAGGGCGAGTGTATTGATCTTCCCCGATCTAAATACAGGTAACAACACCTATAAAGCGGTACAGCGTGAAACCGGCGCATTAGCCATTGGTCCAATGCTGCAAGGCCTAAATAAACCAATAAACGATTTGAGCCGTGGCTGTACGGTAGATGATATTTTTAATACCGTTGTAATTACAGCAATTCAATGTCAGGATATTTAATATGAACATTTTAGTAATCAATTCGGGAAGTAGCTCTTTAAAGTACCAGCTTTTTAACATGCCTGAAAAAGCGCCGCTTTGCAGCGGCCTGGTAGAGCGTATTGGCATTGAAGGCTCCTTTATTAAACATAGCGTTTATCGCAATAACGAAAAGTATAACATTGAACAGTCTGGTTTTATTGCTAACCACGGTGAAGGTTTAAAACAGGTGTTAGCTTTACTCACTGAAGGGGAATATGCAGTAATAGCCAGTCCTGATGATATTGCGGCTGTTGGCCATCGTGTAGTGCATGGAGGCGAACATTTTACAGGTGCAACCCTTATTACAGACGAGGTAAAACATCAGATCAAAAAACTGTTTTCACTTGCTCCGCTGCATAATCCGGTTAATTATAAATGTATTGAAGTAGCCGAGCAAACTTTTGTAAATGCTAAACAAATTGCAGTATTCGATACGGCATTTCACCAAACCATACCGGAACAGGCTTATCGTTATGCGATTCCGGAATGGTATTACAAAGAACATGGCATCAGGGTATATGGATTTCATGGCACCAGCCATAAATATGTAAGCGAACAAGCCATTAAATGGTTAAATAAGGCTGAAAGTAAAATCATCAGCATACACCTAGGTAACGGCTGCAGCATCACAGCCATTAAAAATGGTAAATCGATAGATACCAGTATGGGATTTGGCCCGCTAAGCGGATTAATGATGGGCACACGCTCTGGAGATATCGATCCGTCGGTTATTTTTCATTTAATGGAACATTCAGGATATACTTTAGAGCAGTTAAGTACCCTGGTTAACAAACAATCAGGACTTTTAGGTGTAGGTGGCTCAAGTGACATGCGCGATATCAGAAAAATGGTCAGCGAAGGAAATGCAGCTGCAATTTTAGCATTAAAACTGTATGCTTACAGGATCAAAAAATTTATTGGCGCTTATGCGGCTATTTTAAATGGTATAGACGCCATTGTATTTACAGCAGGTGTGGGTGAAAACGACAGCAATATGCGTGAGGCCGTTTGTTCAGCACTCGATTATCTGGGTATTGAATTAGATCCAAATCAAAATGCAGCCTACCATGGAGCGTTGAAAGAAATTAATAAAACAGGCGCTAAAGTAAAAATCCTGGTTATTCCAACCAACGAAGAATATGAAATTGCCCATCAATGTTTTGAGCGGCTAACTTGACGCCTGAATTATTTTTTTAATACAGAATTCTTTTAAATTTGAGCATGAACCTATTTTTCCCGATCCTCAAAGAATATACTTACCTAAACACCGCCAATTCGGGCATTTTATCGACCAATCTGGCAGCATGGAGAACTCAACATGACGAAGCATTTATTGCTGGCGGAAGCATTTTCAGAATGGAAAATCTGCCGGTTATTACCGACCTCAGAAATAATATAGCGAAGCTTTTTGGCTCAAAACCAGACAATACTTATCTCGTTCAAAATTTTTCAGTCGGTTTCAATATCTTATTGAGCGGATTGGATAAAAGTCATCGTTTTTTACTTTTAGAAGAGGAATATCCATCGGTAAGTTATCCGGTAATCAGCATGGGTTTCGATTATCATAGTATAACCATCGATGAAAAGCTTGAAGAAAACATCATTAACGCCATTGAGAAGTTCAAACCTACTATACTGGCGTTTAGCATGGTACAATACATTAGTGGACTTAGGATGGATGATGATTTTATCCGGAAACTAAAAAACACTTATCCTGATCTTTTATTGGTTGGCGATGGCACGCAGTTTTTGGGTACTACTGCTTATGATTTTGAAAAAACGGGTTTAGACGCGTTGATTGGCAGCGGATACAAATGGCTTTTAGCAGGCTATGGTAATGGCTACGCATTTCTTTCTGATCAGATGAAAGATGCGGTCTTCACCAAAAACAAATTGGCCCAACTGCCAACAGCACCATTTTTAAAAGGAAAAGATCATTTATCGATGTGTTTCGAACCTGGCCATTTAGATACCCTAAACTTCGGCACCTTAAACGAAAGTTTAAATTATCTTAGTTCATTTGGCTTTGATTGGATTGAAAAAACCACGCAAACGCTTTGTAATCGGGCCAGGCTGGAATTAAATTCCAGAGGATTAATCCCTGACTGGACGCTTGACAGGAAGTATCAATCGACCATTATGAGTATGCCTTTAGATCAAAAAACAGTGGATAAACTTGCTGCTGCCAAAATACTTTGTTCGCCAAGAGGAGCCGGTACAAGGATTTCTTTCCATTATTACAATACAGAAGAAGACTTAAATCATTTACTACAGGTCCTGGATGACCAGAGTTAAGTTATTTTCGGAGTGATTTTTCCAATCGTAGGTGTAAACGCTGCTACTCAATTAAAAAAGTTACAAACTATATTCTAAAATCGACGTTAGATAATGGTAGACATTTAATTGACAAACATTAACCGCAGCCTTATATGCAAACTCAAACAACAGAAAATACGAACCTTACCGTTTTGATCCAGGATGATGCTTCAATTGAAGATAAAAGAGACATTTTATTAAACAGTTTATTAGACGACCTAAATAGTCAAACAGAATCTTTCAATTAGTGCCACAACCCATTATTATTTGGTAGAGAAGGTTAACGTTTCTAAGCACGATTCCAAAAACTCAGATGATCTCAGGTGGCTTAGGTGGTAAAATACACTGCCTCATTTAAAAGTATCCTAAACATTAAGAAGTGAAGAACATTAGCGAGCTCACCGCAGGTAATTCATTTCAGGATTTATTTTGCAGGAAAGATGCTGAAATAAATTCAGCATGACGATTACTCGTAAAAGAAAAGGGCAAACAAATTCATGTTTACCCCTTTCAATCTAAATTAACGCTCTCGCGACAAAAGTATAAATTCTTCTTAAACCTGTATGTAACAAATTTATTTACATTGGCGCTTAATGTAGAATGACCTGTGCCCGGCGAAGATTATCTGTTGTCTGCAAAATTTTATCCCTTAATTTTGAGTTGTAAGCAGGATGTGATTTTAAGAAATCCTGTACCACTGCATTTGCTTCTTTGTTGTTATAACTGGAAAAAATAGCAGCCAGCCACGATTGCGGAAAAAATATATCCCCTGTTTTCTGTATTTCTTCCAATAAATCTAAACTTTCTTTCAGATAATGAATAGCTGTTTTTTGCCTGATGGGATGATGCAGATAAGATAAAGCCGTAGTTACCCAGGCTTCTTTCTGACGGTTTTTCCGGTCTTTTAAAGCGTTAAAGAATTGACCTCTTTCCTTCACATCTAAAGATAATGCGGGCATTAAATAAATCAACCGATTTCTACGGTCTTCATTTTTGGTCCTTTCTAACTGCGCTTTCAGGATGGTGTTTGCGGTATCAGTTTTAAGTGCCAGTGTTAAAGCCATTGCATTATAATCATCCTCTAACAATTTAATTCCATTTGGTGCAGTTTGCCTGAACCAGATATCATACATGCGTTTCCCGGCATCGGCACTTAAATACACATTTTGATAAGCATTGAACAAAATCTTCCTGTTATTTTGCATTGGCTGCTGCTCCATTGCATTCCATATTGTTTTCTCCACGCTTTCATACATACCATTCCGTACTTCAGCAGTAAGAAAAGTCCAGTAAATATTAGTGAGGTATCCCGTAATCAACCTAAGGTTCATTTCATTTTTTTCAACTGCCAATCCCTGTAAAAACACTGTTAAAAGCGCTTTAGGCTTATTACCTTTGCCCGAAAGCATATTTTCATAGGCATTGATATAAGCCGATGCACGTTCTAAGGGATCCTCAAGATGATAAAGATTTGCCATCATCTCCTGATCGATTGGGAAAAGGCCATATCCGGCACCGTTTGCATTAAATAAAATATACTTTGGTTTTGGAAGACCTTTTGCCTCCATTAAATCTGTTTTAGCAGTCTTCGCGCTGACCACCAAAACCTTGCTATAGGTTGGGTAAACCAGCTTAACCGTGAATGATTGTGGCCATACCCTGGCTTGCCCCATCTCACTGTTTTGATTTAAGCTTAAATTACTTATTTTATCTCCATTGTATTTAATATCATAACTAAAAACTGGTCTGCCAGGTTCATTTACCCATACTTTATTCCAGCTCAGGAGATCACTTTTACTGTATTTACTTAAAATGGCGATCAAATCATTCCAGGTAGCGTTGCCATAACTGTATTTTTTCAGGTATTCCCTTATTCCCTGCTGAAAATTCTCCTTGCCCATCAGTAACTCCAATTGACGCATCATAATGGGTGCTTTATGGTAAATTATGTTTCCATACATCGATCCCGCTTCCTGTAAATTATCCAGTTGCTGTCGAATGGGGTTAGCGCCCAATGTTCTATCTACCCCATAAGCTGCCGGATAATGGTCTTGTAAAAACTTAAGGTCGAAAGTAGACTTGCCCATTAATTTTTCGGTTACCTTATCGGCCATAAAATTGGCAAAAACCTCTTTCATCCAAACGTCGTTAAACCATTTCATAGTGACCAGATCGCCAAACCACATATGTGCCGTTTCATGCGAAATCAGATTTGAACGCGAAATAAACTGATCTTTAGTTGCCCCCTGATCTAAAAACAATGCGGATGCCTTATATTGTACTTCTCCAGGGTGTTCCATACCACCAAACTGAAAATCAGGAATGCTGACAAAACCTACTTTCTGGAAAGGATATTTTATCGCTGTCCAGTCTTCTAAAAAATCGATGGCATCGCGATGTGCGACAAAAACAGAATCTACACTGAATTTAATTTTCGCTGAATCCGTTTCCCGGTGTAGAAATTCCATTTTATTATTTTTCATTTCCCGGTTTATCAGGCTGTATTTTCCTGCCGTAAAAGAGAATAAATAGGTGGGTAATTTATCCGAATTATTGAAATGGTAAGTGGTCGAATTGCCTTGTACCAGTGAATCTTTTTTAATCGCATTAGCCATTACCTTCCAGTCAGTTGGAACGGTTAACGAAAGTAAAAAGTTAGCCTTTAAATCAGGCTGATCAAAGCAAGGAAATACAGTTCTGGCATGATCAGGAACAAAGAGCGCATACAAAAAATCTTTATTTCTGTTTAATGATTCGTTACCAGCAATGAATTCGATTTCAACATGGTTATTCCCGACTTTTAAATACTCCTGTTTTACCAGGATATGTTCTGCTTTAAAATCGACTGGTATGGTTTTTCCATTAACCGATATTTGTTTTATGTGATCTAAATCCTGCTTAAAGTCGACCTGTAGATCAATTAACTTATTTAACTTAAAATCAATAGTTTCAGTTGATTCTATTAATGCATTCTGTGCTGTCGGTACAGTAAAATGAAGCTTGTATTGAATATTACTTATTGTTGCGCTTCTGGCGTTAGCCAATGTTAGAGAAACTCCCGGTTCTACGGCCACTGGTTTTGTACGCTGCTGCGCAAAACAGGTAACACTCAACAGTTGAAATAAGCAAAAATATTTAGTAATCGTATTCATTTTATAAAGATTTATTCTCCGTTTATCATTTGTATAATGGTGCCATAACTCATCCAAACCATGGTTAATACCACCGCTAAGCCGGTTAAGGTTAACCAAAACGGTTGTTTGTAATTTGCGATAATTTTGATTTTATAAGCAGCAATAAGCATAATACCCAGTGCAATAGGTAAAATAAATCCATTAATGGCGCCTACAGTAAGCAGTATTTTAACGGGTTTACCAATCAGGATAAAAATAATGCAGGAGATGGATATGAAGGCAATGATAATCTCTCTGTTAAACTTTAAGATCATGGGGTGAAAACTCTTAATAAAAGAGATGGAGGTATATGCAGAGCCCACAACCGATGAAATCCCCGCAGCCCATATCACTACACCAAAAATTTTATACCCGATTTCGCCGCTGGCCAGTTTAAAAACCGAAGCTGCCGGATTGGATGGATCTAAAGTAAAACCTTTACTAACTACCCCTAAAGCCGCAATAAATAACAATAAGCGCATAACAGATGCGAGTCCGATGGCGCTTAGTGCACCCTTATTTACGGCGCTTAAATTCTGGATTCCGGTTTGTCTGGCATCCAATAAACGATGTGCACCTGAAAAAGTAATATAACCGCCAACTGTTCCACCAACTATGGTTAATACTGCTGTAAAACTGAATTGTGTAGGATTTACAGCCCTTAATGCGGCTTCTGCCAATGGCGGCGAACTGGTGTAGGCTATAATTAAGGCGAGTACAATTTTAATCAGCCCCATGGTTTTGGCAAAAACATCCATCGCCTTACCTGCTTCTTTGTAAATAAAAATGCCAATTGCCATAATAGCACTGATAACAGCACCCTGACCTACACTAATGCCGAATAACACATTTAGTCCTAAACCAGCACCTGCAATATTACCAATGTTAAAAGCCAGACCACCTAAAAAAACCAGAAAAGAAATAAAGTAACCCAGGCCTGGAAATACCTTATTGGCGATATCCTGAGCAGGTTTATCAGCAACGGCAATAATCCGCCAGATGTTCAACTGTGCAATGGCATCTAATACGATGGATAACAATATCACAAACGCAAAACTCGCCCCCAACTGTTGGGTGAAAACGGCTGTTTGTGTTAAAAAACCAGGACCAATAGCCGATGAAGCCATTAAAAAAGCAGCCCCTAAAAGTACACTCCAGTTGTATTTTGGCTTCATATTACCTGGGCTTTAATAACAATACCTTCTTTTTTTAATCGCTCCGCTATTAATTTAGCAAAAGCAACAGCATGTTCACCATCGCCATGCAAACAAACCGTTTCGGCCCTGACTGTGATACGATTTCCACTTGTACTCCGTACTTCCTGCTTTAAAGCAAATCCCAAAACCTGATTTACAGCCTCTTCTTCGCTCGTAATTAAAGCATTGTCTGCAGAGCGTGGAGTCAGTAATCCATCATCCTGATAACTACGGTCGGCAAAAACTTCGGATGCGGTTATTATGTCCACTTTTTCAGCTTCCTCAATCATCTTGCTACCTGCCAGAGCATACAAAATCAGACTTGGATCGAAATCGTAAACAGCCTGTACAATGGCTTTTGCTAAACTACTGTCCTTTGCAGCCATATTATATAATGCACCATGTGCTTTAACATGATGTAATTTGCTGCCTGCAGCTTTTACAAAAGCACTTAATGCACCAATTTGATATAAAGTAAGCTGATAGGCTTCGTTTGCAGTAATCTTCATTTCTCTGCGACCAAAACCTTGCAAATCGGGCAAACCCGGGTGCGCACCAATGGCCACCCCGTTTTTTAAGGCTAAAGCGACCGTTTGCTGCATTACAGCCGGATCGCCGGCATGGAAACCACAGGCAATATTTACCGATGAAATATATTCCATCAGTTTTTCATCATTGGGCATAACATAATTCCCAAATGCTTCTCCCATGTCGCAATTAAGGTCGATCATTTTCATGTTTTAATATATTTTAGGCTTATGGCCGTGGTAATCAATGATAAATCGCGTTCCCGTTCAAGGTAAAGTTCTTCTGCCTCATCTCTCGAAATTTCGGAAAAGTGAATGGCATCACCAGGTTTTAACTGTGCACATAAAGGCAAATCGACTGCTGCAACATGGGCAATACGCGGATAACCACCTGTTGTTTGACAATCGGCCATGAGTATAACCAAATCGCCACTTCCGGTTACCTGAATAATCCCGGGTGTTACTGCTGTACTGAGCAATTCCTGTTTAACCCTCCTCACCAATGGTTTTCCCAATAAATGATAACCCATGCGGTTACTCCTTCTGTCGATGGTATAAAAATTGGTTAAAAATGAAATAATGGATGTGGCATCAAACCAGCTGATTTCATTGGCGAGTACAACCCTAATGGTTTGCCTTTTCTCTGGCAGTAAACTTTCGCGTGAAATACGCCAATTTGGGTAGATTAACGACCGGTTGATTAATTGTTTTATTATCCCATTCGATACTTCATTAAGAATAGTACCACTGCTCAAAACATCGGCTTTTCGCAATGCTCTCCCTTTAAAGCCGCCAAAAGCAGCAGTAAGATAGGTGCTTCTGCTTTCCATTACATCCGGCACCTCCCATCCACCAGCAACAGCCAAATAGGTACGCGCACCAATGGTGTTACTGATGAGCTTTATAACCGAACCTGCCGGAAAAAACAATGGCTTTTCTGCAGGCATTAACTCATCATTGTAAATCAAAAATGCACCATCGCCAGAATAAGAAAGCAGAACAGGTGTTTCAGCTTTAAATGAAGCATCAGCATAAGTAAACTCGATGGTAGCATGATGATCATCGTTACCAACTGCCTTATTGGCCAGACGGTGCGACAGCTCATCCATCGCCCCCGAAACAGGTACAGCCTGCGAAAGGTATCGGTACCGGCCTAAATCCTGAATGGTGCTTAACAAGCCTGGCTTAATGATGCTAATTTTCATACTCATATTTCAGCGTAAGCATTAAACTCATCTATACCAATGGCTTTAAAAGTAACCTGATCACCTCCCTTTAAAAGGGATGGTTGAGAACGGTTTACCTCAAACATCTTTAATGGGGTTTTGCCGATAATCTGCCATCCACCCGGGGTTTCCAAAGGATAAATACCCGTTTGATGGCCTGCAATACCTACAGATCCAGCGAGTATTTTAGCACTGGGAATTTCTTTTCTGGGGGTGGATAATCTCGCATCCATACCACCCATGTAGGCAAAACCTGGCACAAAACCGATCATAAAAACCATGTACTGTCCGGCGGTATGTATATCGATTACCTCAGTTTCGGTCAGGTTATTGGTGCGGGCAACCGTTAAAAGATCCTGGCCAAAATCGCCGCCATAACAGACCGGAATAACCAGTTTATCAGCTATTACACTCGATTTTTCTCTTTTTGTTTGTGCAATTTTATTTAAATGTGCCGATACCTTATCGAAACAAGCCTCGCCCGGAAGACCTGATAACATCACACTTAGCGGATCAAAAAACACAGTTAATGTGGTATAAGCCGGAACTGTGGTAATTAAACCAGCAAAAGGATTTTGTAGCAGCAACTGATTAAAATCGGTAATCAGGCTCAATAAATCGTTGTCAATGGCCGTTCCGAACGTTAAGGTAACCGATTTTTCGCTCA
This sequence comes from Pedobacter sp. GW460-11-11-14-TSB4, assembly GCF_059423705.1. NCBI lineage: Bacteria > Pseudomonadati > Bacteroidota > Sphingobacteriia > Sphingobacteriales > Sphingobacteriaceae > Pedobacter > Pedobacter sp. GW460-11-11-14-TSB4. The sequence continues at coordinate 18,499 of NZ_JBWKYI010000016.1, forward strand.
ACCCGTAAATTTTCATGGGCAGGTTTGTTCCAAAATATCCTACCTGGTCACTCATATAAAAACAGAAAGGATTTAATCATAAATGATCTTCATAAAACGGGGTTTGACAACTAACTGCTGCTATAAAAATGACTATATAATATCAAAATCGCAAAGATTTATGAATATTGGCTAACCCAGCCCATGGGATTAAAAATTTTTCTTTACCACCCGTTCAATGGCTTTGCCCCAAAATTCGCCTAAAGATACTGCACCTGATTTATTTGGATGCAGGTAAAAAGTACCCGCCTGCCCCTTTTCTGGAATCAGCTCGGTTAGATGGTGTTTTTTAAAATAAGCAAAAGCCTTTTTATCCCCCACGAAAACATGTTTGGGTTTTGTTAAACGGTAACTTGTAACAAGGCTATCAATTTTTGGAATGTAAGCCTGCACTCTCGATAAGCCCTCTTGCAAATATTTTGAGCTATTATAAGTATTTGGACTATACCAGATAGGGTGCTGTAATACCACAATAGCCTTTGGAAAATCGGCCAATAATTTCTCTATGATGGTTTTTACATTTTCGATATACCGATCAGGTGAAACGGGAGCCCCATGTGGTCCCTGGATAGCGCTATCGTTGGTGCCGAGCTTTAATGAAAAAACCAGTAGTGCTTCTTTATTGGTAAATGCATTGGCTGCTTCTTCAACTTGATTAAAAGTGCGGCCTGCGCCAGGTAAAAAATCAAGAGTGGTGTAACCGCTATGGCCCTGATTGCTGAATTTAACCTCGTTTATTCCTTTTTGTCTAAGCAGATAAGCAACGGCTACCGCAGGTGGGGCATCAGCAGGATTAGCGAGCTGAACACCTTGAGTGATACTATTGCCAATAAAAACAATATTAAGGTTACGCTCTTTTTGCTGTGCGAACAGCAATGGGGTATTCATGAGTAAAATGCTGATCAATAACAGGAATCTTTTCATCTAAAGTTGTTTTTATCGGCAACAAATTACTAAATACTTATTAATTTCAATCTAATTTTGTGTTGATTCAAGGCCTTTTATCAACTGCAATAACTCATGTTTTTCTTCAGCCTCTAATTCTATCCGGCCATTAAACATTTCAAAAATCTCATCACGTAGGTTTGAGCGCATTAAAAGATCGATCAGGCGTACCAAAGTTTTCTTCTGATCGGTATTTAAACTGCTAAACAATTTGGGTTCAATTTCATATAATGCCTTAATCAAATTAACCAGGGCTGGTTTCCTTAATTCTTTTTCCCTTTCGGTGGCATAAACCGGAAAGATCTCTTCCTGTTCGTAAGTTTCAACCAAGCGATTGGCATACTCTTTTAAAAATGGTTTACGTTTACCTTTAAGATATTCTGTTAGTGCTTTAATTACAAATCTATATTCGGCCGAAGATTTAGCGGCACCAAATATGGCTACCTGTCCTTCATTTTCGAAACTCTTAAAATCGAAATCACGAAAAAAATCACTTTCGATGTAAACACTATGGAAATAATCGTCGCTCTTTTTATTTAAGGTAGTGTAATCCTTATAAATTTCTTCTCCTTCGGCTAAAAAATAATATTTAGACAGTTCTTTGTGCAAATTTTCTTTCCAGTGCACATATTTAATTTTAAAAGTAACGGCCGTATCGAGATAAAAAAGATTAAACTCTTCTAAGGTTTTAACATTGCTGCTAAAATCTAATGTTTCGCCATTTACAATAATTGAATAATTTTTATGCTTATTCAATTCAATAAACCAACAGAATTCGTTTATCAAAAAAGGAAGTACCGTTTCTTCCATATCTTGCAGGCTGATCCTCAAATTGGCAAAAGAAACTGTTGTCCCGGTCTCACCAACACCAGTCGGGGCAGCAGTAAAATCGTGGCTATAACTATTTAAACCACCAGTGCTAATTTTTATTTCACCATAACGAAAGCCCTGCGCTGATTGGTAAGTGGTATGCCAAACGGCATCATGCGCAAAGGTAAAAAACGTAAGTCTCCCTACCCCGTTACGGCCATGCATTTTAGAAGTATGCTTGGGCGCCACAATCTGGATAGATTTTTCAGATTCAAAAAAGGGATCGAATTTTTGCTGTAAACGATCAAAATTGATTCCATATCCATTATCAGCAATGGTGAGCTCCTCCAAAAGACCAAGCGGATTGGCTACATAATCTACGCGTATGGTATTTGCATTGGCATCAAAACCATTCCAGATGTATTCGGCAATGGCTTGCTTTTCATTATAGTTTTTAAGTACCTTTTGTATTCCCTTTGAAGTGATATTAACCTTTACCGACATACTTACTAAATTAATTAGCAAATATATCATTATATTTTAATCATTTAGAGGCTTGCTTATAACGAGTTATAAACACAGCATGAAATGGCCGGTTTAAAGTGTTACAAGTGTAGTATCAGCCAGCCATTTATCATTAATCACAAAGCTAAACCCAACTTTCCCAATAGGTTCCAGTAATTTGCCCTTTACCACCGTTCTTTTATTTTTATAAACCGGAACAGAAAGCGAGCGCCTTCTTCCACCACCGCTCACTTCAATTTCCAAAGGTTTATCGGTACGGAGAATATAAATACTAATTGGGCCTTTTGTGTTATTTACGATATAACCAAAATCATTTTCAATACTGCCAAATGATGTTTTTGCGGCAAACAGATAACCTGTTGCTTCATTATTTACATCAACTTCGTAATTGGCTACATCTTCTACAAGCACTTCCAGCTTACCCACAATCCTTTCCATATTTAAATTAATAGTCTGATTGGCATTTATGGTGTTCATAATGGTTGCTACAAACGTATCATCTGTTTTGTATAATTTTTCGGATGGAGACTGATTAGGTTGCCAATATTGCATATTTCCCTCATTAAAAGGCAAAATAACGGTATTGGTAGCACCCTGATAAAATTGATTAATGCCAAATAACGACCGAGAACCGATAGCCACAAAATTATAGGTATTAAGCGGAAGGTCTAAACTAAGTTCCCCAAAATTAGGATCGGTAGCGAGCTGGGTAACACGGGTATACTCTTGTCCGGTAAACGATTGATAAACCACAATGGTTAACTGTTTAATCAGGTCTTTAAGCGGGGCATTTACCGCATCCCCTGCCGTTCCCAGATCATTATTAGCCCCCGTAACCATAAATTTTACAGTTTGTTTTTTGCCTCCTTCTTCCGGATGTTCATTAATATTTTTCTTACACGAAAGCATTGCCAGGCTGGCAAGCATCAAAAAAATGAGTCTTTTTAAAAAGTAATTTGTTTTCATAGCTTTATTTCATCAGATAAACGACATCCGAAATTACAGCTATGTAGTGTAAACATGTATGTGTAACACCGCACAATGTGGGCACATTACGCGACTATGATTACACATTTAATTGGATAAAATTGAGCAATGGTACCGTAAAGAGAAGCTGATGTTTAGGCATCCCGCTGACTAAAATGCCGGCGAAGTTTTTCTTCTTCCAGATCGAGCAGCTCTAACTGTTCTTTGATCAGTTCATCATTAATCTGCTCTTTTTTGTTTAACCCTTTCAATAAAATACGCTGTTCAGCCATGATATCTTCAAGTGCAACGCGATAATCGTGGTAAAAGCCCTCAGCCCGTGAAATGTTTTCTTCTTTTTCCCAATCCCGCAACAATTCCATTTCTGCCTCAATACGAATTTTTATCGATCTGATCATATCATTATGCAATAAGGCATCGTGGTATTTTTCATCCAGGATCTTAAGTGATAACATGGACAATTTCTTTCTCACCATTTGTTTTTGTTGTTCGAAAGAAACTGTATAATCCGGATCGGGCATATCTACCCATTTTATTAATGCTGGTAATGTTAAGCCTTGCAAAACCAAAGTAACCAATATCACACTGAAGGTAATAAACAAGATTAAGTTACGCTGGGGAAAAGCTTCACCCGACTTTAAAGCCACCGGAATAGAAAGTGCTGCAGCCAAAGAAACCACCCCTCTCATTCCTGCCCAACCAAAAAGCAAAGGTGCTTTCCAGCTTGGATTTGGATCAGCTGTGGTGATATAACGGCTAATGAAACGTGTGAAGTATAAAGCACCATAGGTACTGGCTAACCTGGTGACAATTAAAACCGTGCAAATAATAGCGCTATAGCGGATGGCGGGTAAAAGGCCATCATTACCCAGGCCATGAATAATAACCGGAAATTCTAAGCCAATTAATAAAAAAACAAAGCCATTCAATACAAAAGCCACGGCTTCCCAAACATTTATGCCCTGCAGCCGGCTCCTATGGGTCAAAATACGGTCTCTGCGGGCCGAAAGAAACAAACCTCCACTCACTACCGCCAATACACCAGAAAACTCAAATTCCTCTGCAGTGATGTACATGACATAGGGCGTTAAAAAAGTAAGGATAATATCAATATTGGTAGTGGTAGGTAACCACCGGTGTAGCGCGTAAAAAACTAAGGCCACCGCAATTCCGATCAAAATGCCCATTACAATAACCAGCACAAAATTACCTGCAGCCTTACTAAATACGAAACTTCCGGTCATTACGGCTGCTAATGCAAAGCGGAATACCACCAAACTGGATGCATCGTTTAGTAAACTTTCGCCTTCTAATATGGTGGTGAGCCTTTTAGGTACTTTAACATTTTTAAGTATGGCCGATGCGGATACGGCATCTGGTGGAGAAATAATGCCACCTAACAAAAAGCCCAGGGCCCATGTAAAACCTGGTATCAGGCTTTGAGAAATTAGCGCTACAATACTGGAGGTAAAAATAACAATTGGAAAAGCAAAACTGCTGATTACCCTACGCCATTTCCAGAAATCTTTCCACGAAGTATTCCATGCTGCCTCATACAGCAACGGTGGTAAAAAGATTACAAATATGAGTTCTGGTTCAATTTCAATGTTGCGAAGGATCGGTAAAAAACTTAATGCTAAACCGGCTATGACCAACACAATAGGATATGCCACACGGATTTTTTGTGCCAGCATGACAACAAACAGAATAATTGCAAGTAAGAAAGCGTATTGTATAATGAGTTGATGCATAAAATTTCTGGCTTGGTCTAAAATACAAATTTGATCTGAATGCCAAACCATTCGGATTATGTTCTTTTTTGAGATAAAATTTGGATTTACTGTTATAAAGCTATAATTTCTCCCCTGTAATAAGTCATCCCTGCTTTTTTACATTGGTTTAATTAATGAAGACCATTTTTATTCTTATCGCTTTCTTAATAGAAGGCAGCCTTTGCATGGCTCAACCGGTGATTCAGGTGGAGAAACAAACTTTTGATAATATTGGCAAAGCAGGATACTTTTGGCAGGATACGCTCAAAACAACATCTTTTGAAAAGGTAGCGCAACTTAAGTCAGCTTATTTTTCAAAAGGCAAGTCAGCAATTTTTAATGGCGGAACCAGCGGAAAAGTATGGTGGATGAAATTCCGTTTTACCAAAAACACCCAAACGATTCCTTATCTGTTTATCAATTATGCAAATATCGATTCCATCAGCGTATTTTATCGCGATAAACTCGGTAAGCTAATCCAGATCAATTCTGGTATGTTCAACCTGAAACAAAATGATAACATTCTGGGTACAGGCTATGTTTTCCCTTTACAACAGGCACAAGAACCTGTTGGCGAAGTATATGTGAGAATGCGGGCCATGAATACTTTACTGGTACCTGTTAAACTGGTTACCGAATCGGTATTGAACCATGCTTTATTTAAAGCACATAGTTTACAGCCTATTTACATGGGTATTGAATTAATGATTCTCATTTTTCATGTTTTTATGTTCGTTGTTACACGAAGTAAACTCTTTGCACTTTATACAGCGCGGATTATTTTGCTCTATTTTATTGTCATGGTTTGCTATCTTCAAGGTTATGGCTTACTGCTGAACCAGGCAATCGCCAGGTTTATTGTAGTGCATGCTCATTTTTTTATTGCCCTCGGCTATATTTGTACGGTGCTGTTTAACAGTTATTTTTTAAAACTCAGGCGGCAACTCCCTCAGTTGCATCAATTCTTTAAGGTTTTAATGTTTGGATGGGCTTTAATTCTAATCTGCTCTTTATGGGATGCCAGAAACATCACCAATGTATTTACACAGGTATTGTTTTTATTAACTTCTTTACTTTTTCTTTTCAGTAGTGTTAAAGTTATCATCATCCGCGGATATGCCAAAAACAATCCACTCATCTGGTGTTACGTACTCGGATGGATTCCTGTAGCGCTGATTTCGATTTACCTTGTTTTTTGTTTAACGGAATTCATCCCCTTTCAATCCTACAGTTTTAATTTACTCACTTTGGCCGGAATAATTGAAGGAATACTCATCAGCCTTGGCCTTTACGGACAACGTTTAAGGTTATTAACGCGGCATAATGCGCATTTCCGGCGACAACGGATCCTGCTTCAGGAACAGGTGGAAGGTTATCGTAAACAACTCGACGCAAAAACAGAAAAACCTGTTGAGCAGCTTTCGCTAAAAGCACTTATAGAACTTGCTCATGCCAAAGACCCATCGTTTATGAAACGCTTTAGTGAGGCTGAACCTGTATTTATCGAAAGGCTGCTTGAGATTTCACCTCAGCTATTACCCGTAGAATTAACACTTTGTGCTTACATCAGGTTAAATTTCGATACTAAAGAAATTGCCAGGACCTGTAAACTCAGTGTGCGTTCGGTTGAAAGCCGTAAATACAGAATTCGGAAAAAACTTGGCATAGATGGTGAAACAAATATGCTCACCTGGATGTTAGACCTCACCAAATCGTCCTAAATAATATACAAAAATAAATTGATTTTTCTCTGTCCTTATTTCAATAACAAATAACCTAAAATTACTTAACCATCTTTAAAACAACAACTTGCATCTACGTGCGTAGAAATGCGTATCCCCATAAGCAAGCTGCCGCACCCTCTTTGCATATAGCTATTTAGAGTGCACGCGGTGCGATACCGTTTTTTAACCAAACAGGCTTAATGCATTTTGTCTGGGTTGTACTCGCTTTTTTAGCCATGTCGACAGAAACGGTCTTTTCCGGGATGATTTGTTACACGCCTGACGGCATGGCTTATTTAAAACGCTAATTCATCAAAAACTATATATAATGAACTCAAATGCCAATTACATTTCACCCTTCTCACTGAAATCCAAATATTTAAAGTTGGTGCGTATTAGTGCGTAGCCAAAAATTTTGATAACTCTAAAACGCTCTATTTCTTTGTCCCTATCCCTAATTGAAAACATTTTAAAATATTGCTGTGCCGCAGGAGGTCTAGACAGGGGACGGTTTAGCCTTCTGTGCAAACAGCATCCGAAAACCAACCATGAAACCGACTAACAGCCCTGCTAAAATTATTGGCAGCATCCAGGAATTTTACAACGGCAGAGATCCCGAAGAAATTTATACTGCCTTAGCAATTGATAAAAACTGTTTTGACAGCTGGATAAGAGATTTTGGGAGCATAGCCCATGAACTTATGGAGCTGAGAGATGAAAACGAAACACTTAGAACCATGTTTACCAATTTAAGTCTGGTGAACCAGAGTTTACGCAACTCGCTTGACAGCCTCACCAGAACAGACTCGAAAATATTTGAGTTATTGCTAAAAAAAAGAGGTACTGGTAATCTTAGCTTTCCTTAACAAATCATACAAAAAATGTTCTCCCTATCCCAACCAAAAATATTAATTATTGAAGATCATCCTGCCACGCTTGACGCCATAAAGATGATCTTCGAATTTGAAGGCTACATTACCATGAACCTTTCCAGTGCGATGGATTTACATAGCAAGGTTGCTGCTTTCCAACCCGATATTATTTTAATCGATAATATGTTGGGTATGACCGACGGAAGGGCGATATGTACAGAACTAAAGCTATCGGTACATGGTTCCATTCCTATCCTGCTCATGTCATCACGAAATGGCATTCATAAGGGTGCTTATTACAAAACGCATTGGGATGATTACATAGAAAAACCCTTTGAAATGGAAGCCATTACGCAAAGGGTTCGCATGCTTTTATCTAAAAAAGCCCAGCAAGATTAATGATTTATCCTCAACCAAAAAGATCGCTGCTTAGGTAGCGGTCTCCCCGGTCACAAGCAATAAAAACAATAGTTCCTTTATCCAGTTCGCTGGCCAGCTTCAATGCAGCTGCACAGGCACCGCCTGAGCTCATTCCTGCAAATAAACCTTCTTCTTTAGCCATTCGTCTCGACATTAGGGTTGCTTCTTCCTGTGCAATATCCATTACCCGGTCTACCCTTAGCGGATCGAATATTTTTGGCAAATATTCTTCAGGCCAACGCCTGATGCCTGGAATTGAAGAACCTTCAGTGGGTTGACAGCCAATAATCTGAATATCGTTATTTTTTTCCTTAAAAAACCTCGAACAACCCATAATGGTGCCTGTTGTCCCCATGGAGCTTACAAAATGTGTAATCTCTCCTTCGGTATCCCTCCATATTTCAGGTCCGGTTGTTTTATAATGAGCCAGGTAATTATCTGGATTGGCAAATTGATTTAATAAAAAATATCCTTTTGAAACGCCTTTTTCTTCTGCATAATCCCTGCAATCTTCAATACTTTCCAACAGGGTTACTTTTGCGCCGAAGGCTTCCATCGTTACCTTACGTTCGCGTGTTGAATTGGCTGGCATCACCAGTTCAATTTCTAAGTTATATAAACTTGCAATCATGGCCAATGCAATGCCGGTGTTACCACTTGTAGCCTCTACCAGTTTAGTTCCTGGCACTACATCACCCCGTTCTATTGCACTTCTGATCATATTGAGCGATGCCCTATCTTTAACACTACCGCCCGGATTGTTTCCTTCTAATTTGGCAAATACCCGTACAGCTGGGTTAATATTCAGCTTTTGAAGTTCAGCCATTGGCGTATTTCCGATCAGATCGATTATTCCTGCCATATTTTAATATATTTAATTGGTTTCTTTATGGTTTCTAATGGTAATTATTGGAGAATGATAAGCCGTAGAAAAGGCCGGAATACTTTCAGTAAGCCATACATTTCCCCCGATAATACTATCATGTCCGATGATGGTTTCGCCGCCTAGTATGGTCGCTCCGGAATAGATAACTACCCTATCCTCTACGGTTGGGTGGCGTTTGCTGCCTGCCAGTGTTTTCTTAACACTTAACGCGCCAAGTGTTACGCCCTGATAAAGTTTCACATAACGGCCTATTGTACTGGTTTCGCCGATAACAATCCCAGTTCCATGATCGATATGAAAGTACTCGCCAATACTCGCTGCCGGGTGGATATCGATACCTGTTTTAGAATGGGCATATTCGGTAAGTATCCTCGGAACCAATGGTATACCGAAATTATAAAGCATATGGGCAATCCTGTAGAAACAGATGGCATAAAAACCCGGATAGGTTCTGATTACCTCAAACCTGCTCTGTGCCGCCGGATCGCCTTCATAAATGGCTACGATATCGGTATTCAATACACGGTAAAGCGCTGGTAGTTCTTCAAAAAACTGACCGGCTGCATTTTTACATTCACTATTTTTAAGCCTGCAACTGGCCGATATGATATCATAAAGCTCAAGTTCCAAAACAGCAATATATTCTTTTACTTCTGTAATCGTTGAAAATACTTTAGGGGAATTTTCTGGAAAAAGTACCTGAATTAACTTTTCTGCCCAACGGGATATCACTTCATTGGGTGGAATATTTGGTTGTTCAAGAGGGTTCTTAATAATTTGTTCAAAAAAATGGTCTTCCATAACTGGTGGTTATACCGCTCCGATCTGCTCATCGACTAGGTATATAGATTTAATCGCTAAATGTAAGTTTTGTTTTTTTAAACCAAAACAACTGGCGCAATTTTATGCTAAAAATTGCTCGACAATAACAATAAAATTCATCTTCATCCGTTTTTAGAAAGAACGACCTTTAAAATGGAGGCTTAGAAAACACGTTAACTACCGGCCTTATTATTTTTAGCCCAGCTGGATATGGGTTGAGCAGAAAAGCTTTTTGGTGAGGGGGATTGCGCATCTATAAAAACGGATATGGCCTGTTCGCTACCGGCTTTGAGCCTTACTTCGAATCCTACAATTGAAGTACCTGGATTTTTGGCATCATAATCGGTAAGTGGATCCGTCGACCAGGTTTTCATTTTAACTTCGCTTTTGGCATCAACGAAGAGATAACATTTTTTGCCCTGGTAACTTAATTCGATGGTATGCCCATCAATAATCTGCACCCTTGCAGGTGTAACCATCGACCACCGAAGAGTTACATCTGTGTTTCCTACAGTTATTTCATCACGGATCAGCACCGTTTTTTTATTAATCAAAGCGACCCCTCTAATTGATTTATTTAGTTTATCAGTATATAAGGTGCTCAAATCGGCAACAGCGTTCATAAACTGACCATCATCACTGCTACTGATGAAAGCAGCATTTCCCTTTACGTTCTGCAAGGTACTATCGATTGAAAGGGTATTGTGTGCGAGATTATTATAACGGAATATTTTCCAGCGCTGTGCATTTTGTTTGCTGTCCCAAAGATTAATTCCTTTTGATTCGAGCGATTCGTATTCCTGCATTCCAAAATCCATTGCCCATCGTACGCCTTGCGATTCCATGATGAAAGAACCTACATCCATATGGCCATGGCTAACAGCAGGCGAACCACCTTTAAATCCAACAAAAGTAGCCAGGGGATCAGTCCATGAACTGCGCATTAAAGCCACCGGATTAGGGCCGTTTCCGGTCCAAAATTGTGCAGTTTTAGGTTGAATATGGTTAAGCGATAATTTTGCGCCCCAGATCATTGCCGATGGCAGCAACCTATTCTGTAAAGGCATTTGTTCATCGAGCTGTTGCTTGGTTACCCATAATAAGCCGGGATCTTTTAGTTTGGATGCAAACCAAAAAAGTGCCGGATTAAATTCGGCAACCGCCCGGCTATCAGAATAATTAAAAGGAGTGCCCGAAGGCCCCGTCATATTAGTCAGGTAATCAGCCGTTTTAAGGAAACCCGGCTGAGCGCTCAGGCCAAAGTCCTGATGAAAAATGCCCTCCAAAGCACTGATAAACATCACATTAAAAGAAGTACCATATTCCCAGTAGCCATAACCTTCCGGATAAGCCCCATCTGGCGCATATTGTTTCATGGGTAGGGTTACACTTTTTATTGCACGGTTAATCAGTTTGGCGGATAAAGCGGGATGCGTTTCAAAAGTAGCAATTGCACCAAATGTGATTCCCGCATTACATACCTGATTCCAGTTATTGGTAATATTTAACCAGTTGTTATATTTAGTATCTGTTGAAGGTTGTATTCCCTTCTCGAGAATGGCAAGCGCCACTATATTTCTGGTTGATTGGGGCAAATCCTGATATAACCAATCGTAACCTATTGACAAAGCCATAGTCATTTCACCGACATCAAGAAAATGACTGGGGTTCCAATCTTTAAAGCCGGATACAGCAAGCAGTTCTTTTTCAGCCCTGGTTACATACTTTTTATCGTGGCTAAACCTGTAAGCATAAGAAAGGTAATAAATTCTTTTGAGTGCTTCTCTTGATACATCAAGTAAACGTTTACCAATCATTATGCGTTCTAATGCAGGTTTATTTAAAACCTGATCTGCTGCTGATAGTATGGCTTGATGGATTTGTTTAAACCTCCGATCGCGCCTGACATTTTCTAAGATCTGTGTTTCAAGCTCGTGGCTTATCAGTAACCTTGGATGCGGAGGCATCTTAAAAGTAGAATCAATTTCCTTGTTTTGCCCGACTGCAAGCGTTGAGCAAAACAAGGTTATGATGGTAAATATGATTGTGATAAGCTGATTTTTCTTCATGGGTTAACGATCATCCTTATCAAATTTTTATAGGGGAAACTATTTTTTCTGTTCAGATAAAAAAGTAACCAGCGAAGCTAATTCTTCATATGATAATGAATTAGCCAAACCTTCCGGCATCATCGAAGTTTCCATTTCTTTTCTCGATAAAATATCGCCTGCTTTAATGGTAAAAACCTCACCTGCAATATTACGAACCACTACTTTGGCAGCTGTTTCTTCTGTAATGAACCCCATATAGGTACGGTCGCCTTTAGCACTAATCATGACCGAAGCAAATCCCTGAGAAATAGAAGCATTAGGTTTCAATATCGATTCTGCAATCTGCTCACGGTTCATAATAGAGCCAATTTGTCCCATAAACGGACCTTTCATTTTCTCGCTCTTGCTTAAACTATGGCAGGCTACACAACCCTGACTATTGAAAATATTTCTTCCTTTTAAAGGATTGCCCTGTAATTTATTAATAGCCAGCAACACATCTTCGATAGATGATTTACCTACCTGACCTTTTTTGTTTTTGATTTTATCCAGATCAATTTTTGGTTCTTCAGTAGCCGCTACTTTTTCTTCTTCGGCAAATTCAGGGATATCCATCCTTTGGCGTGCATTTAAATCAACATAAAACTGTTTTCCCTGCGCTCCGGCTTTGGTTGCTTCTTCTTTCAGAAATTTCTCGATGATAGGAGAACCTTCCCACGAAACCGCCTTAAAATATGGGCCATGAGAGTCAGGGCGTGTACCCCACCACCAGCTCGCATCGTAGGCAATTTCTTTTTTATATAAACGGCCTAAGGTAACCAGGATCTGTTGTTTTAATTTTTCATCATTCGATTGTTTGTAGTTTTCAATCAGCCCGTTAACTGCTTTTTCAGTATGTATATAACGTAATGCCCAAAGCGCAAGGGTAGAATTTTCAGTTTTTACCGCAGCAAGCAAAGCATCTACTGCCTGAAGATCAACTAAGGCCCGAACAGCTAAGTGAGGCAAAATAATGGCTGAATTAGGTGTTGCATGAGGTCCTTCGGTGCCTTTTGCAGGTGCTGTAAACGAAGCAGGGACCTTGGTTTGTAAAAGCACATTGGCAACTTCTGCCCTGCCCAAACGGTTTAAACCAATTATCGAAGCAGCCTGAACGCGAACAGAAGGATCTTTTAAACCTTCTAAAAATGGTTCAACCGGCACTTTACCTATACTGCCTTTACGATCAGCAAGTGCTTTTAATGCAAATTCCTTAACTGCTTTATCTTTGGTAAATTCAACTAAAGTAGCGATACCGTTTTCTTTGGTCAGCTGTGCATAAGTATAAATACCAGCAATACGTACATCAAGTGCTAAACCCTGATCGGAAGCTACTTTTAAAGCCGTTGCAATAGCTTGTTTATTGTTGCGTGCAACCAATTCCTGCGAAGCCGTTAAACGGCCTACCGCACTATTGGATTTAAGTAACTCGGTTAGTTTTTTAATTGAAGCTTTTTTAACATCAGGAAAAGCTTTATATGTCCAGTTATTTGGCACAGCACGAACAATGTAACCTTTATTCGGACTGCCAGAATAACCTGCGCCATCCCATGCCGACAGATACAATCTTCCTGAACCGTCTACATCAAGATCGGTAATTTGAGGTAATTTAATAAAATCTTCGTCTTTTTGGGTAAAGGTAGGCCCATCAGTAGTTACTCGATGAATATAAAGCATGCTTCTGCCCCAATCGGCCATCATTGGTACATGGTTATATTGTTCAGGCCAGTTCGGCTCATCCATAAATAACGCGCCGGTACCCGATCCTCCACCTAAATCGGCAAGTGCCGGAATAATCTCGTCAGTAAAATTCTGAAATAAAACAGGGTAACCATATTCACCTGATTGTATGTGGTGCGAGAAACGAACATTCCATCCTCCACCATCATTGGTATTTTCTCTGGTAAAAACGTTCATGTAAGGATCGATCGCTACATCATAAACATTACGTGTACCATGTGTATATACTTCCATTTCAGTTCCGTCAGGACGAACGCGCATAATCCCGCCGCCTAACATGGTTAATTTTTTACCTGAACGGTCTACAGCATCATGGAATCCAAAATCTCCTACAGAAATGTAAATCCATCCATCAATCCCCATTCTTATACCATTGGTGGCATGGTCGGTACCACGTTCGCGGATATATTTGGCATTACTGATGTGCTCAATAAGTGGTTTTTCAGGTCCATCAGCTTTACCATCGCCATCCTTATCTTCGAAAACAACCAAATTCATGCCGGTAGCCTGTTTTGTTTCTTTCGAAAAAGTGGTGTGTAATACATATACCTGGCTGCCTTGAACAATAATACCGCGGGGATTATCCACTTCGGCAAAATCTACATGTTCGTCCATTTTACCATCGTTATCCTTATCTATTAATTTAAGGATGTGGCCTTTTCCAGGATCTTTACCTAATGAGCCGATCATATCCACACCAACATATACTTCTCCTGTTGGTGCGACTGCTAAACAGGCTGGACTGGGTGTAACATCTGGACCTGCAAAATTGGTTATCGTTAATTCGGGGGGTGATACGCGTTGTATCCTGGGTTCGCTAAAAAAGTTTTTTAATCCAAAAAAAACTAGGGTGAAAGAAATTAAGCTTAAAGAGAATTTAATCATTTGTGTGTTATTGTTTCTGGTTAGTTTGTGTCGCGTAAACTTACAAAAAAATATAAATTTCCTTATGCCACAATTTTGTGTTGTTTTAATTCTTAATTTATGCGTAGCGACAAGGTCTTATACCTTTTATTAATAGCAAAAATTAAATTCCTGACTTTACCCGGTATAATCCCCGAGAAACAGCCATAATTGCATTAGAAATCAGAAAAACAGCTATTAAATAAGCAAAAAACACCTTAAAAACTGAAGAAAAACCTTCCATCATCACAATCAGGTAAATTATTTTCATAATAACTTGAATTATAGCATACATTTTATTATATTTACTAAATCCAACATTCATTAAATCAGTACGTTATGAAAAATATTCTTTATTTCTTCCTGACTGCCCTGATATCCTCCATTGCGCTGTTAATTACAAGGGATTCATTTGAACCCGAATTGGTTTACAGCACCGTGGTATTAATATGGATTCTGTACATTTGGTACCATGTTTATGCTGCTAATAAGAGGAACTACAGCGAGTAGCCTGTGTTTTTGTTCATTTTAATTCCCAAACCATTATGGCTGGGCTAAATTTGTATGCCTTATATTAGCATTATACAAACGTAACGGACTGCCCACCAGGATAAAAAATATATGATCGCTGTATGTATTACCAATACTTATCTGTTGTTTCTTCATTGCAGCAGGATTGAACTAAGCCAGCGTATTATTTGGGTTCAGTAAAATCAAGTTCTCTATCATGTTTTTCCGGAATGATAAGGATGCAATAAAATCCTATGCCCAAACAGATCAATCCCAATTCTCTACACAAATCCCTGGTTTTACGAAGCTATGCGTCAGTTGCTTAACATAAAGTTAACAGACATGGGTATTTTCAATTTCAGTTAAATTGAATAATTTCGTAAGGTTAGGTCATTGACAAGAAAATTAAATCCATTATGAAAAAAATTATCTTCACTTTTTACTGCTTAGGATTTTTGTTGGTGGCCCAGGCACAAAAAGTAATGCCCGAAATTAAGGCAGGTACCACCTTAAGCGCAACAGTTTATGTTCAGAGCAGGGATGTGCCTGTGCTTTTTACCATTAAGCGCATTGAAGCGCCCATTACTTTTGCCTGGTTTGTAGAAGGCTATGGCGAAGGTGAGTTCGAAATCAACCAAAAAGCTTTTGAAAATGGTAAGGCCATCTATACACAACAACCTCTGCAGGGAATCACAAAGCTAGGCGATGATGAAACATATGGACTGATTTCGAAAGAAGCATATAAATCATTGGTAGACCATAAAACGTTTACCTATAACACCATTAAGTTCAAAACAAAGGAAACAGGTATAAAACCACTTAAATTTGGCGACAAAGAGGTTGATGCAACCAATGTAGCTAGTGAAGATGGCAAATTGGAACTCTGGATTTTAAACAATCCCAACTTTCCGCTCATCTTGCAAACCACTGGCTTTGGTTTAGATATCCTGATCAACGAAATCAAGTAGGTGTCTTTTAACTGCAAAACTCACCAGTTAATTTATTACCTTCGTCGAAAACTAAAACAAATTAGTTTACGTTTATAACTAAGCTTGGCGCATTAGCCAGGTTATACATAAAGCTTAATGAACTTGGAGTATCGACCTCGTACATGGGGTAGATAAGGGTACAAGATCATGAAATCAAAAGCTAAATTCCCATGTTTACCGGGAAATACATTTTACGCTGAAGTTCGCAGCAGAGTAAACAACCACTTTAAAACGCACAACAGAAGTACCAATGCCAATGTACTGATGTGGTTCAAAGCCTGTCTTTTCCTGACCATATTTCTGGCACTTTACTTTGCTATACTCCTTTTAAACGTTCACATCAGTATACTTTTGGGACTTACCATTTTACTTGGCGCAACCTGTGCATTTATTGGTTTTAATATCTGTCACGATGCCATCCATGGTTCGTTTTCGAGCTCTAAACGCACCAATTCATTTTTCAGTTTTCTTTTTAATATGGTTGGGGCTAATCCATATGTATGGAACATTACGCACAATGTGGTGCACCATACTTATACCAATATCCCAGGTCATGATGAAGATATTGAAGTGGCACCAGGCTTAATACGGATCTGTACCGAAGATGAGTTAAAACCTCATCAGCGTTTCCAGCAATGGTACGCCTTTCCTTTATATAGTTTGGCTTCGCTTTCCTGGGTATTTCGTAAAGATTATAAAAAGTTCTTTCAAAAAAGTGTTGGTGCCTGTCAGAACAAGCATCCGAAAGTTGAATACTTTAACCTCTTTTTCTATAAGTTTCTGTATTATTTTATTTTTATTGGTTTACCGATATTGTTTATGGCAGTCTCGTGGTGGCAGGTTGCCATCGGTTTCGTTGTGTTACACATGGCGCAAGGGTTAACCATGGGACTTGTTTTTCAACTTGCTCATGTAGTAGAAGGAACCACTTTTCCTTCCACCAATGCCGAAGGTAATATGGAAGAAGCCTGGGCAGAACATCAAATGCGTACTACCGCTAACTTTGCTACCCAGTGCCCTATTTCAGCTTTCTTTCTTGGTGGATTGAACCGGCAGATAGAACACCATCTTTTCCCAAAAATTTGCCATGTACATTATGGACAAATCTCCACAATCGTAAAACAAACAGCCTTGGAATTTGGATTGCCTTATCACGAAAACGCCACTTTTATATCAGCACTCCGCTCCCACTACCGTATTCTTAAAAAAATGGGACAGCCCGAAACAATTTAGCCATCTTTCAATTTCATTACCTAACGAATAAGTTATGGGCAATAATTGAAACTTAATGTTCTTAAATCCTTAATGGTAAAGAGCTTCAAACTTTATTTCTCAACCATTAAGAAATTCAGGGCATTAAGTTATATTTCCTTGGATTCAAACTTAATGTTCTTAAATCCTTAATGGTAAAGAGCTTCAAACTTTATTTCCTGACCATTAAGAAATTCAGGGCATTAAGTTATATTTCTTTGGAATTATATAACAAATAGACTTCTATACAACCATACTTCTCAACCATTAGTTAAGGACAATAGCTCAACTTAATGTTCTTAAATCCTTAATGGTAAAAAAGCGTCAAACTTTATTTCTCAACCATTAAGAAATTCAGGTCATTAAGTGCTGATTTCGTGTGAATGAACTAAAAACTCAATCAACAAATGACCAATGAACTAATGACTAATGAACTAATGAGCAATGACCAATGAACCAATGACCAATGAACCAATGAACCAATGAACCAATGAACTAATGAACTACTAAACCACCATCCCCATAGCTCATAACATAAACTTAACACACAATACATTTCTTCAGGAGGCAGATATTTTTATCTTTAACGGTATGTACTGGTACGAAGAAGAAGTTAAACAATTGGAAAGGGCGCATCGCTTAGATCGGGAGCATCCGGGTGTTATTTTCTATGGCAGTTCATCTATTCGTTTATGGAATAGTCTGGAGGATGATTTTGATTACATGAAAGTAACTAATTTAGGCTTTGGTGGTTCTACATTAGCCGCATGTGTATGGTTTTTTGAGCGGATCATGATCGACTACAAGCCTAAAGCACTTGTGGTATATGCGGGCGATAACGACCTTGGCGATGGCAGAAACCCGGAAGAGATATTTATATTTTTCCAGCAGCTGATGGTTAAGGTTAACCAACGCTTTGGCATACTGCCCTGTTATTTTATTTCCTTAAAACCCAGCCTTACCCGCTGGCAAATGGCCGATCAGTTTAGGTATACCAATAACCTTATCGAAAGCGAAATTATTAAACTCAACAGCCATTGGAAATTTATTGATGTTTTTAAGAAAATGCTCAACAAAGAAGGCAACCCAAATCCGGCACTTTACGATCACGACGGACTTCACCTGAGTGAAGAAGGTTATCGTTTATGGGCCACTACTGTTAGAGAGAAATTAGGTTAATCATTACGCTCAATTAATATCCCGATAACATACATGCCTTAATTTTCCGCAAAAGAATTGAAGTTAATGAACAGGGAATATCATAAATGGTTCAGTCATCATCTCCAACGGGATATGGAACTACTGGTTTTCGGCCATGCCGGAAGAGCAGTTATCTTTTTTCCTACCCGAATGGCCAGGTTTTACGATTACGAAAATTGGGGAATTATCGCTTCATTAAGTACGCAGATTGAAAATGGTGAACTTCAAATTTTCTGTGTAGACAGCATAGATGGAGAGAGCTTTTATAATGATGAGGTATTTCCATCGGTACGGATCAACAGGCATTTACAATATGAAAAATATCTCCTTGAAGAAGTATTATCGCTTATTTATCAAAAAAATGGTGGCGATTATGTAGAAACTGCCGGTTGCAGCATGGGGGCTTATCACGCGATAAACCTGGCCATGAAATACCCCTGGTTATTCAAAAAAGCAGTCGGCATTAGCGGAAGGTACGACCTTACGGATAACATAGGCGATTTTAGAGACCTGCTGAACGGATTTCACAGCGATGAGGTTTATTTTAATATGCCTGCCCAGTATATAGCCAACCTAAATGATGACCGGTTGTTATCGGCAGTTAGAAACATGGAAATTATTCTGGCCGTAGGCGAAACGGATCCTTTTTTAAGTGGCAACCAACACCTGAGTAGCCTGCTATGGGAAAAAGGTGTTCCCAACCAGTTTCATACCTGGGAGAGTAATGCGCACCGCCCCCATTACTGGCGAAAAATGGCGCCTATGTACATCTAATTATTATATAGGCAAGCTTTCTTACTTTACGGCTAAATTAAAATATTGTTTAATGTGAAGCGTATCTACAGGTTTGCTGGATTTTTCGGCAGCTAAAACAATATTTGCATCAAGCAGCCATTTTTCTGCTGAGCTATTCATGCTCGCCACTTTAATTCCTTTAACCGTTCCTGCAATTGGAGTTAAGTTGAAATAATCACATGTAGGGCAAGAAAACAGATGTTTTACTTTTCCAGCCAGAATATCAGCATCCGTTAGTAAAAATTTATCACCCAGCATAGGCGCCAGGATATATACCCGGGTGGTACTAAAGTTATTACTTTTTGTAGCCAAGAAAATCCGGTGTTGTCCTGTTGTAAGTGCCATCTGCTGATCGCTCATAGCTGCATAATTAACATACTCATATGAGCAGTTTCCTTCACTACATAGCGTTAGGTTTTTTGCATCAATGGTAAAATCCATGGGGTTATCAGTTTTCTTTTTGCAGGCACTCAAGATGCTTAATGCAATAAAAAAGATGGCGGTTATTTTAAAAGCGTTTCTCATCATTTAATTTTCTATGAATACGGTATAAACTTAGGATATGCTACAATTCGAATATTAATTTTTCATTAAATCGATGAACAGCATGAAATATCATGCGAACACAGCGAATAAGTTTGGGCTAAAAACTGACCGCTGAAAGACTTTATCTTAACACTGATTGAACAAGAAAATATTAAGTTTGCACCTAAACAGATTAAATCTACAAAAAACATGAAACAAGGATTATTAATAGATATGGATGGGGTGATTTACAGCGGGGAAGAATTGATATTTGGTGCTGATAAATTCATTAAAAACTTAATTGACGAAGATATTCCTTTTGCATTTATGACCAACAACAGTCAAAGAACGGCTTTAGAAGTGGTACGTAAATTAAAGGGACTGGGAATAAAAGTAGAAGAAAGCCATGTATATACCAGTGCAATGGCTACCGGAAAATTTCTATCCGACCAAAGCCCGGCTGGTACCGCTTATGTATTGGGAGAAGGTGGTTTACTAAGCAGTTTACACGATCATGGCATTACTTTGGTAAACACCGATCCGGAATTTGTGGTATTGGGTGAAGGCCGAAACTTTACACTCGAAATGGTACAGCGTGCTGTGGATATGATTCTTGCGGGAGCCAAGTTTATCACCACAAACAGAGATCCATCACCTAAAAAACCAGGATGGAACAACCTCGGTATTGCGGCAACCACAGCAATGATTGAGGAAGCTACCGGTAGAAAAGCCTTTGTTACAGGTAAACCAAGTCCGGTGATGATGCGTTCTGCACGTAAATTCCTGGGATTGGAAACCAGTGAAACCACTGTTATTGGCGATACCATGGAAACTGATATACAAGGCGGTGTTCAGATGGGATATAAAACCATTCTGGTACTTTCGGGCATTTCAAGTAAGGATACTTTAGGCCATTATGCTTTTAAACCAGATATGATTGCCAGCTCTGTTGATGAAATTAAGTTTCCTTTAGCCTGGTGGGAAGATAAGTAGATTACCATTTCGAACCTGGAGTTTAAACGTGGTGTCAGAAAGAAATATCTGGCACCATATGAGCAAACGAATGAACAATTGAACTAATGACCAGTGAACTAAGGTACTACTTTAGCTGATTAATGGTTAATAAAGGCGCTGAATGGAAATATACAGGCTTAAAAAAATTCAACCGATAATCAGATGTAAATATTCCTGGTTTATGATCAAACTTAGAAGCTGTACCACTAGCTTTAAACAAACTAAACGAAGCTGAATCTCTCACCGTGTGCTTATGCGTTGGGGCATCAGGCACTTTGTGATCAGTAAATTTATCCGCCCGGGTTAAAAGTCCAACTGCTGGTATAACCATTAATAATGCCATGCAAGAAATCAGTCTCATATCATTGTGTTTAAAATCCGCTTATTATTTGGTTAAGTTTAAACAAAGATGAGACGATGTTATTAGTAAGATGATTAACTGGCGTTATGAAATTGTTAAAATTACGATGCCGTTTTAATTCAATATTAAATGATATGGATGTATCCCCATTAGGTTAGTATTAAGACTGCGCAGCAACATCCATCGCTACGCAATCATTAACTAACCAAAATAAATGTATTTACCAGGCGTAACATCAGATAACCAGTCTTGATGCGCGCTTGATATAGACGGTAAAATAGGGCACTAATCAACCTGTATATTACCTATCGTTTACATTTAAATCTTCAATCAAAACCTGGCTAATGTCTCCTTTTGTCAGGAAGCCTGATTCGATATGATCATCATTCGGTTTTGCTTTAAACCGTACTGAAGTAAAAAAATTCAATAAAATAACGGGCGATTAACCTACATTTTAGCATCCATTAACTTTGCTGCTTTTGCTTTCGGTGCTTCCAGTTTCATCTTAATTACAAATGCCTTATTGGGCTGAAAATCATTTGGCAGTGTTACATCGTAATAGGTGTTCTTATCCAGATCCAATCCGATATCCGACTGTTTTAATTCCAGTTTTTTGCTATTGATTAAAAGCGCAGCTGTACCCGGAACCTGTTTGGCATTTTTAGGCACCGCAATACGCACAAGACTATTTACAGGTCGGTTAAAAACGGTTAAATAAAGGTTATCGTCCTTTTGTGTAAAGTAGCCTAATTTGGAAGGTGTTAATGCGGCATGGCGAACCCCGTACACAGCCTCGGCATTTAGTTTTATCCATTCGCCCATTTCCCTGGCAATTTTATCCTCCTCCGGATGCATATTACCGTTTCCATCGGGACCAAAGTTTAACACAAAATTGCCATTCATAGATACCGAACGCATCAGCATATCCAATAAATCGTCGGTGGTTTTGGTATAAATTCCCGACCAGTCTTTCATATAACCCCAGCCGTTAGGCGGAATAGTCATAACCGCATCCCAATCATGACCGTTTAACCATTCAAATTCTGCAGGTAATTTACGCTCCCAGCCTTGTTCGTAGTCGCCTAAAATATTGCCATTCGAATCGAAGTGCCGCGATCCGTGTTCATCGTTACGGAAACGTGAGCCAATAATTAATCCGGGGTGTTTTTCGCGGAGTTCTTTTTCTAAATTGTAGGTAAATTCGTAGGCACTTTTCCAGGAGGCATCCCAGGTACCATCGAACCAGAAACCTTTAATTTTCGGATAGTTATCCAGCTGCTCTAAAAGCTGGTTTCGGGTATAAGCCAAAAATTTACCGAATTTTTCTTTTTCTTCGTCTGTTTTTGGGGCTTTACCCATATAATTTGGGTTATTCCATTCTAAAATCGAGAAATAGAGATATACATCAATACCTTCGGCAGTATAAGCATCTACAATCTGTTTCACAATATCCTTTTTATATGGCGATGCAGAAATATTATAATCAGAATATTTTGTCGGCCAAAGAGCAAAACCATCGTGGTGTTTGGTTGTAAAAATCACATATTTTGCCCCCATTTCCTTAGCTTGTTTAGCCCAACGTTTGGCATCGAAGTTTTTAGGGTTAAATTGTTTGTACAAGTTATCGTAAGTTTTGGCCCAGTCTTTTGGTGCGGTAGGCCCTCCCCATGAACGGATCCATTCTGATGCTGCTGCACCACCCCTTGCGCTTACCCCGTTCCATTCGTTACCCGCAATTGAATAAATTCCCCAATGGATAAACTGCCCCAAACCATAGCTCCGAAAAGCTTCCATATCTGCATCGGTACGGTGCGGTGGCGTTAATGTTCCGTATTTAACTTCCACTTCTTTTGTCGGTTTGCTCTTTGGTCCTGTCCATTGTGCATCTGCAGGGTTTACTGCAGCTATAGCAGCAAGGCTAACTAGGGCAAACTTTAATATATTTTTCATCTGTTTAATTTTGTTTTCTTTTGTAATGAAGCTGCCATGATTTAATCATTATACGGTGTGGTTTTGAAAATCATGACAATTTCATATTCAAATTTTATGCGTGTTCTTGTTAATCTTTATAATTTAATGGTTTCTTTCTCCTAACCGGTATTTCGGGGTTTTGCAAGGGTTTTGAAGGATGATAATAATAAAGCCCTGCTTTGCCATAAAGCGTCAGATGCTGGCTTAAATTATTGCTGAAGATTTTAAAATCTTTATGTTTTTGTGGCGTCCATGCAGCCTCTGCCAGGGCAGCAATGCGTGGAAAAAGCAAATAATCTAAACGGTTATCATTATCTACTGTTTCTGTCCAAAGGTTGGCCTGAATACCTAAAATAAGCTGTTTTTCTTTTTCATTTTCAGTAAAAGACTGTGCATCGAACTGGTAAACCTGCTCAATCGGACTATACAGTTTGTTCCATTTCCTGCCATATTGATGCGTACTATCCTGAACAAAATCGAAATACAGGGGCAAACGCGGACATAAAACCGTTTGGTAACCTTTACTCAACGCAGTACGGAGCTGGGCAGGTTTTTCCTGGCGCCACCAAAACATAATTGTTTTTTCTTTCGGCAAATCGGCTTCGGCCATTTCATCCCAAAAAATAGCCCTGGCGTTTAATTGATAGAGCGAATCGGCCATACGTTTCATAAAATAATGTTCTACTGCAGCATCATCTTTAAGCTTTTCGCGTTCGCGGAGTTTCAAAATATCGGCATTGCTTTTCCACTTTTCATTTCCATAACTCACTTCATCTCCACCTAAATGAATTAATCCGGCAGGAAAAAGCACATTGGTTTCTTTTAGAATATCGGTTAAATAACCGTAGGTTTTTTCCAGGCCAGGATTAAAGGTAAACTCCGGGTGCCCTGCTGAACCGCCTCCTGAATATTCGGGATAAGCCCGATTGGCTGCAGTAGCATGCCCGGGCATATCAATTTCGGGTATCACTTTAATGTAACGTTCTGCAGCGTAAGCTACAATTTCCCTAATATCGGCTTGTGTGTAAAACTGAGCGGGTAAATTAGGTGTTAAATAATCTCCAATGCCTCCAATAAGGGCTAAATTAGGATATTTTTTAATTTCCAGGCGCCAGGATGGTTCATCGGTTAAATGCCAATGGAAGGTATTTAGCTTATAAAAGGCCATCCAGTTTAAAATGGATTTTACTTTTTGTTTGCCAAAAAAATGGCGCGATTCGTCGAGCATAAAGCCACGCCAGCCATAAGCTGGTGCATCGCTTATCTCTGCTACCGGAAGCTGGTTATTTTTACTGGTTAGCGCCAATTGCAGCAACGAGATTATTCCATAAAAAATCCCGTTAGGGTGCGTAGCAGAAATGGTCACCTGTTCAGGTTTAATACTGATCTGGTAAGCACATGAATCTGCCTGCCTGCGACCTGCCTTTAGCACCAGGACAATATTTGCCGATTTAGCTTTCTGCTGAAGGGTAATTCCTTTTTGACTTAATAATTCATTCTGAAAATAGTAAGCAATCGTTTTTAACTGTTCGTTATGATAACCAATGCTACTGTGATTATTAAGCGTAAAGTAACCACTGCCTTTTGCAAATTGCAGCGGCATAGGAATAATTCCAGCTTGCTGTGCAAAGGCCGTTGAGTAAACAAGTATTATAGATAATGTATATAGTAACCTCATTATTTGGTTGTTATTTTCAATACATAAACAGGAATTTGATTTCCTTTTTTAAAATCAACGGGTAAATTCAGGTTGAGGCCTTCATTATTGATGGTCCATTCGATTTTCTTATTGTTTCCTAAAAGCTCAATATTTTTAACAGATAATAAACTTTTGTTTATTTGCTTTAACTGTACACCTGGTTTTTGCCAGCTCCTTAAAAAAACATACACGTTCTTATCCTTTGCCGTATAATAAACATCTGGTGTTACAGATTTCGGTGTACCGTCAAAAACAGCATCTTTAATGGCGTTTTTACTTTCTTCAATGGAGCTATTATCGCTCTTTTCATTGCTGTTTTCTTTTACGGCTAACCATGGGTGGCTGGCGTAAATGGCCTCCTGGTTAATATCCATCCATTTACCTACAGCTTTTAATCTTTCGGTTGCCCAATCCGGAAAGGTACCATCACCTTTCGGTCCAACGTTTAGCAATAAATTACCCCCGTTAGCCACTACTTCTACCAAATGCCTCACCAGCATTTCGGGCGATTTCCAAACGCTATCGTGTTTATTGTAACCCCAGTTTTGACCAATGGTTAAACAAGATTCCCAGGCTTTTTTTGATGATGGAGATAAAGATTGTTCAGAAATTGAAAAATCGCCATAACCATTTCCAATTCTATTGTTTACCAGGCAGTTTGGCTGTATTTTTTCAACCAATGCTTTAAGTTCTGCACTCTCTTTTTTACTGATGAGTTCGGGTGTATCGAACCAAATTGCACCAATCGGGCCATAGTTACTTAAAAGCTCTGTAATTTGTGGTTTAACCTTTCTTTCGAAATAGCGGTTAAAAACTTTAGCATCTTCATTCGGATAATCCCAGGTATTGCTTCTGCCCGCTTTTACAGGCCAATTGGTTGGCACATCCGGATCTTGCCAATCTCTCCCCAAGGAATAATAAAGGCAAAGCGTGATGTTGTATTTTTTACAGGCTTTCGCCAGCGCTGCAACTGGATCGCGTTTAAACGGACTTCTTTTTACAATATTATAATCGCTACTGGCCGAGTTATACATGGCAAAACCATCATGATGTTTTGCTGTAAAAACGATATACTTCATGCCTGTTTCTTTGGCTTTTTTAACCCAGGCATCAGCATCGAACTTGATGGGATTAAACTGATTAGCAATGGCCCCATACTCCTGTACCGGAATGCGTTCGTACAGCATAAAATGCTCTCCTCCTTTAACCCGGTGACCTTTCCAATCGCCGGCAGTTTGCGCATACAAACCCCAGTGCAGGAACAGACCGAATTTTTCAGCTTTAAATTGATCTATCGGACCTGTTTGTGCAAACAAGTTTGCTACCAGACCTATCGTAAATAAGGTAAACAAGTATTTTTTTTTCATTAACTTATATTTTACACTCCGGAATCCATTTTCCGGAGTGTATTTTTTTTAATTTAATCTCTCAAGGTTGTCAAATCAACTGCAGGCGCTGGCAAAGCCAAAGCTGTAATTTCATTATAAACGGATTGTGTTACTGGCAAGCCCCATTTTTTAAAAAAATCGCTTAAATCGTTTCCGCTAATCGTACAGGCCTTTAGCATAAAATAACGCATTTTAGCCGCATCGTTAGCTAATGAAGGATTTTCGGTACGGGTTTGCTTATGCAGCGTAATGTAAAAGGCATCGCCATATTTGAGCCACAACTGATAAAACATCCCCAACCTGGTATCATTCGCATTGGCAACTGTACCATTAAAATTACGGTTAGCCTGAGCAATACTAAAATAATTATCAACCGAGGTCCATTTGCCATCCCGGTTCATGCGGGAAGGTGTAACACCAAAATATCGTTCGGCAGCCATCGAATACAGGTTTACCGTAACCTCGGTCAAACCTGTCCAGGTCCACGGACCTTGTTGATGGATATGCCCAGCCTCATGCCATAATCCCCAGCCCGAAACTCCGCTAACATTTGCATTTTGCAGAATACGATAAGTTAAAGAACGGATATAAAAAATCCCAATCCCCGCAGCCATGTAATCACCTGAATTTGCAGGGTCTTTAACGGTGATCAAATATTTATATGACCCTGCGGTATGCAAGGCTGTAGATCCATCAATGCCACTAAAAGCATCTTCTGCATCAATAATCTGATCAATTTTAGTACTCACCGCTTGCTGATCGTCGGTTTTATAAGTAATTGCATCATCCCTGCGGGCAACCACAATGGCACGACTGGTTTCGATGATAACATCAGGTACATTAGTTAAACTATCGAGCATGGTTAACCAATCGGCATTTGAAGTAACATTTTTCTTAAAATAAGGTACAGGCTTAAAACCTTTACCAAAGCTAAGACTTGCAGATGCTGCCGGAGTAGCGCTACTTACATATTTTACCCAGGCCATTCCACCATATTGATCGGCTTTAATCTTATTTAAACCTACTTGTAAGGTGTAATAAGTACGCACGGGTCTAATGTTATCTCTAAATGGTGTACCTAATACCAGCTGAGGCAAACGGGTCCCGCTGGTTTGAGCAACCGTAACATAAATAGAATCGTTTGCAGCCACATAATATCCGGTAGGTAACATTTCGTTATGATTGGACTGAATTAGTCTGTTAGCTACCGCCTGACTGCCCACATTTTCGGTATACGTTTGCGTAACCGGAGCCACCATACCTGATACAGGACCAACTGCAGTAAGCTTATTTTTTAAACTAAAAGTATCTGTGCTGTCTGCCTGCTCATTGGTCTTTTTACATGCGAAAACAGAGATTGAAAAAGCCAGGCTTAGTAAGCCAATTTGATATAGATTTTTCATAGCTGTTTAGTTTACGGCAATTACTTTTATCGAAGATGCCTTATCGTTAAAGGTAGAAACAAAGGTGCTTGATGAGGTGAGTTCTATACTGCTTCCGGTAAAGTTATCTCCATCATACATAATTACTTTAACACCAAGACCTAAATTAACAGATGATATATCGTTATTACTAATGCCACGACTAATTAAATCGGCAGTAGTATACTGGCCAACAGGTAATGATACACCATAACCTCCATAACTGGAATTCTGATGGAATTTAGCAGAACCATTAGCCCCAATTTGCGGCACACCATTCAAAAATGAAAATGAATAGGTTTTGCTCACATTGCCTCCATTCTTCAAGAGCAATTTCACCCTGATGTTGTACGCTTCGTTATTTTTATAATAAAGCTCGCTAAACGGGATGGTTGCCGAAATGGTATTTCCGGTACCCGGGTTCGATCTCCATGCCACTGCATTATAATCAGCATCACTACTACCCAAATCCGGATCCATGTAAATCAAAATATCATTTACCACTTTATTGCTGGTAAACGAACCGGTAACAGTAAAAGCCTGCGTTGTTGCATTGTAGGCAAACTGCGCATTAATCGTGGTAGTAGCTGCCTCGTAAGGTATTTCTGTAGGCAAAGGATTCTGGAACACTTCATTACGGTTCAAAATGGCCGCATCAACCTCGGTTAAGAATGTTGGCTGGCCTTTACTGAAAGTTACATTTCCTGATCCCATTAAAGAAGTACCTAAGGTTGGTTGTTCTGAAGCATATTTGGCATGATCGTGTGGTAAATTTAAGCCATGTCCAAGCTCATGCAGCATGCCACCAAGTAAATTTGATGTTGCATTAGGAATTTTATCAACCGCCATGTTTAAATTATCAGTAGCAAAACAATTTTTACCATAACCATAAAAGGGCTGATCAAAACTACCATCTGTACGCTGCGGCAATAAAATCAGCGTGTGACTCGAATTAGAGAACTCTGATGCATGGGTAGCTTTGTAAGCAGCAATTTCATTCAGGATTTTAGTTGCCGAAATACTGGCATCGTAAGGATAAGCCGATTGTCCGAACTGAGCTGGTATTTCGATAAAACGCACCAATCCGGTTGAATCGATTTTGGGCAGCCCCATGTATTTATCATAGCCATATCGTAACATTTCGGTATGGAACCAGCCCTGAAAATGAACCAATAAAGAGGTTAGGCGGGTTTTGTAATCAGAAAGCGCCGGATTATCGGTTGGCACAAACATTACAATGTTTAAGTTTTTGGTATTGGTTACGAAACTCGGCGGAGTGGTTCCCGGGTTTAGTGCCAACGTGGTTGGTTTTGCGCTAAACGTTTCTGGTTCTGAAACGGGTGCTTTTTTACAGGCAGTCATTAAAAGGCCACTTGAAATCATCAAAAGCAGTGCAAAGCAAAGTTGTTTTTTGTTTTTCATGTTTAATGGTTTGAGGTTATTTGATTAATTGATTTTTATTTCATCATTGTCATTTTTGTTAAAAAGTGACCTTTACCACCCTCCCCGCAGCTTCCTTGCTGATCAGCAATGTTTCTGGCACCGATATCCTAAGCCCCTTGTGATCCTGTTTCCAGTTTAGTTTTTCATCTGTTTCGTCGAGCACTACCGCTTTAACCTGAATCTGGTCGTGAGATAGCGACTTGATAATCAGTTCGCCATATTCGGTTTCATTTAAAAAAATATGCAGTTCATCTTGCTTTCCTGAATAAAATATAATGGGTTCAAGTGTTCTGATATCGATGGTAGATCGAGATTGTGCCGGAGTAAATTGCTTCGTCATTTGATCAATAGTTCATTAGTCAATAGATTCATTTTTTAATGCTTTATAACTGGGTCCTTCATTACCAGGCGGAGCAAACGAATATCGTAGTCATCTTAAACCTGTCGTCACTGTAGCCCGGATGAGAATCTTAGTGCTTACCGCATTAAGATTCCCAATCGGGTTTGTCATCACGAAACGTCCAGCTCGCCCAGCTTTCAACTCACCATTACCATCCTGGATTTTGAATCAGTACTGTACTCTTGTTAATTTCTGATTGTGGAATAGGAAAATAATACATTTGAGGATTGGTAAATCTCCTTGTTTCGAAAGAAAAACGAGCTCCGGTAACGGTTGATCCGCTACGTGTCCAACGCATCCCGTTTGCCGGGCCATTTATTAAAGTTTCTGCCAGTTTCCATCTTTTGATATCAAAGAATCTGATCGCTTCTTCATAGGTTAACTCTACCCTTCTCTCATTGCGGATTACTTCTCTCATTTGCTCTTTGCTTAGCTGCGATGGCAATTGAAATGGTACTAAACCAGCCCTTTCCCTGATTTGCTCCACAGCCTGGTACACTTCTGTGCTGGGTCCGCTAAATTCGTTAAGTGCTTCTGCGTAATTCAATAATATCTCGGCATATCTGATGGCCACCAGGCCAATATTATTGGATATACCAAAATTGCCGCCAGCACCTTCGTGACAAAATTTACGGTATAAATAGCCCGTTTTAGTAGAACCTGAGGTACCTAAACCGTCGCCTGGAGCATTGGCATATAAATTCACTACCGTTTTGGTGTTAGTGGTATTGTTTAACCACAAACTGCCATCATATAAAATAGAATAATAAAAACGGGGATCCCTGTCTTTGTACATATCTGCTTCTACGTAACCAGAGCCTGCCTCTTTAATGTTTTTACCATTTTTCATCGGATAGGTATCTACCAATTCCTGGGTTGGATAAGAGTAAGCCTGCCCGCCGCGGGAAACCGGAAGCAGAAAACCTTCGTACCACCTGTTTGTCGATTTCATGACCTGAAAAATATGTTCAGGGGTATTTCTGGTAATCATCATCTGATAATACCCGTAACCAGGGGCAGTTGTATTGTCTTTTACCAAATTGTATATGCCCATATCCATTACCGCCTTTGCGGCATCTGCAGCCAGTTTCCATCTATTGTTATCCAGATTCTCATAACCTGCCAAATTTTTATTGGCACCTGTACCAGGATTTTGCCCGTTGAAAAGAGGACTGGCAGCCAGGAGTAAAACTTTTGATTTTAAACCCAATGCAGCACCTTTTGTCGGGCGTCCGAAATCTTCAATTTGTGTGGTTACAGGCAAAGCTGCGCAGGCATCTAATTCGCTCACCACATAATTTACAGTTTCGGCAAATGTAGACCTGGCTAAACCAAAATCGTCGGTTATGGCGTATACTTTATCGCCAATAACTGGCACACCACTATAATTACGTAGTAAATGCCAGTAATAATAAGCCCTTAAAAACCGGGCTTCCAGTTTTAAAGTTGCTCTTCTGGCGGCCGAAATCGGAGACCGGTCTACGTTTGCCAAAAAAACATTTACCCGCCTGATATTATTGTAACAATTGTTCCAGTGGTTCTTAAACCGGCTAAAATCGGCCTGACTCTGAAATGTTGCCGAATTAAAGGCGGGTGCTATTTGTGCGGTAGCACCACTCCATACGATATCCGAATCGTCTGATGCATCGCTGTACGACCACAAACCACCACCTGTTAAGCCATTATCGAGATAGTATGTTCCGGCTAAACCGGTGTAAATACCGGTTAAAAACCTAAAGGTTAACAAACTATCGGCAAATACGGTCGCTTCATTGAGCTGCCCTACATCTGTTTTATCCAAAAAACTACTGCTATCAGTTTTTTTGCAGGCAACAGCACCTATCGCTAATAAACCAACTAATGTTAAAGTTTTTAAATAATTTATATTTTTCATCTGTTTATATATTAGAATGTTACCTGTAAGCCAAGGTTTACAATTTTTTGTTGAGGATAGGATGAATAGGCCTCTACTGTTCCTGTAGAATTTATAGACTCAGGGTCTACATCATAAATCTTCAGGTTAAACCAGGTAATCAGATTTGCAGCATTGGCATAAATGCGGGCATTTGATAATCCGATTTTACTGATCAGTTTGGTACTGAAATTATAGCCGAGTTCTACATTTTTGAGTCGGATATAATCTGTTGGGCGTAACCAAAAAGTAGACTGATCAAAGTTGGCGCCACCTAAGCGTGGTAATTCTGCCGTTTCCTTGGTTTCCGGCGTCCATCTTTTTAAGTGTATTTCGGCAGGTGTACCGTTCACATTCCCAATCTGGAACATGGTAGAAGCGCTTAAGCTTCCTTTTGCAGCCCCCTGGAAAAGCACCGAAACATCAAAACCTTTGTAGCTTGTGCCTAATGAAAAACCGTAGTTGATCTGAGGGATATTCGGGTTGCCAATCGGGCCTATATCACCCTGATCGATCTTTCCGTCGTTGTTGATATCGGCATACTTCAAATCGCCAGGTTTAACTGCGCGACCAACTGATGTCGGACTATTGGCAATATCGGCCGCATCATTATAGAAACCTATGCTGGTATACCCATAAATCTGACCAATAGGCCTACCTGTGCGCATCAGCAAGGGATTGCCTTGATTATAAGGCTCATCGCGGTAAATTATTTTATTTTTATAGATGGAAATGTTTCCCTTAACGAAATAGGATAAGTTTTCTGACAGTTTATTCTGGTATGACAGGTCGAGCTCAAAACCTTTATTATTTACGATACCCAAATTTACCGGAGGTAAGGTAATACCTGAGAAATTAGGTACAGTTTCCCTAACGGTTAAAATATCATACCTTTTGTGGTTAAAATAATCGAACGTAATCCCGAGTTTACTGTTCAGCAATTTAATGTCTGTACCTATATCCAGTTTTCGCTCCTGCTCCCATCTTACATCTTCATTTGCGAGGGCGCCGGGCGTAATGCCATACTGTAAACTGTTATTATCGCCAAACCAGTAAGAGTTTGCCGCCGTTGCCGGCGCATTATAAATTTCTTCGTAGATATAACGGTAAGTATTCGGGAAATCATCAGAACCAACGGTACCCAACGAGCCCCTTAATTTCATGTAATTGATAAAAGGAAGGGCTTTTTTAAAGAAAGGTTCCTCACTAATGTTCCAGCCTGCACTTACTGCCGGAAATAAACCATTCCTTTTACTTGCTTTGAACCTGTCGGTACCATTATACGCTCCATTCAGTTCGAATATGTATCTCGATTTATAATTATACCCTACCCTTGCAGAATATCCTCTGAAATTTGCAGGAATATTGGCACCAGAAATATCTGCTAACTGGTTGTATACAATCAGACCGTATAAATTGTGGTTTCCAAACTGGCGGTTATAATCTAAAATACCTTGTACATTGATCTTACGAAGGGGGTAGCTGGATGTGTTGGCATCAAATGTAGTTGTTGCCGTAAGTGGTTCTAACCTGCTTAGCTCCGGAAAAACAGGATCTAAAACATCCGATCCCGGCAGGTAGGCATATGTAGGGAAACGCCCTCTGGTTAACGATCGGTTAAACTCTACATTATTGGTGTAGGCCAAAATTACCCTTGCGGCAAGCCCTTTGGTTAAAAAATCTAAATTTTGGTTAGCCTTTAGGTTTAAGTTAAGGTTATTGCTATAGTTTCTGTTGTAACCGGCATATTGCAAAATACCAACCGGATTTAATGTGGCTGATTTTCTGCCTCCGTAACTCCCGTCTTCGTTTTTAACCGGGTAATTCCATGGATTTAAAAGTCCGCTGCTTAATCTTCGCCAAATAGAAACGGCACCACCGGCCAGTACATCAGGAAGATTTGGCTGGTTAATTTCATTAAACCTGGCCGAAAGATCTAACTTTAAGGTTAAGGTTTTAGTTACATTCAAATCAACATTCGACCTGATATTGTATCTTTTTAAATAATAGTTACTGTTAAAATTTTCATCTTTTTCTATCTCTTTTAAAATACCGTTTTGATTAACATTACCAAGCGCAACGAAATACTTTAAATTTTGAGTACCACCAATAATGTCGATATTGTTGCTTTGCTGCAATGCATTTTTGCGCATAACCTCATCGTACCATTTAACGCTCGGGTAACGGTAAGGATCGTCTCCCAGTTTAAAATGATTTAGCGCTTCCTCAGTAACCAGTCCGGGATAGGTCAGGTTGGGGTCTCTGCCTTCATTTACCTCTTGTTCCTTTAATAAAAGTAAGGCGTTATAAGAATCCAATGGTTTTCTTCTGATGGTAGGTGTTTGCAAACCAAAATCGCTTCTGAATGTAATTTTCGGGGCAGAATTTGTGCCTCTTCGGGTGGTAATCGCAATTACACCGTTAGCACCCTTTATACCGTAGATAGCCGTTGAAGAAGCATCCTTTAAAATGGAAACGGTTTCGATTTCATTGGAATTTAACTGGCTTAACTGTTCGTAAGGATACTCTACATCATCTACAATAACTAATGGTCTGTTAGATGCACCTGTGTAAGTACTAACCCCACGAATGTAAATATTAGCAGCATCGGCACCTGGCTGACCGCTGGTTTGCTGCTGGAACAAACCGGGAAGCCTTCCGGCCAGTGCATTTTGAAAACTTGCAGCAGGACTTTGTCTTAATTCCTTACCCGACACCGTACTGGTTGCACCGGCATTGGTTATCTTCTTTTGCGGGGTAAAACCTACTACAACCACTTCATTTAAATTTGAATTATCTTCTTTTAAAACAATATTTAAAGGTTGGCTGGTAATGGTAACCACTTTTGTGATGTAACCAACAGAGCTTATGATTAGTTTGGTACTGTTGGCGCCAACCTTAATGCTAAAAGCGCCACTGGTATTGGTGATCACAATATTCTTTGGGTTTTCCTGTTCTGTAACTGTTGTAGCAATCAATGTTGTGCCCTTATCATCTGCCACCACACCCCTTACCATTTTGGTTTGGGCGTAAGCCAAATTAGTGATCAGCACAAGCAATATTATATTCAGTATTTTTTTCATCTGTATATAGTTTCTTTTTTATCGGCATGAAACCATTCTGATTTCCGTTTCACTTCTGTGATTTGAAAACCTGTATGCTTCATTAATTTAAATTTATGCCCCTTACTAATTAGGCCATCCTGGGTTTTGAACCATTTTGTTATTAGCTAATATTTCGGCCTGTGGTATAGGGTACCAGTACATTTTGGTATCGAATACAGCATTTGCGGCATTGAAATAAGTATACGAGTAGGCTGTTCCGTTTTTGATAATCTGCACACCTCTAACCGGTTTGTTTAATTCGATTTCGGCCAGTTTCCATCTTCTCAAATCCCAGGTTCTGTGCTCTTCAAAAGCCAGTTCTATCCGGCGTTCATTCTGAATTATTTTACGCAGTTCATCTTTGCTAAGCGTAAGCGATAAACCGTAAAGATTATTGGAACCAGGAAGAATTCCTGCTCTTTTCCTGATTAAAACCAGATTGTTAACGATATCGGCAACTGCTCCACCCGATTCGTTTAGCGCTTCGGCATGGTTTAATAAAATTTCAGCATACCTCAATAAGATTACATGATGGGCCTGATTGGTGTAAGTAGTAGAAGTTTCAAATTTGCCCATAAATTTCCTCAGGTAATATCCCGTTCTGGTCTGTGTTCTGTTTCCTCCCGGCTTATCCTGACCACCTTCAAAGGTTTCAACAGGCCTTCCCAGCCAATTTTTGCCATTGTGCATAATGGTAGCGGTTAACCTCGGGTCTCTGTTTAAGTATGGGTTATTCGAATCATAAGTGGATCCCGCATCGGAAATGGCTTTTCCATCAAGCATTAAAAATGCATCGACCAGGTTTTGCGACGGACTGGTTAAACCAAGGCCTTGTAAATATCCAATCGGACCGTTGTTGATTTCGATATTGGTATTTAAAACATTCTGTTTAATAAAAATAAATTCGGTGTTTTTGGTTGCATTAAAATTGGCTACCCAATCCGTTACCAACGTATAACCCAATGCTTTTACATCGGCGGCTGCCTGTGCGGCTAATGCCCATTTCTGGATATTATTTGTCGGGTTACTTAAGGGACTGGCGGCATATAAAAGCACTCTCGATTTTAGGGCCATTGCGGCTCCGATATTCGCCCTACCCCAATCTCCATCTGTAATGGCATAAGGTAATAATGAGCTTTTTATGGCATCCAACTCTGCTACGATATAAGCATAACATTCGTCGAGGGTATTTCTTGGCACATTTATATCATCATTGATGGTATATACCTTATCGCCAATTAAAGGCACACCGCCCCAGCGCTTAACCAGTTCGAAGTAAAAATAGGCCCTCAAAAATCTTGCTTCCGCTTTAAACTGCGTTTTTAAAACTGCAGTTGTGGGTACCACATCTACTTTGCTTAAAAAAAGATTGGCTCTTCTGATGCCCAGATAATTCTTGCTCCAAACATCATCAGGAAGGGTTGTAGATGAGATTCTACCTGTACGGTAAAATTCTGCCTGGGTTCCTATTCTTGATGGTACGGCATCGTCTGTTCCGGCATCTAAAAAGCTACCATCTATCCTATTATACCAATCTGGCAACAACAAATAGGTTCCGTTTAAAAATTGTTTTGCATAATCAGCATTCTTATCAAGAGGGTCAAAAATTAAGTCGCCGGTGATGCGGTCTAAAGGTTCTGCCTCAAATTTTTTCGAACAGCCAAATGCAAATAACAGGCAGATTATAGCGATGTATATTTTATAATTATTCATAATCAAGATTTAAAACTGAAGGTTAACACCAAAATTGAATATCCGCTGATTGGGCACATTTCCGATCAACACTTCCGGATCTACCCCATCCAAGGTTGTAGCGGTTAACAGGTTAAGACCATTGGCAAATACCCTCACATTGGTCAAGCCGATTAACTTGATCAGGTGGCCAGGTAAACTGTAACCTATTTCTACATTTCTTAATCTTAAATAGTTGCCGTTTTTCACCCAGAAAGAAGAAACCTGGCTATTATTTGGGTTATTGCCAACACTTAAACGTGGGTATTCTGCCTGCGAAGCGGTAGCAGGTGTCCATCTTAACAAGCTACTTTCTAAGGCTTGTCCATATCCGCCGGCTGCACCGGTTGATGCAAAATTGATAAAGTTGAAATACACATTTCTGTTTGCTTTACCATTTAAGGTGAATGAAAAATCCAATCCTTTATAATTGATCCCACCTGTTAAACCATAAAAGAAAACAGGCTTGGTACTGCCGATCGCGGTCATATCGTAAGTATTGATGATGCCATCGTTATTTAAATCCTTATATTTTAAATCGCCCGGAACCGGGAGGTAACCATCAACCTTTGGTCCGTTGTTAATTTCTGCAGTGTTGTTGTAAAAACCATCAGCCACATAACCAAAAGTTTGCCCCACAGGCTGGCCGGTTCTGTATTCGTAAGCATTTTTTCTAAAAGGTTCATCATTAAAAATCACTTTGCTTGCGCTCCACGAACCATTTGCAGTAATAAAATACCTGAAGTTGTTGATCTGATTTTGATAGCCAAGCCCCAGCTCAATACCCGAATATTGGTTTTTACCTATATTCTCAGGCGGCAAAACAGCTCCAATTACTGCACTTGCATTTGTTCTCCTGGTTTGCAACAGATCGTAATAACTATTCCTATAATAATCGGCGGTTAACCATACTTTATCCTTTAACATCGAAACATCTAAGCCGATATTAAATTTCTTGGCTTTCTCCCAGGTAATATTTGGGTTAGCCAGCGGTCCTTCATCTTTTGTACTTGAAGTGGTCAGCGGATTTCTGCTGTAAAAGGTATCGCCATTATCAAAGTTTTGCAGGTATTGGAAATACCCGGCTGCTGCATTTGTAGCGGTTAAACCGTAAGATGTTCTCAGTTTTAATGAATTAACTGTGTTTTTTAAATTGGCAAAAAAACTTTCGCTGGCGATGTTCCATCCTAAACCAACTGATGGAAAGAAGCCCCACTGGTCTCCCGCTTTATAACGGTCGTAACCCATGTACGAAGTGGCAAGTTCCAATAAATACTTATTATCGTAATCGTAATTAAACCTTCCACCCAGCGATTGATTAACCTGCGATAGAGCGCCACCCAAAACGTAACTGTCCCGTATAAATAACAATTGCGCTTTAAAGGTATTTTTATCGATTGTTTTATCATAGCCCAGATCGAAACGAGAAAATATCTGCTGGTTTAAATCTGTTGGAGAAGAACTATTCGATTGCGTACCATCGCCCCCTATTGTTTTATAACTCGTTTGGTTTGTAACTGGATTTATAACCGGCGAATACACTGCAAAAGATTTACTTCTGTTAATGTTTTCGTTATAGTAGGAATTGAAAGATATTGCGCCACTGGCATACAAACCAGGCAAAAAAGTATCGAGCTTTTGCATTAACGATACATCTGCCCCTAAATTTCTATTAACCGACGGCCTGTATCCCGATTTTATCGACATCCCATACAGGTTATTTTGAAACTCGGTGTTTCCCCCCAGCGAGCCATTTTCGTTAAATTTCGGATAGGCATTATTGGGCGTAGTTAACAATGTGCTATAAATACTGGCTATTGTAGATCCGGGTTGATTACTGTTTCTTATTCTCCCAAACAAGCTTAAACTGAGCGTAGTACTATTGGTTAAATCAACATCGATATTACTTCTGAAAGAATACCGCTTAAAACTATTGTTCGTTTCATAAGTATTGATAGAAGGATCGGTAACTAAAAAACCACTTTGACTCAGGTAATCGAGGTCTACAAAATACCTTACCTTGTTGCTTCCACCTCTTAAGTTGAGGTTCTGTCTGCTTACAGGGGCGGTAGCTTTTAAAATTTCATCAGTCCAGTTTACATTGGGGTGCGTAAAAGGATTTGTACCATTTTTATACTTATCTAAATCGGCTGCTGTATAAATGGCTTGACGCCCGTCGTTTGCCAGCGCCTCATTAAATAAGGTGGCATAATTAAATGCATCCAGAAATTTAGGCCGTTCAATTTGCTGCTGAATACCGTACTGACTGGTGAAGGTAATCTGCTTAGGCATATTTGCACCGCGTTTGGTCGTGATCAGTAACATTCCGTCAGCGGCTTTCATGCCATATAGCGCAGTTCCCAGTGCATCTTTTATGACTGAAATGCTTTCTATTTGCTCAGGATCGATACTGAGATACGAACGTGGTACACCATCAATTACAACCAATGGCGTTCTTCCCCTTAGCGATATAGCAGGTTCGTCAGAACCCAACTGAAAATTATTTTGAACCACGTACAAACCTGGCAGTTTCCCATACAACATTAAACCAACCTGTGGCGTAGGAAAACTCTTTAGCTCTTCTCCACTTACAGTAGCCGAAGATTGAATTCTTTTTACATTTTTCTGCGTTCCAAATAAAACCGGAACATCGTGGTCTGGCAAAGTTAAGGCTACAGAATTCCTGAGTTTGTTTCTCAGAGAATCTCTCAAATTCGATAATGAATCGTTGGGAATTTGTTTACTATTTTTTTTGGCCGGCGAGGGCACCTGAAATTTCTTGCTTGAATTGGTAAGGTTTGGGAATGCCAAAACATCAACACTGTTTGCCAAGAATAACAGCACCCCAAACAGCGTCATCCGCTTTATAATCGAAGTATAAGTTCCGCTCATTTAAAATAATTTATTTTGTTTATAATTTTATTATGCAGAAGGCAACGACTCTCCATGCTGCGCGAAAATTTTAATCATTCCGCATACTGATAGCCAGCATGATTACTGCATACTGCATTAATGGTGAGCATGTACTCACATTTATTCTATTGATAATGGATTGTATTTATGCCTTAAGCATAGGTATTAGAAATTTTGATTCGTTTTCTGCGACTAGCAAATGGAAAAGCGGGTATATGCAAAACGGCATATTGCCCCATTGGTTAGGGATAAGTTTCATGGTTTGGTTATCTTTTGATTAGCTGATTTGAATTATTCAATTTAAAGTCGTGAATAGACTGTACTTGAGTTGGTGTGGTTAGCTTTTCTTCATATCCTCTGGTTTGGTCAGT
Organism: Pedobacter sp. GW460-11-11-14-TSB4; assembly: GCF_059423705.1. Taxonomy (NCBI): domain Bacteria; kingdom Pseudomonadati; phylum Bacteroidota; class Sphingobacteriia; order Sphingobacteriales; family Sphingobacteriaceae; genus Pedobacter; species Pedobacter sp. GW460-11-11-14-TSB4. The sequence goes on from NZ_JBWKYI010000016.1 coordinate 58,032, forward strand.
TTATTTAATCGATAGTTTCTGTGCCACTGGTTATTGTGGAATAGTTAGCTCAATTTCGTTAAACCAAAACTGGCGCATTATTCCCTAAAAAAGGTCGAAAATTGTAAATGAAAGGGTAGAAAAACCGTAATCCTTTAATATTTTAATAAGTTCGCACTATATTTAAAGGAAATACATCAAAGGCTTTTCTTCCATAGCGATAAGATGGCCAAAAAACTAGCTTAATTTTATGAAACTGCGTTTAATCGCTTTATGGTTTTTCCCAATGCTTTTTATTTGCACCACTTTGTGTGCCCAGAAGCATCTTGTTTTTAACCACCTCAGGATGGAAAATGGTTTGTCGCAAAATTCGGTGATGGCCATAACGCAAGACAAAAACCAGTTTATCTGGATGGGTACCAGACATGGGTTAAACCGCTATGATGGCTACCGTTTTAAAATTTACAACAATAGCTCCGATAACCTCAACAGCCTTTCAGATAATGTAATTAACACGCTATTGAGTGATAGCAAAGGAAGATTGTGGGTAGGTACAGAAAACGGACTGAATATTTACAATGATAAAAACGATCATTTTTATCGCATCAATAAACGGAGCTCTGCAAATTCTTTTAGCTGCGATTCGGTAGAATGTATATATGAAGATCCTCAAAAAAACATCTGGGTAGGCACATATAACGGCCTCAACCTGGTTATCGATACCGAAAAGCAGATTTTCAAGAAATTTCTTTTCGATAAACCCAATTATAAATCTGCACTCAACTGTATTTTCTCAATTTTTAAAGACGAAAAACAAAACCTTTGGGTAGGTACTTATAATGGTTTGGTACGTATTTATCAGGTTAAGGGTAAATACCACTTTGAGATTTTCAGGCATAATCCCAACAATAAGAACAGCATCAGTTCTAATGCCGTAAAAAGTATCGTAATCGATAAACAAAAGCGGCTTTGGTTAGGCACCTACAACGGCTTAAACCTATTCGATTACGAACACAAAACCTTTAAACGCTATCAGACCAGTGCTACGGATCCAAATTCGATCATTAATAACGATATCAGGAAACTCACCCGCGATAAAGTAGGCAACATTTGGATTGGCACACAGGAAGGGTTGAGTATCCTCGATCCAAATACCCGGAAATTTAGCAATTACCGTTACGATCCGGAGCAACCAGACGGATTGAGCCAAAATTCTATCCATAGTATTTTCCAGGATCTTAACGGCTCAGTTTATTTGGGGACTTATTACAAAGGTGCAAATGTGGTTTACCCCTCTGCAACACCCTTTACCGTTTTTAGAAATTCGAAGACACGGCAAGGTTTGAGCAGCGATATTGTGAGTGCTATGGTCGAGGATCAAAACCATAACCTGTGGATTGGTACCGAAGGTGGTGGTTTAAATTACGTAAACAGAAGCAACCATACCTTTACCTATTATAAATTAGAGCCAAACAGCAACAACGGCCTCAACTCCAACTTAATTAAAACCTTGTGCCTCGATAAAACCGGGCAGCTACTGGTGGGTACACACCGCGGTGGTTTATACCTGTTTAATGCCGCAGGTCATAATTTCAAGAAAATAATCAATGTTAAAAATAAAAAAAACAACCCCGGGGGTTCAGAAGTCATTGCAATAACTGAAGATAGCGATGGTACGGTTTGGGTAGGCTCAAGGGATGGATTATCGACACTAAAAAAAACAAATGGCCTTTACGCCGCTACAACGGTTAAAAGTCCTTTAGAGCAGAACCTGAGAAACAAATATATTCAGGTTATATTTGAAGATAAGGCCAAAAATCTATGGATCGGAACGATGGCCGGATTATATGCTTATCACCCAGCCACTAAAAGGATTACAGCCTATTATAAGAATAAAACCAAACCAGGAAGTTTAAATTCCGATCACATTAATTGTATTGTTCAAATACAGAATGGAAATATTTGCGTTGGAACTTCATTTGGAGGTTTAAGTATTTTCGATAATAAAAGTAGAAAATTCAAGAATTACAACGAAAAAGATGGCCTGCCAAACAGTAATGTTTTGGGCATCATTGAAGATGAAGAAAACAACCTGTGGATTAGTACTGATAAGGGACTTTCTAAATTGATTACCAAAACAGGGAGATTTATTAATTATACCAAAAGCGACGGGCTTGCCGGTAATGATTTTAATATCCGTTCGTTTTTAAAAGATAGTCGTGGTGAATTGTTTTTCGGTGGTTACGATGGTTTAACCGCCTTTTATCCCAGCCAGATTGATATAAATAGCAATCGGAATGTTGCGCCAATCACGTTTACCGAACTCAAACTGTTCGATAAACCAGTGGCGGTAAATGCTCCCGACGGGCTGTTGAATGAAGATATCAAAAGCATCAAACAGATAACGTTTAAACACGACAACAATAATTTTAGCCTCGATTTCGCCTTATTAAACTACATTAAACCAGAAAAAAACAGTTACCGTTATATCCTGAAAGGCCATAGTAAAGATTGGGTAAAAACCGATGTACCAAGTGTCACGTATAGCGATCTTCCGGCCGGCAATTATACCTTTATCGTAACCGGAAATAATAACGATGGAAATCCGGGCAACAAACCTGCGAGCCTTAAAATCACTGTGCTTCCACCCTTCTGGGCTACCTGGTGGGCCTATCTAATTTATCTGGCCTGCTTTTCGGGTTTACTGTTTTTAATTGTACGTTATCTTTTTGTTCGTGCTTTGCTTAAACGGACAGAAGACATTCAGAAAATGAAACTGAATTTCTTTACCTATGTGGCCCACGAAATCAGAACGCCGCTTACCCTAATTCTAGGTCCCTTAGAAAATCTTTCCAAACAATATCAAACCGATACGGAACTCAACCGGCAAATTATTCCGATAAAAAATAATGCCAACAGGTTAATGCGGCTTATTACCGAATTAATGGATTTTAGAAAGGCTGAAACCGGGCACCTTACCCTACACGTTACGGAAGATAATATCGTCGATTTCATCAACGAAATTTTCATTTCCTTCTCTCATCTTGCCCAGACAAATGATATACAATATGAATTTGTACGCGGCCAGGAAAACATCAGTCTGTTTTTTGATAAAAGGCAGCTCGAAAAAGTATTGTTCAACCTATTATCAAATGCATTTAAATTCTGCGATAAAGGTGGTAAAATTTCTGTCACGCTCGTGGATATGGATAATGAAGTAGCGATTAGCATTGCAGATAACGGACTGGGTATACCTGCAGAAAGTTTAAAGAATCTTTTTAGCGATTATTTCCAGGTAGATGAGCAACACTCCAACCAAATTGGTTCAGGAATAGGTCTGGCGCTTTCTAAAGCGATAGTTGAGGAACATAAAGGACATATTGCTGTAGAAAGTACACCTGCTGAAAATGGTGAGCGTGGTTTCACCAATTTTACGGTGAGGTTAAAGAAAGGAAAATCGCATTTTAAAACAGCGATTTTTGATGGGGCAAAAGATTATCCTACCCATCCTAATATCTACACGCAACAGCCCGAAAAAGAGCTAAACATTTTAAAACCTGAAAAAGAAACTGATCTTTCCACCGAAACCATATTAGTGGTGGAGGACAATAGTGAAATCAGGCAATTAATCGCATCACTCATTGGCGGTCATTACCTCGTAGCAGAAAGTGAAAATGGATTAATGGGTTGGGAAACGGCTGTAGAAACACTGCCCGACCTGATTATCTGCGATATCATGATGCCCATAATGGATGGTATTGAACTTTGCCGCAGGTTGAAGGAAGATGAGCGGACCAGCCACATCCCGGTTATTATCCTTACTGCCCGCTCCTCACATATCCACCAGGTGAGTGGCCTGGAAACCGGCGCTGATGCCTATATCACCAAACCTTTCAGCCCTGAATTGCTTTTACTGAATGTTCGTAATTTACTGATGTCCAGACAGGTAATGCGTCAAAAATTCCTGAAACACATCCATTTACAGCCAAAAGAGCTCACCATTAATGCTATTGACGAAGCTTTTATGTTAAAACTGTTAAAATACATTGACGAACACATTACGGATGAAGATTTTGGGGTATCTGAACTGGCTTCGATGGTTGGAATGAGCAGACCTGTTTTGTATAAAAAAATCAGAAACCTCACCAACCTCTCTGTAAATGACTTTGTTAAATCGATACGTTTAAAGAAAGCGATGGAACTGTTTAAACAAAATAGATTTACCATTTATGAAGTAGCTTATCAGGTTGGCTTTAACGATCCAAAATATTTTAGCAGGGAGTTTAAAAAACAGTTTGGAAAAAGCCCGCGTGCTTTTATGAACGGAAGTGAAGAAGAGGATGTTTAAAATGGAAAATGTAAGCTGGATGATGGAATTTAATCCGGAATAGATTAATACTCTTATTTTTCATTTACTGGATTCGTCATCCTGAGCGGAGTCGAAGGATCTACCGGGTAAATTTTACATATTTGACTGAACGTGATTTGACGAAGGTGCGGTGTGAGACACATACCCGAAAATCATAATCCGTCATTGCGAGAAGGCTTTTTCAGCGGACAGCTTGTCCCGACCTTTCGGGGAAGCAATCTTTCTAGCAAGGATGGCTAGCTGGAAAGATTGCTCTACTAAACGCTGTGGTAAAAAAAATGGAGAAACCATTAATTAGATTTCTCCATTTCGCTACGCTTCAGTCGAAATGACGAATACCATATTACTTCACTTCTTCTAATTTTAGCACCACACTGGTCCTTGTGGTATTAAGATTGGGGTTAAAACCCACTTTCATTAAGAAATCACCCGTATAGGTTTTGGTAGCATCTATCGATGATTTTGTACCTGGATAAAGGTTGATTTCTTTAATCTGGTATTTTTTCGCTGCATCTAACCCATTGAGTTTAATCGGATATTTACTGTTTTCGCCATACCGGTAGTTTACCAGGTAATTAAAAATAACAGCTTCAGTTTTTTCTGCATTTACATATAACATCGATGCAATGCTGCCGCTACGCGGATTGGCTAACCGGTATTGTTCGCCTTGCCAGATGGTTTGTTTTACATCATTATAGTTTTTAATGGCCTCCTGGCAGAATTGAAGTTCCTTTTCAGGCAGTTTGCTTACCACGATATCAAAACCCAATTTGCCCATCATGGCAACATCAGTACGGAATTTGATGGGTTGTTTCCCCCAATCGGTTACATGGTTAGCACTGCTGATGGCGGGATAAAAATAAGAGTACTCCCATTGCATAAATATGCGCTCTAATGGGTCGGTGTTATCGCTCGGCCAAAACTCTGTAAAATACTGTAAGGCAGCATAATCTACCCTACCACCTCCACCAGAACATAACATCATGGGTACCGTTGGGTATTTTGCGCGAATTCTTTGCAAAACACGATACAGTCCCCTTACATAATCGATGTAAAAATGAGATTGATTTTTTAAGTGCGCGGAGTATGCATTGTAGATGACCGCATTACAATCCCATTTAATATAAGCCAGTTTCGGATTTTTAGTAAACAGACCATCCACCACACCGAAAACAAAATCCTGTACTTTTGGATTGCTCAAGTCGAGTTCTAATTGGTTCCTGAAATAATATTCAGGTCTGTTAGGCTGTTTCACCACCCAGTCAGGATGTTTTTCATAAAGTTCACTTTTAGGGTTAACCATTTCAGGTTCAATCCATATTCCGAATCTGGTTCCAACGTTATCGGCCTCTTTTACCAAAGAAGCTATTCCGTTTGGCAATTTCTTCTTATTCTCCTGCCAATCGCCAAGCCCGGCATGATCATCGTTACGCGGATATTTATTCCCGAACCAGCCATCATCAAGCAAAAAGAAATCGACACCCAGTTTTTTGGTATCTTTTAATAAATCGGCCAGCTTTTGCTCATTAAAATCGAAATAAGTGGCCTCCCAATTGTTTAAAAGGGTTAACCTGCTGCCTTTTCCATCTAATATTTTATAGTTACGTGCCCAATCTTGCAATTTTCTGCTGGCATCGCCTTTTCCCTGATCAGAAAAAGTATACAAAAAAGCAGGGGTTGTAAAAACTTCACCAGCTTTTAAGCTATAGGGAGAGGCATAATTGTTCATTCCGGCAATAATGCGGAGGTTATCCTGGTAATCCAGTTCAAGATCGATCTTGAAATTACCGCTCCATTCCATCGCTCCATACAAAACACTGCCTTCATTTTCTTCCGCTGGTTTATCTAACGAAATCATAAAAACCGAAGGTTGAAATAAATTTGCCCTCGTACCCAATTTGCTATCTAAAGTTTTAATGCCATGGGTAATTTCACTTTGTTCGGGTTGCATTTCCTTGGCCCAATCGCCATGATACTGGTTTAGCCAAAAACGCGGTGACTTTAGGTGCAGATTGGCTGAGGCATATTTATGCAGCACCACAGTTCCCTTTTCGCTATGTTTAATCTCTGTCCATTGTTCTATCACATCCTGTTTGTAAAAAGATTTATAGAACAGGCTTACCTCAAAATTATAAACGGGATCTTTTAATCTGATCTTTATTAAACTTACATTATCATCAATAGCAGTAATCGTATGATCAACGTATTTCAGATCAAGCGAGTTATTACCATCGGCATGGGTAACGCTAATGGCGGGTTCGACCAGGTTTCTTGATCCTGAAGGCGTATACACCGAATTAAGCTGTCCGGTATAATCTTCAGTCTGTTTATATTGCGCGGTAACCTGGGCATATTCTTCTTTGTTAGCCAGTTTTTTTCCAAAAAATATGGTGTTTACATCTTTTTTGGCATTAGCCTGTAGCACCAAAGCATGATGCGCGGTTTCGACGGGTATGATACTTTGGGCTTTAATATTGCCGATGGTAAAAAGTGAAACGGCAAGGGCTAATGCCCCATGTTTCATGTAACCTGCAATTTGATCTGATTTGTTCATTTGTGTTTTCAATGTTAATCGGGTAATGTTTATAGGTAGTAGTTGATTTAAGTTTATTTTTTTAGTGTTATTTTAATCATAGTGGCATCTTTTCCAGCTAAATTCAGAGCCTGGTTGTTTTTTAAATCTTCTGTTTTATGTGTGAGTAAATTTTGGGCGTTGTACACCTCATCTTTGTTTAAACCAATCCTCGAAAAATCTAACTTAAAAGGTTTTGTTTTATCGTTATAATTAAATATGGCCAGGTATTTTACATTTCCAACCTGTTTTACAAAAAGTGGTGAGGCCAGTTTAGCCCTGTTCCCTTCTACCGGAACAAAAGCTTTTCCATCCTGTAACACCTGAAGAATTTCGGTATTGTTCAATAAACGCTGAGCGGTACTGCTCCATTTTCCTTGTTTGGAAAAATCATCGCCATTGATGCAAGTCCCTGTAACGATTGCGGATAGAAATCTAGCCGTATTTTCCCCATCAGATTGATCAGAGAATACCACATGGTCGGCATCGATATAATCGTAAAGATAGGTTTGCCACCAGCCATTGCTCAGGCCGTTTAAAGTATACTCTGTATCTTTTATCGATTTAAAAGCATCGCAGGCTATTCTGCGCATGTGTATGTACCGTGCAGAAGCTAAACTTGGCGATATGGCTGCGTAAACCAGCATTTTATGATCCAGCTGTTTTAATAAAAATTCCATGCCTACTTTATAAGCCTGCATTCCGGTGGTAATGTTGGGATCGTAAAAATGATCGGATTCTATTGCTGCGTGACCTAAGAAGTCGATTTTAATCATTTCAAAACCACATTCCATAAACTTTTTGATAACGGCAGCCATGCGTTGCTGTGTACCCGGATGTGTTGGATCTAAGGCCCTTGCTCCATCTATATCGTGGTAACCTGAGCCAACCTTGGTCCACATCTCGCCAAATGTATAATTGCTGCCTTCTGCCTTACGATTCCCCCCTCCGGCAAATCCCCAGTCAACAAAAGGTGCCCAATAAATCCCGGGTTTTAATCCTTTCGATTTTGCATAATCAACAAAGGCTTTTAGTTTGGAGTAGTCGCCTGTTAAGCCTCCTTTCAGCAGGTTATCCCAATAAGAATCGAGGTCGATATAAGCCACACCACCACTTCTGAAGGTTTTTAGGCTATCAGCAAAAAAATCGACTACCTGATTGGCCTTTTCGAGTGTTATTTTCTCTTGCATTACCCCCCAACTGTTCCAGCCTACAGGAGTTCCGGCTTTCCATTTAAAAACAATAGGCGGTTCTGCTATGCGGTTAGCCTTTGCATAGTTTTCCATGCCCGAACGCCAATCGGCAAAAGCACCAAAAAATACTCTGGCAGAACTGATCGAATTGCCTTTTAAATAACCATGTTCAATTTTATCGCGGGTGATGTTTTCTTCAGTATAACCACAAATGGCCTGTATAGCTATTTTTTTGTCGCTATCTGCGGCGGTAATGATGCCTGTTTTCCAGTTGCTGTGTTCTATAGATCCGATGATAAAACCATTTCTGGATTGATCGTGGTATAAAGCGGTAACCTCTGCACTCGGATTGCTCGTATTGGCCTTCAGTGGAACAGCATGGTAAGAAATAAAGGTATCGTTATCAAACGGCACGAATAAACTGGTGGGTACGTCTGAAACCTCCCGGTCGGTTAAATTTCCGCTTAAAGGCACCATGTGGTTGATGGATAAATCAACCCCTTGTAAAGTAAGGCTTATCATAAAATAATCCAGACCTGAGTAGGTATAAAAAACCTGCTGCATATTAGGCAAACCAGCTTGTTTCAACAGGAAAACATGTTTAAATCCATTTCCAAAACCATCTTTAATAGCCGTTTTGGTATAGCTAATTTGCCGGTAATCTGTTGAACTGAGCATCTTTTTCTGATATCCTGCCTGAGAAAAACCATTTGATAAGAGTTGCGTAGTGCCATTTAAAACCTGGAAAGTGCCGGTTTTAAGGTTGTAGTCTATTTTTCCAGCTTTACCATAATTGATTACAATGGCAGATGCAGACCGCATTGAAAACAACAGGATGAATAAAATCAAGAATAACTTATGCCTGAATAAAAATTTAAAAACCATGTGTTTATTTAATTTTGGTCGACATTATCTCGGTTAATTTTCCATTCATTTTTAGCTTTACCTTTTGTGGGGTGGCCGAAGCGATGCTGTAATGGGTAATTTTACCATCTTTCCAATTTATATCAACCGTAAAATTACCTCTGGCTTTTAATCCTTTAATTTCACCAAAACCTTTCCAGGCATCGGGAATAGCAGGTAACAGTTCGATAAAACCATCATGGCTTTGGATCAGCATTTCTGCAATAGCTGCCGATGCACCAAAATTACCATCAATCTGAAATGGCGGCCCGGCCGATAACATATTTGGATAAACACCTCCGCCAGCGCCGTAATTAATATCTGTTCGTAATGTAGGTTTTAAAATCTCTCTAAACAGTTTAAAAGCCCGGTTTCCATCCTGTAGTCTTGCCCAAAATAACTGTTTATAAGCAATTGACCAACTTGGCCCGTCATCTCCCCTTACTTCAAGCGTTTTCTTTGCCGCCTCCGCAAGTGCGGGCGTAGCCGTTGGGGTAATTAATCCGGCAGGATAAACCCCGTATAAATGTGAGATATGACGGTGCTGAGGATCGGTTTCTTTATAATCTTCCAGCCATTCCTGTATGCGTCCGTCTTTACTGATTACACCTATTGGTGGAATAGATTTTAATTTTTCCTGTAATGATGCACTAAAGGCTGCATCAGTTTTAAGCAGTTTAGCGGCTGTAATTACGTGGTTAAAAAGTTCTCTCACAATCTGGTTATCGATCGTTGGTCCCATCGAAATACTCGCAGTTTTTCCGTTCGGAAGGTAGAAGGTATTCTCTGGCGATACCGAGGGTGAAGTAACCAACCAACCCGTTTTTGGATCTTTCACTAAGGCGCTTTGATAAAATGCTGCTGATCCTTTCAAAATCGGGTAAATGCTTTTCAGGTATTTTAAATCGCGGCTATAGGCAAAATGATCCCATAAATTGCTGCATAACCAGCCCGAACCTGCATTTGAAGCGCCCCAAGAAGCACTTTCGCCAGGCTCTGTAAATCCCCATACATTCGTAATTACGTGGGCAATCCATCCATCGGCATTGTAATAGGCTTTTGCGGTTTTTGCACCAGGACCGGTTAAATTTCTTACCAATTCAGCCAGTGGAAGGTTTAACTCCGAAAGGTTGGCGGGCTCAATAGCCCAATGATTCATCTGTACGTTTACATCTAAGTGGTAATCGCCATTCCATGGGGTATTAATCTGGTTTGCCCATAAGCCCTGAAGGTTTGGTGGCAAAAGCCCTACCCTTGTACTGCTGATGCTTAAATAGCGACCAAACTGGAAGAACAAAGCGCTTAATGAAACATCATTTTTGTAATCTTTATAGAAGCGCTCTAACCTTACATCTGTTGGCAGTTTGGCGGCTGCGCCCTCTCCTAAATTGATTTTTAACCTGTTGAAAAGTTTACCAAATTTTGAGGTATGGTCGGCCAGTTCCAAGCTGTAGGCCTTCTTTTTAGCGTTTTGTAAAACTTGTTTTACCCTCGTTTCAAAATCGGCATGTTTAAAATCGGTTTCTGCCGCAACGTAAATAATCAGCTCAGTTGCATTTTTTACTTTGATGATATTGCCTTCATTTGTTACTGTACCATCTTTCAATTGAGTGCTTACGCGGCTCAGGTATTTCATCCCCTTACCATCAGTGCCGTTATCGAGTTGACCAAACATCAGCAGTTCATTACCTTCGCTGGCTAATGTTGCTTTTTCAGACCTGCTAATGGAAATATTGCAGTTCAGTTTTTTAGGCTGATCTGCCGTGATCCTGATTACGTTAACATCATCATCAAAACTGCAGAAATATTCTCTTTTGTATTTTACGCCATCGAGCGTAAATTCGGACACTGCAACGGCTTTATCTAAGGATAAAGATCTTTTATAGGTCTGTGGACTTACATTTTTTACGCCTGGGTAATCAAAATCGAGCTGAAGGTTTCCAAGGGTTTGGTATTTACCCCAGTTTGCGCCACCCGATCCCTGCCCTTTGCAAACAAAATCGCGGTTAACCAATTCCTGGGCCTCATCATTTTTTCCTTCCAATATCAGCTGCCTGATTTTGGGCAAACTTTTGTAGGCTTCGTAATTGTTGGCATCTTGTTTTCCGCCGCTCCACAAGGTAATATCGTTCAATACAATATGCTCCCTGGTAATTCCGCCATCTGGTGTCATGCCGAGTTTACCATTACCTAAAGGAAGGGTTTCTTCCCAGATTTTGGCCGGTTTATCGTACCATAATGTTAAAGGTTGCTGTTGGGCAGCGGCATTTTTACCGATAAAAAACGAGCATAGTGTAATAAAAATAAGTTGCTTTTTATACATTTTTCATTTGTGTGTTGTTGTACGATATGAATTTGATCCGGCCGTCGGGATCGTCATTTCGAACGGAGTGCAACGAAGTCGAGAAATCTTTCTAGATAGATCTCTCCATTCCACTGCGCTCCAGTCGAGATGACGGAATTAAATTATTAATCAAATCAATTATATCAAAAAATTACTCTTTATTCCAGAACCTGATTTCGCTCATATTGCTATAATTTCCATCACCAGTGGTTACATGTTTAATCCTGATGCGAATATAACGAATTGGTTTTCCTGCGTTGTCCAGTTCGGCGGTTATTGCATTTTTGCCATCATCACTTCTGGTCACATCTTTTAAAAGTGTCCAGCCCTTACTGGTGGCTTCAGCTGGCCAGCCATTATTGCTTGCTGATAAGGTAGTTGTGGCATTGGTTAAATCAGCTGTTCCCCAAACCTCAAAACGATCCGGATTATTACAGCAATCCCTTCCGGTTTCTTCTATACGCGATAAATTGCTATATACTTTACCTAAATCGAAAGTTATTACATGTGGCATACCACTATTGCCGGCACTGTGAAAAATGTTCGGATAACCCTGTGGTCCAACGCTTCCATCCCAAAGTTTACTGATGCTGGTACCCGATTCGTAGGTTGGTGCATCCCCTGGCAAACGTACCTCGGCAAAAAGTGAACGATCGCAAAGTACATAAGTAAAAATCTTGGGGAAAGTAGAAAAATCGCTTACCGAAAATACATCCAGCGATCCTTTACCCGGAATATAAGATGATTTATAGGTAATATCGGTTCCGGCTTTATAATCAGTAAGTGTAATAGCGGTATCGGCGGGTAAAAGCGTTTTATCTACACTTGTACCTGCTGTATTGGTATATCTGATTATCGTATTGACGTTGATGGTATCAGGTGTTTTAAAATTTAGCTGAACAGAACCATTGCTGTTTATCACATATGGTGTGGTGGCATTGTATGGCCTGTTCAATAATCCAGATTGATATAGAGGGCCAAAAACCCGTACATTTCTAGCCTCTATCGGGATAGATTTATGCCCCTGGGCATCGTACGAATAGATGGTAAACGTGTAGGTATATTCGCTCAAATTCGGAATAATCACCTTTATTGTATCCGTTGGATTATGACTGCTCGCCGTAACGACAACTGAATCGGCGTTGTTATTCCAATAAACCACATATTTACTTACACTTGGATCGGGGCTCGGATTCCACCATAAAGCAGTTCTTAAATTACCAGGTTTGGTTACAATGTTGGCCACACGGCCGGGGTAAATAATTTCACCGTCTTTTAAAAAATCTTTAAAAGCAAGATCATCTTTGGTACAGCTAAGTATCACTGTAACCAACAGCAATAGCAAACCGCTAATTTTATATATACTTTTCATGTTCGAAAATTTATCTTCTTATATTAATTATCTTGGGTCGCCGTAAAAGGCCATTTCCATGGCATGTGCAAAAGTACCGTTAGACCATGTGGTGCTTACCGATAAACGGATATAGCGAACTTTAGGGTTTGTTAGCGGAAAGTTGAAACTTACACCAGCCTTTACAAAATCGTTATCTGCAGTAGTGTGTGCTACGGGTGCCTGGCCAGAAGGTGGATTTGGATAATTATAATTCCCCATGTTTATCCAATCGCCTATAACCGTACCAACCGGTGCAGACAAAGGCAGCTGTGCATCGCGTGGAACAGCTACATCAGAGCCCCAAATGGAGAATACTTTTGGATTTCCATGTCCATAAGCAAATTTGTCGCCGCCATCTGGTCTTTCCCATAAAATAAAGCGGCTTAATTTTGCGCTGATACCTAAACCAAATGTTGCTATTGCAGGCATTGCCCCACCCGGCGCCGTGTGCCATCCGTTCGAGTTACCGTCTGTTTTGCCATCCCACAAATAAGGAAGATCCCAGCCATAGGCAATTACGCCATCAGATGGCAGCCTGTATTGAAAAAATTTCCCTCTATCCAACAAGGTTTCAAAAAATGGGGTAACTGTTTTATAGGTGGTATCAGAAATATTTCCAAAATTATCCGTTACGTAATACCCAATCTTCTTCGCAACCGGTGCATAACCCCTAACCGAATAATCGAAAATTTCGGTTTTGCCATAATGCTGATCAATTACATCCGAAGTATTGTTATCGGCAACATTTAAAAGAATTATACCCAAATTGTTTTTTAAGGGATTAGTTCCCGTAATTTTTATGCCTCCAAAATCAGCCTCGGCATTAATCGTTGGCTTTAAAAGCAGGTATGGTGGCGTATCGGGATTTACCTTTACGATAACGGGATCTGACTTAACCTCTGCCCTGCTTACCGCATACAACGTAACATCATAACCCTGTTTTTTCGCAAAGCCATCTACCATAATAGAATCAGAATAATAACTCGATTTCGTTTCTCTTGTCGTTACACCGTTTATTTTGTACTGCGCCAGCACATACAAAAGGTTTTTCGAGTTCGGCAAAGAATAGGTAATGTATGCGCCGCCATTAAAATTATCAACTTTAATATTGGTTACCACCCCAGGCTTGGTCATATCTGAAGAAGCCGGATCGTTATAGGTTTCCATTTTTTTGCAGGCAGCTATGCTCACCAAAACAGAAACGATAAAGATTAGGTAAATACTATTTTTAATATTTTTCATCATTTTGAATTTATTTTCAATGGTGATGAAGCGATGATGCAGGTGAATAAAAAATTATTCTTTACGCCAGACATCATGGTTTCATTTCTTTAAATATTTTAAACTACCAATAAGGATTTTGAACTAAGTTTGGATTTACCACCAGATCGTAGCTTTTTATTGGCCATAAATAATCTTTTAAACCAAATACCGGGATAAACTGTGTAGTTGGACGATAGTAATTCACCGCTTCTGCATTGTTTATACTCCAGCCTTGGATCGGATTATTTAAAACCGCCTGAAGTTCTTTCCATCTTCTTAAATCCCAGCCGCTCTGACCTTCAAAACAAAGCTCAATTCTTCTTTCCTGGTGGATAATCTGTCGCAACCCTTCTTTGGTATTAAATTTATTCGGATTTTTGGAAAAGTTTGTCCACGAGGCTTGTACACCTTGTAAACCAGCTCTTTGCCTCACTTTATCCACATAAGTAAACACTTCTGCGGTAGGCCCATTCACCTCGTTTAATGCTTCTGCATATAGTAAATATAATCCAGCCAATCTGATCAAAGGCAAACGGAAGGCTGAAGGTTGAAAACCATCATCATAAACAGATGCATAACTAACCAGTTTTTTAGGCCAATAACCCGTAATATTTAACCTGATGTTATCACTTGGTGCCGCAAATCCGCTACCTCTTGCTGATACATAATACAAAGGATTAGCCGGGTCGTCCTGATTATTTCTTCCATTTCCAAACCAGATACCTCCGTCAAAAGCAATATCTGCGTAAAAACGGGTTTCGCGGGCGAAATGGCCTTTTATCGTTTCGTAACCCTGCTGAATGTAATATCTGCTGGCATTGTCGCCAGCTTTAATGGTATTCCTGCCGGCATAATCCCAGGTTTTATCTTCCGTAATCGGCACCCCGTTAACTGTATAAAAAAGTTCTTGGGTACTTATTGGAGCCGAAAAAGTAGAAGGATTGGAAAAATTATTGACCGCAGATTTTGCCGTGAGCCTAGGCGTTGCAAATCCTTGATAATTAAATTCCGGGTTTGATGCCCAAATGATTTCCGGATTCAACTCCCACCTTTCTGCTACAGCATTCTGTACATCTAATTCTCTTTTTAACGAATCGGATAATTTGCCCACTGTTGATGGCGAATTGAAGGTATACAATTTAATTCCTTGTGCTTCGGCAGCGGTAATGGCAACTTTCGCCGCATCAGCCGCTTTCTTCCATTTCTGCGCATCATAAGCTGCAGGGAAAAGGCTAACACCATCTTTATCTTTAAAACTCACATAATCAGGATTGCCGTTAAAAAGCGGACTTGCCGCTGTAGTTAATACATCAGCCTTTACCGAAAGTGCAATTACACTGGTTACCCTGCCCAACTCAGTTGCCTGACTTGTAATCACTGCAGGTAGATCAGGAATAGCCTCATCTAATAGTGAAATGATATAATCTACCGTTTCATTTACCGGAGCTCTTTTAATCCTTACCTCGTCAGTGGTACTGTTTATGGCTAAATTGTTTTTAATTAGTGGTATTGGACCATACATTTTAAATAACACATAATGATAGTAGGCCTTTAAAAATTTAGTTTCTGCTGTCCAGCGTTTCTTTTCGGTAGCACCTAAATCAATAGGCTTATCGATATTCTCGAGCATAATGTTACAGATCCTGATGGAGCGCCAGAGGCTGTAACTTCCTTCTTCTCCATCCCAGGTGTTTAGTCCTGGTTTTGCAGCCGTTTGTGTTCCTCTCAATAAATTAAAGCCTGTTCGGTTAAAACCTTGAAAATTATCAAGTGTATTCGAGTAAATCAGTTCTGATGAAGTGGTAAAACTTGGATTTGAAGCCACATCGTTCATCCGTTGCAGATAGGCATAACACGAATACAGGTAGTTTTCGGCTTCATTTCTGTTTCTGAAGGCATAATCAAGCGTACCAATATCATCAGGTGTTACATCCAGGTACTTTTTACAGGATACCATGCTGCAAAGCACTAAAACAATGCAACTGTATGTGAAATATTTTTTTATCGTTTTCATTATAAGGTTACGTTAAGACCAACATTGAATACCTTTTGTATTGGATAGGCAAAACCGTTTCCACCTTGCTCCGGATCCCACATTTTAAAAGGACTCCAGGTAAGCAGGTTTAGCCCGTTGAAATAAATCCGGCAGGAATTCAGCTTTATTTTAGTAGAAATGCGCTGAGGCAGGGTATATCCAAATTCTACAGATTTCAAGCGCATTAAGCGGCCATTTCTCATCCACCAGGTGCTCGTTTGTGCATTATTTTCTAAATCGGCAGCATTAACAGCAAGCCTTGGATAAAGCGCATATAAATTCTGGTTTTCCGGCGACCAGTGATTCTCTGCAAAATCTTTCAATAATTGAGTATTACCTAGAATATATTGCTGATTGCTCGGCACAAAAGGACTTACCCGGGTTGGATCGATAAAGAAAGTCATCCTATCCTGTCCGGTAAAAAAGGCAGAAAGATCGAAACCTTTGTATGATGAACTGAAACCAAAGCCATATACCACTTCAGGAGATTGAGGGAAACCGATATAAGCTTTATCAGCATCATCAATTCTACCATCGTTATTTAAATCGCGGTACTTAATATCACCCGCTCGTGGTGCTTTACCATTTGCAGAGAAAATCTGTGTTGGCGAGTTTTGTACTTCTTTATCATCAACAAACAGGCGTTCGGCTATATAACCAAAATTTCTGCTAATGGGCTGTCCGGTGGTATAACGGTAAGACTCTGCCCATTGCGGTTCTTCATAATTAATGTATTTGTTTTTGGCGAAAGTTAAATTAGAGCGTACGGCGAAAGAAAATGCATTCACATTAAACTTATAATCTAACGATAAATCGATCCCTCTCGATCTGGCCTCACCCACATTGGCACCTACACTGGCTTCTAAACCCAAAGTGCTAGGCAGGTTGGCACGAGCCATATAGATATCATAGCGATAATTATTATATACTTCAGCAATTAAATTCAAGTTTTTGAAAAGCGTAGCTTCTAAGGCCAAATTGGTTTGTTGTGATGTTTCCCAGGTAACATCTTTATTTTCGTAATTATTGATGAATACCCCACTGCGGTTAGAAGCGCCATTAAACCCAAATTGGGCATAATTTCCGCCGCCATTTAAATTTACTTCTGAGATATAGAAGAAACGTTGTGCACCAATGGCATCGTTACCCACAATACCATAACTACCTCTTAATTTTAAGCGGTTAACCACGTTGGCAATTCCACCGGTCCAAAATTTCTCGTTAGAGAGCACCCATCCGGCACCAATAGTTGGAAAGAAACCAAAACGATGGTCTTCTGAAAACCGTTCAGACCCATTATAACCAAAATTAGATTCTAAAAAATACCGGCTTTTATAAGAATAGGTT
This sequence comes from Pedobacter sp. GW460-11-11-14-TSB4, assembly GCF_059423705.1. NCBI lineage: Bacteria > Pseudomonadati > Bacteroidota > Sphingobacteriia > Sphingobacteriales > Sphingobacteriaceae > Pedobacter > Pedobacter sp. GW460-11-11-14-TSB4. Next base: position 75,430 of record NZ_JBWKYI010000016.1, read on the forward strand.
AAGCGTCCGGCTAAACCCAAATTCCGGTAAGGAAGCGAATTCTGCAGGGAACTGGCGTTACTGTAAACGGTTTGTTGTGCCGTACCAATTAAGGTTCCACTAACATTATGATTACCGAAAGATTTATCATAATTTAATGATGCCTGTGCATATAAAAAAGTATTGATATTGGTATTACCTGGATTATAAGACAGGTATTCTTGTGCAATGTTTGGCGCACCGCCCGTTACCGATGAATTAAGCCAGTTTAAAACATAGGTATTACTTTGCTTATCGTAAGAACCAATATTATAATAAAATGGAGAGTATGCCCTTTGCGAATCGAAATACGAATACCTGTTGGTACTAAAAATAGATTTAAAGGAAAGGCCTTCGGTAAAGAAATCTAACTTCTGATTGACTTCAAACTGTGCCGACATGCGCGATTCAGAAGAGTTTTTATGTCCGCGTAACATCGCAGCGTAAGGGTTGTTATCCAAAATACTGTTTACACCTGCTCCACCTCTATTTCCAAAAAGAATATGTTGCGCATTTTGGTTGGCGGCATCGGCCGGATAAAATGCCGGAAAAGAAACCGGACTGGTATGTACAGCGATATTATATAAATCGGTCGAAAAACCCCCATCTGTTGCCAGAGGTCCATTATATTCGCTAAAATTACCCGACAGGCGGACTACCATTTCGGTGGTTTTACTTAAATCGATATTAATATTAGAGCGTAATTGGTAATTGCGGAATTTTACATTATTATCGTTGTTATTCCGCTCATCCTCTTTAAGTATACCATTATCTAAATTGTAAGAACCTGCAATATAATAACGGGCCACGCCACCACCGCCACTAATGCCAATATTGGCCCGTTGTGTACTGGTCCGTTTTTTAAATAACATGTCTAACCAATCTACGGCTGGATAAACGTATTCGTTATAACCAGGACTTTTATTTATTGTAGCCTGTGTATTAATAATCTGGTTAGGTGTAAACATGGGGTCCATGCCTCTGCCAATTGATGCTTCGTTAAAAAGTTTCATGTAAGTAATCGGATCAGCAAGCTGCAGGCTCTTTACCGATTGAGAAGCAGAATTTTCTAACCGGAAGCTTATTTTGGCTTTGCCTTCTTTACCCGATTTGGTGCTCACTAAAATAACACCATTTGCACCCCTTGCACCATACAATGCCGTAGCACTTGCATCTTTCAAGATAGAAAAGCTTTCAATATCGTCAACTTGTAAGCGTGCTAAATCTGAAGCACTCAGCTCTACGTTATCAATTAAAATAAGCGGATCTTGTTTATAACCAAAAGTAGTTACCCCACGAATAAAAAACTGCGAGTTATCCTGCCCGGGCTGTCCGCTACGCTGGTACCCGATTACACCTGCTATCTGGCCTGAAAGCGCATTGGTCAGGTTACTTGATGGTATTTTAAGGTTGCCAACTTTTACCGTTGTTACCGAACCAACCAAAGCTTCTTTACGTTGTTTCTGTCCTAAGGCGGTAATTACGACCTCTTCAGATAACATATTTTCTTCAGTTAATTTAATGTTCAGCACATTCGCTGCACCAACTGTGGCCCTTTGCTCCCTGTATCCCACATAAGAAAACCGAAGTATTTCTCCAGGTGTTACATCAAGTACAAACTTTCCGTTATTATCGGTCTGTGTACCCACATTAACCTTATTAACAACAGCTACCGTTACCCCGGGCAGCCCTACCCCAAGTGTATCTGTAACCTTACCCGTAATGGTTTTCTTTCCCGTTTGAGAAAAACCTTCAGCAGGCATAAAAATCAGGAAAAATACAAGAACCGAACCCGTCAATATCATTGCATTTCTTAACCTGTTGGACACCGATAAGTGCCCACAAAACAAAAATAATTGCTTCATTTGCTAATTAGCTTTTAATGAGTGAATTAAAACTATTTAAGATAGATGTAGATAGACGGCAGGTTAATGCCCTTTAAGATGTTGTAAATCTGCTGGTCGCCATGTAGCGATCATAAAAGACGGAAATTGCTTTCCATTAAAGTAATTTGTAAAATTTCTCATATCGTTTTGGTTATTTGGTTAATGAAAATGTAATCGGGATTAGGGTAAATCAGCTCATTTACTTGTTTCACATTTTATAAAGGGAAACTAAGCGCTGGAACGCAAGTAAATAATCATTTTATCCTATCCTATCCTATCCTACTATTTTCGAATACAATTATAAACAAAAAATTTAATATTCCAACTTTCTAGAGATAAATCGTTTAAGAATAATGAGCAGGATTAAAGGAATGAATCGAAGGCCTTAAAAAAAGGCGTAAAAGCATGACATCTCTGTTAATTTACATTTGTTTTTAGCGTCATTGCCTAAATCGATCGTCATGCTGTCCTGAAGCTTCGGGATCAGCATCATTCCTGCTATTGAGAGTCCCTGATTCTAAAAAACTATCAAGTGTCGGCACAAATATTTATTTATTTTTCCGCTCTATGCCGCGATGGCATGGTACTTTGGAGCGCCAAAGTACCCAAAACGCTTTGTCAATCCGGCAATGAGCTTTTTGCTCAATCCCATGCACATCAAAAAAACAGCGGCACTTCGTTTAATCAGGAATTGTTTTTATTTTCTTTGGTCTGATTGAGCCCTTCGGGGTTTGTGTTCAATATTTTTTTTAAATTAAATCATCGTTATGAACACAAAACCACTGCGTTTCAGGTTTGTTAGTGCCAGTTGCCCTAGACAGCACCTGTTTTTTTGATTTTTTCCGCTCTTGGGATTGACGGCGTCCTTAGTTAAAATCCGTGCTTTTATTAAAGTTGGTTTGCATTATGCCTAAACTATTCTTAAAAAAAGATGTGTCCACACGATAAAACTAATGTCGGGACACTGTCATCTGGTTTATCAACAAAGCTTGTGTGCTTTTAGCAACATACCGGGAACAAGCCATCCGGTTATAAACCTGGCAGAAACGGTAGCCTCCGATTTCTTCTATCGGAGCTAATTGGATGGCAGGACTGTATTGGCCAGGAATTACAGCGCGGTCGTTTTCAAATAAAAGAATAGCTTTTGATGTAAATTTATGCCGCTTCTTAAGTTTTGAATAAGAAATTACACCAGCAAGAAGCATGAACGAGCTGAATTTGAAAATAATGAAGTTTGCACTAAAGAGAATTCCTTCTGATCAGTTTATTTTCCATGATGTGTTTGATGGGTTTTAAGCTGAGTACAAATTCTGCAGCCAAACGGCCCATATGCGCAAAATCGATTGAAAATGTGGTGATTCCGTCAAATATGATCTCTTTAACGTTATCATCATTATGCGAAAGAATACCTAAATCTTTGCCCACCTTTAAACCTTTTACCTTGGCATCTTTTAACATTTCCCAAAGCTCGAGGTTGTGGATGGTAAAATATACTTTGCCAGGCGCAATACTGCCAGATTCATAACTGTTTTTAATTACGCCATTAATCTTAAACGCTTTTACGAAACGTTTAAAGGAAACCAGCACTTCGTTAGGCTCAGCAGATGATGGTTTAAAAAAGAAAACAAACTCTGAAAATTCTTTTATCCGGGGTGCCAATTCCAGAAAAGCATTGTATGAAGCTTTCTCAAACTCCTGAACAATGTACGAATATTCGCCTTTTAAGGCTACATACCGGTCTACAATGAGTAGTTTTTCTTTTGGTAACTGTTCTAATATTTCTTTGGCTTCGTTACTTTCTATCGGTGCAATAACATATAAACCATACTGGCCTTTATTGCTGTTGATGATCGATTCGAAAACACTTAAATTATTGTGATGGAAGTACACATCAACCTGAATATTTTCGCCTAAATGGTCGCGGAAGTTCTGGTAAAAAGTTTCCTGAAAAGTATCGAATGCATAAATTAATAAACAAACTTTAAGGTGTTGTTCAGTATCATCGGTCGCCACAAAATACCCTCTTCTGTTTTTCGATTCTAAAATCCCCCTGCTGATCAGTTCTTTATATGCCTTGCCAATTGTTTCTTTGGCAAAACCTGTTTCCCTCATCATTTCGTTAACCGAAGGCAGAATATCTCCCTTGGCAATCAGTTTATGGTTTAGGCCATTGATGATTCCCTGTACAAGTTGTTCGTGTTTCGATAAAGAATTTATGATGCTCAAATCCTTGATTTCATTGAACAGCTTTTCCTTATTCATGCAACTCCATTTAGTTTATAATCGATTTAGTTTAAGGTAATTTTGCTCGAAATATATAAATTTAATAGTGATAATCTGTAAAATTTTTATCGTAGCCCTAGCTATTTACCGATAAGAATCAAAAAAAAACATCGTTACAAGGCACTGTAAGCCCTGCAATAATTAGCTTAAAAAACATCTTATCAGGCTTAAAAAAATTACCCTAATTCCTTTTTTTAACCTGCAGAAATAAAAGTATCCCGATGAACAACAAGCATGTAAAATCCTGTAACAACCTCGATTAGAAATCGTCTAAAACTTTTAACGATCTCAAAATGTTTAACTAATAAAAAGAAAAGAACATGGGAATTTTAAAAACAGCAATTATTGGCGCCGCAGTTTATGCTGGCGTAAAATATATTACCAAGAAAGATCCGATCACCGGACAATCGATAGTAGATGAACTATTAGATAAAGCTCTGGAATGGGTAGATAAAGCAAAAGGATACACGGAAGACCTGAAAACCAGGGCAAGCCATGCTGCCGAAGATTTAACCAGATGAATACCTGGAAGAAATAAGGAAGCTCCACAACAGCGGTACCTCTTTCTTTAAGTATTTAAAAGCAAAAACGTCCCGATGTAAAATCGGGACGTTTTTGTTGGTATCAAATGCTAAGGTTAAAAAGCATCAAACCAAAGTTTGGTGGTTAATAAATCGGCACCCTGACTGCTTACCGCATTTTTATAATTCTGGCCGTTTAATGATTGCTCCGTACCAGGATATATGAAACGTACCGGAATTTGTCCGTTCAGCACGGTATTTACTGAAGCGGTTAACTGCGGATAATCTAACCTTCTTCTTTCTGCCCAGGCTTCTAAACCCTGACCAAACAAAGCGATCCACTTTTGCTCACCGATTGATTTTTTATAATTACCAGTATCATATTGTACCGAAACCTGATTTAGGTAATCATCAACCGCACTTCCACCTATACTGTATTGATCAAAGGATGCCCTGATGGCTTGTTTATACAGGTCAGCTGCATTTTCTGTAGTAAAACCTCTTGCAGCAGCTTCGGCCCTATCAAAAAGCAATTCGGCATAACTAAAAATCACAGCAGGTGCTTTTGGTGCTAAAAAATAAGTTCCTGGTCTTGAAGAATTTGCTAAACCTATTGCACTGGCTTCTGAATTTGTTGAGCCATTCGGGATACCTACATAGGTTTGAGGTGTGGCATTATCAGTTTTGCTTGCATAAACGGGTAACCTGGGATCATTTAATGCAAAAAGCTTATCTACGATGGTTTTACTGATCCGGTAATCATTCCGGGTTTCGAATGATGCAGCCACTGGATTTTGCTGTGGCGAATCACTGTAGAGCAGTGTTGCATTCTCCGATTTGCTGTTAATATAAGTGCCACCTTCAGCCTGTACTTCATCAATTACCTGTTTGGCTTTGGCCGGCTCTTTATCCGCAATGCGTAAAGCGATGCGAAGGCGTAAAGAATTGGCAAACTTTTTCCATAAAGCAATATTGCCACTATAAATCACATCTCCACCTACAGCCTTTCCTGAAGCTGGATCTAAAGCGGCCTGGGCTGTCTTTAAATCGTTAAGAATACCATAATAAACATCCTTTTGTTTATCGTAAACCGGCGTCACAAACTGTTTGATTTTTCCAGCCTGTGTATATGGAATATCGCCATAAGCATCAGTAAGTAACAAAAATACCCACGATCTTAAGACCAATGCAACTCCTTTATAATTTGGATTGCCCTGTGCATCGCCCAATTCGATAATTTTATTAAAACCGGCGATACTTTGTGCATAGCCTGTAGACCATAAGGCCGTAAAACTACTGTTCGAAAAGATAAAACGATCTTCTTCCGTATATTGAACTTTAGCCCAATGTTGTGTAAAAAGCAGGCTCGAGTTCATGTTATTGGCTACTCCCCAATAGGTATCCGCTGTAGTTTTAGTGGTTCCGGTAAGTAAATAATCAGGCTGTGGAATTTCTGGTGCATTCGGATTAATATTCACCTCATCCAGCTCTTTATTACAAGATGAAAATGCAATTGCCAAAATAGCCAGTATATATAATTTTTTATTTTTCATGATGGTAAGATTTAAAATTTAACATTCAGGTTGATACCGTAACTGCGTGTGCTTGGGTTAGAAAGACTTTCTAAACCCTGACCATTACCAGTATTAAAAGCTACCTCCGGATCGATATCTACTGTATTGCGGTGGATAATCCAAAGGTTACGACCCACGAGCGATACCGAAACGCCTTGTAAACTTAACGGGCGAAGCCATTTTGCCGGCAGGTTATAACTTAATTTAACCTCGCGGAGTTTTACATAGGAAGCATCGAAAATATTGGCTTCATCAATATTTCTGAACGATTTATAATATTGTTGAGCAGGTAATACTTTTTCATTGCGTTTGCCATCGGCCGTTACGCCATCAAAAACAATCCCATCGTCGTAAACTGTTACGCCTGCCGGAGCTGTTCCGTTTACCCTCACCGTTCCATTCTCTTTTTTGTTACCCGGATAATAATACGAGATTCCGCCATATTCTGCCGCTCTTCCTGGTAATGTAGAAGCCAATACACCTGTATAAGTACCGGTTGCATAAGTTCCATTGTAAATAGAACCACCAAAACTTGCATCAACCAATACCCCTAAACTTATTCCTTTATAGCTGAATGTATTGTACACGCCACCAATCCAATCTGGTGTATATTTTCCTAATACTTGTTTGGTTGGGTTTATTGTTGGCGCACCTGTAGCGTTTACAATGATGTTTCCATTTCCATCTCTCAAAAATGCGGTACCAAATAACGATCCGTAAGGTTGCCCTACCGTAGCAATAACCTGCGCTGAATTGGTAGCAACAACATAATTGGTCAATAATTTTTCTGCATCCAATTCAATTACCTTACTTCTGTTTGCAGCAAAGTTTACATCAATATCCCATGTAAAAGCCTTCTTAACCGGTGTAATTCCCAACTGTGCCTCTATGCCTTTGTTGTTAATTTTTCCGGCGTTAAGCAGTTTTGAACTGAATCCCGTACTTTGACTTACATCTACCGCCAAAATCTGGTTGTAACTATTGGTATTGTATGCACTTAAATCGAATCTCAATCGCTTATTAAAGAAAACAGCTTCAACACCAAGTTCTGTTGAGGTAGTGGTTTCTGGCTTAAGATTAGGATTGAGGTCGATACTACCGGTAGTCAGCTGAGGATTTGCCGTAAATGGCGCACTAAACACATAAGTATTAATCAAACGGTAAGGATCTGCATCTTTACCTACTTTAGACCAGCCTCCACGTATTTTTAAGTAGTTAAGGGCTTCGCTTTTAATATCAAAAGCCTCGGTTGCAACAAAACTTCCGTTAAACGATGGATAAAAATAAGACCTGTTCTGTGCCGGCAAGGTTGATGACCAATCGTTACGGGCCGTGATGTTGGCAAAAAGGTAATTTCTGAAGCCAATCTGCCCTGATGCATAAACACTATAAGATTTTAGCTTTGAAAGATTATTTGATGAAACCAATGGATCGCGGGAGTTTTTAAGGGTATAAAGTCCGGCAATGGCCAGTTTTGGTGCACTTTGATCATTCTGTTCAATATATTGCCTGCGGATGTTACCTCCACCCAGTAATTCGAGACTAAAATCGTCGTTTAACTGTTTGTTAAAATTTAAGGTCGCATCGGTATTGTTCTCATTAACGGTGAAAGCACTTTCCGTGTACGAGCCAAAAGGTGTGCCGTTGGTACCATAAGCAATCCTCACTTTACGCCTATCATTGTAATAATCTGTTCCGGTTCTGAAATTGAAATCTAGTCCGTCAATAATTTTATAATTCAGTGCAACACTTCCAATAATACGGTTACGGTTTTGCGATACAGTATTTTCGTAAGCTACCCAATATGGGTTGCTGTAATAGCTGTTGTTCCAGTTAAACGTTTTTCCATTTTCATCCAAATAATTTTTCAATTGGTTAATATCAACCTGACGACCAAACCAGGTAAACTGCAACATGGTACTGGTTGATCTTGAACCACCTGTTCCAGGTAAGTTATCAGAATTAAGTCTGCTGTAGTTTGCGTTCGCTGTTAAGCTTAGTTTAGGCGTTATTTTTAAGGTAGTATTCAGCACAAATGAATTTTTGCCCTGTCCGGAGTTAGGCACAATACCCACCTGTTTTAAGTTGTTGTATGATATCCGATAGTCGTACTTTTCACCTGCATCTGCAACCGATACGCCATTGTTTAATGAATATCCGGTTTGAAAAAAGTCGCGCACATTATCAGGATGTGCTACAAATGGAACCGCCACTCCTTTCGAATAAAATTGTGGAATTAACCTGCCGTCCAATTTTGGCCCCCAGCTTTCGTCTACTCCATCATTAAGGCCTTTACCTGCGCCATCTACATAACTGAACTGACCTTCTGAACCCTGACCAAAAGCATTTTGATAAACGGGAAGGGTGAGTAACGTTTCCAAAACGGCATTTGAATTGACCTCAATTCCCAATCCTTTTTTCGATTTACCGGTTTTGGTTTTAATGAGGATAACCCCTGCTGCAGCCCTCGAACCATATAGTGCCGCGGCATTTGGTCCTTTTAATACACTTATTGATTCTATATCTTCGGGATTGATATCCGAAATGGTATTGGCATAATCTCTTGCCCCAGCCGAATTTAACTGAGAATTGTCTACCGGAATTCCGTCAACCACAAATAAAGGCTGGTTATTTCCGGCGATAGAGGTTTCACCTCTGATGACTACTCGTGATGAACCCATACTCCCCTGGCTATTGGTTACCCGTACACCGGCTATTTTTCCGGCGAGTGCATTTACCAGGTTGGATTCTTTAGCTTCAGCCAAATCCTGTCCTTTCAATTCCTGAACCGCATAACCGAGCGATTTCTTCTGTCTTGAAATACCCAGGGCGGTAACCACTACTTCATCCAGCGCATTATCGCTCGACTGGAGAATGACTGAAATCGGGCCGGCATTTTTATTGATCTGTATTTCCTGGCTCTTAAAACCGATGTAAGAAAACACCAGGGTGCCTTTATCTGGTGCATTGATAGAAAAAGCGCCCTTCGCATCAGAAATGGTAGCTTGTTTGGTTTCTTTTATTAAAACGGAAACACCAGGGAGTGTTTCACCATCTGCCGACTTTACCGTTCCGGTAACCTTCGCATCCTGAGCGGAAAGCTTTTGTGCGATGAGGAGCAGCAAGATAAACGCTATTGATTTTAAATTTTTAAACATATTGTGTAGTTAATAATTAGTTAAAAGGGATAATAATTTTGGGCAAAACCATTCCACCACGACTAAAACGTGTTTGTTTTTAAAGCAGAAAAGGATTGGTTAGTCTAAAAAAGCCTGTTAAAACGGAGCAATTTTAACAGACTCCACGCATTCGGAAGCCTGCGTTAGGGTTTACATCAATGGATTTCAGCTCGTCTGTCTTTTTCATTTGAATGATTTTATTTAATGCATAATTTAATTTCAAGAACGCATTCAGGGCAAAAAAAAAGCACCCCTTAAATCAGAAGTGCTCCATATAATTCTTATAAGGATAACGCAAACAACTGACTTAACTACCCCAGATTCATCCGGGATGGAATTAGCACCATTTCTAAAAATTAGATGGTTGCTAAGGCTTCACAGGGCCATTCCCTCCGCCTTTCTTGATAAGTATTTTAAAATAACTGGGGCAAAGGTATAATTAATTCCATTTATCCTATAGTTTTTATAGATTTTTATTCAAATATTTTTTCTTTGGCAATTACATCCCTATATTTGTCGACTAATTTAGTCGATTAAGCACATCCCAATGAAACTCAAATCCCTATTAACAACCCTATTGGCCATATCAACCACCTTTACCTATGCACAGGAACATACAGCATTAGCAAATAACCAGGCGAAAAAACTTCAGGAGAAAAAACAAAAAACTTTTGTTGCCCTTGGTAGCTGGCGCGGAATAGCTAAAGTAAAGGAAGGATTAGAAATCCCCTTCAACTTCGAGATCAGTGAAAAAAGCGGACAGCAGAAATTATATTTTCGTAATGCCGAAGAGCGTTTTGAGGGCGGTCTGGTCAAACAAACATCCGATTCACTTTTCGTTAAACTGGACCAGTTTGATAACGAACTCGCCTTTGCCATAGACGGCGACCAGTTAACCGGTACATTAAGGAAACAGGATAACACGGGTAAAGCTTTGGTGATTGTTGCCGAGCGAAAAAATTACCGTTTCAAAACAACAGCTAAACCTGCAACGGCAGATTATTCCGGCAGTTATGATGTGGTTTTTAAATCGCCTAATGGCAAAGCGGAAAAAACAGTAGGTTTATTTAAACAAACGGGAAACAAACTTACAGGTACTTTTTTACGGGTAACCGGCGATTCGCGTTACCTGGAAGGTGTTGTAGAAGGAAATGAATTTCAACTTTCGAGTTTTATTGGCTCCTCTCCTGCCTATTACAAAGGAACTTTCCAGGCAGATGGTTCGTTAACAGGCGAAATTTTAGGTGCAAGGGGAAGTCAGCCTTTTACCGGAACCAAAAACAAAGATGCAGCCCTACCCGATCCTTACCAACTTACCTACCTGAAAAAAGGATACAAAACACTTGATTTTAGCTTTCCTGATGTAAACGGTAAAAAGATTTCGTTAAAGGATGAGAAATACAAAAACAAGGTCGTGATTTTAACCATCACCGGAAGCTGGTGCCCGAATTGTGTTGATGAAGCTACTTTTATTGCGCCATGGTATAAAGAAAACAAGAAACGCGGTGTCGAAATTATAGCTTTGCATTACGAACGCTCAACCGAACCTGAATATGCAAAAAAAGTGATGACGCGTTTCCGCGAACGTTTCGGCATTGATTACGACCAGGTTATTGCAGGCACTGCCGATAAACAGGTGGTATCTGAATCGTTGCCTGCACTCGATTCTTTTTTATCGTTTCCAACGACGATAATCATTGATAAACAAGGCAATGTAGCACAAATCCATACTGGTTTTAATGGTCCTGCAACCGGTAAATTTTATGATGAATTTGTGAAAGAATTTAATACAGAGATTGATACCTTGCTGAAGAAATAAGCATTTCTTATCGGTTGGTGTCTCACCAACCGATATAAAGTGTTGGTCGGTGAGACACCGACCAATAGCATAAAAAACATTAATAGTAGCGCAGGCAAACCGCTCCAAATAATAATAATGCATCATGCATCTTTTTTGTAAAGCAGGTGCAGTGCCTTTCGGTTTGGGCAGCCCTTCTTTCCGCTTCTATCTTTTTGTGAATGAATTACATAAACAATTAGTCTTGCACAAAAAGGATAGCCGCTTCAATAAGGTTTATTAAACAAAGGCCTGTTCATTTAACACAAATATGCCCTGAAGAAAGATTCTTGCCCTCATTTTTTACATTGCCCGTCGTAACTAGCCCCGGGCGTAGTGGCATCCCCGAAGCGCAGCGGAGGGATACAGCGAAGCACGGGAAAAAACTTTAATAGTAGCACAGGCAAGCCGCTCCAAATAATAATGCATCATGTATCGTTTTTGTAAAGCAGGCTTAGGCAATCCTTATTGGTCGGTGAGACACCGACCAATAGAATTTCCGTGACTTCCGTGTTTCCGTGGCGATAACCAAGCTACTGAACAGTCTTTAAAAGAAAACTGATCATGCTTTTCTTTGGAACCACCACCGTAGTCGTCCGGCTAAACCTGGCGATATTGATCCCATAAAAATTACCTTGCCAATCGAAAACAGGAGAACCGCAGGCATTGGGTTTAATGGCTGCATCGTGCGTAAAAACAGCATTAAAACCATCCCTCCTCGCTGATTTACCACCTTCAAATTTCTCAGCTGGGTGGTTAGAAACCGATTGCCCCCGTCCTTCCAGTTTAAAAGTTTTCTTCATTTTCCCGACAGGATTTGTCCATTCAAACGTCACTTCATCATCTGCCCAATATTTTAGCAGTTCAGGGGCAAATTCACTGGCCTTTTTCATAGGCATCCCATTCATGCTGATCAGTTCATCGCCTACTTTTAGCCCTGCTTTTTCTGCCGGACTACCTGCTTTAATTAAAGAAAACTGAACAGGGCTGGAATTGTATACCACCATTGCGCCCAAATAAGGCTGGTTGTTAATTTTGGGTAAATTAAATAGTGAACTACCCAAAACACTGTGCATCACTTTGCCACCCGGTTCAACAGTATATAAAAACCTTCCCATTTCTATTTTAAGGGTGTCAGATGAATTAAGATCTAAATCGATTCCGCCGGTAAGTTTCTGATCAACCTGAAATAAAACAAGATCGTTTTCCTGATCTTTGGCCATTAATTGGAGTGGAACAGCTGATCCATTGTTATCCAGTCGGGCATTTTCGCCTACCATGGTATGTTTACTTAGCAGAAACTGTTTTTTAGTACCACCCGGCATTTTAACATTGAATAAAGTGGCAATTATCTCCTGATTCTTACCTTTTAGACTACTTTTAATGAAAAAGCAACTGTTTTTAAAGCCTGGTATATCAAAATCAGGATGAAATGCTTTTTGTTTGCTTTCTTTTTGAAGAACCCTTAAAAGCGGATCTGTTTTAACTTCATCCACCTTTTCGGGAAAAGCCGTATAAAGTGTTTCGCTGTTCAAAGCTGTCCAATACCGGCGGTAAAGGTCAACAGGAATTTCGAAGTTCATTTCTTCAGAAACATCAATGGCACTGTGCAAGCCAATAACACGGCCATAATAATCAAACAGCGGACCTCCAGAATCGCCCGGTTCCATTTTGCAGGTGGAGCGGATAAAACCGTATTCATTTTTCACTTCGGCAACAGTTCCCAATCGTAAAGTTGGCAGGGTTTGGTTTAGGCTTTCGGGATAAGAAATACTGATACAAGGTTCATTTTTAAGCAAACTTGCTGAATAACCCATCTCGGCAAATGGCCAGGTGCCTTTATCGGTGATTTTCATCAGTCCCACATCTGGAATGCCAGGGGTATCTTTATTCTCTATTTTACCTAAAGCCAGGGCAATGCATTCGCGCCCGTCAGGAAAAAAAACCTTATAATTTTTACCTGGTAAAATGGTGTGTGCTGCAGTTAAGATGTAGCCATCGGCACTCACCACTACCCCGCTAAACTGAGCACTGGTTCTTTGGTTCTGCTGCACATCGAAACCCCACATCCGTACACTCGCCGGGTATGCTTTTTTAACCGCTTCGGCAATGGTTTTCTGGAATTTGACAAGCTGTTTTTTCTGGGCCACAGCATTTAGGCTGAGTAGCACGCCTATCGTTATCGCAATTCCCTTGATATAGTTATTCATGATGATTTAGGATTTTTTGCCAGCGTAATCCGCTCAGAAATTTCCTGGAGTGCATCGGCATCGGTTCCGGTGAACCCGGTGAGTTTAAATACAATATTCCCTGCTTTATCGATAATAAATTTGGCAGGAATGGCACTAACGCCATAATCTTCAACCGCAGCATTATGCCCGGCGCCATCTTTCAGGTCCATCAGCACCTGAAAATTAAAACCCGATTGAGTGATGTACTTTTTTACGTCTTCAAGTGGTGTTTTGGTGGTTTCCCAGGTGTGGATAAATAAAAATTTTACAGCAGGATCATTTTTATAGGTATTAACGGCCAGCTGCATAGCCGGAAAAGATTTTTTGCAGGGCACGCACCAGGTGGACCAGAAATCGAGTACAATTACTTTCCCTTTTAGATTCTTTAGGGATACCACATTTCCGTCGAGGTCTTTTAAGGTAAAATTGGGTGCAGGCACGGTTATCATTTCTGCCAAAAGCTTGTTATGAAGCGAATCGGCTCTCTTAACAGCAGATTGTGCCCATAGTGAAGTACAGGTTACACAGAGCAAAGCCAAAAGACAAAGCCTGAAAAAAGGTTTCATATTTTAAATTAAGGGGTTAAAAAAACAGCAAGGCCATTTTACCGGCCATGCTGAGCGCATAGGTAGACTAGATGAGTATCTCCAATATCTTTTCTTTTGGTGGATAACATTTGGTTTCATCACAGACCTGGTAGTACAGACCGCATTTAATTTTAGTGCCGGCTTTTGCCTTACTATAATCGACCATTATCCTAAAGTTTGCCTTTCCTTCAAAAATAAACATGCCATCGTTACCTGGATATGGTACTGCTGCTGTTGTTTTCCATTCCTGATCAGCAACTGCACCTTCAGGAAGTTCGAGTCGGGTTTCGGTAACCACAAATGGATTATCTTTAGCAACATAAGCATAAATATGCCAGCCTTTTAAAATTTTAGCCTCGATAAGCAAACTGTCTTTTTTATCACCATTACCGGGAATAAATCGTGCTGAAACAGCTACCGGATCGGCCGTGGTAGGTTCTCCGCTTACAATGGCTTTTGGCAATTGATAACTTTGCTGCTGACCAACAGGAACATTTTTTCCATAGGTATTCACCATGAATTTAAAACCACCGGATTCGGTGTAAAATAAATGATTTCGGTTTTGGTTAAGCCAGTTTCTCCAATCAGCCGCTTTATTAAACTTTTCGGTGGTGTAACGTTCGAGCAATCGTTGCGCCATGGCGACCTCTTTATTGGCTTCCAATAAACTGATGCATTTATCTAAAAGGGCTACTTTACGGTTCGAAATACCTAATTTTTGTGCATCGCGGTCTAATTGAAGCGTATACACACCAGAAGGATAGAAATACTCATAATTTTGACGGTAATACTTGTGATATAAACTGATGTTGGTACCATAAATGGCAAACAAACTATCACCGGCAAAACCTTTCACATAATCTTCAAAAGATTGGGTATCGTTGGTTACCGGCATCTTCAAAAACATTTCGTTGCCATGGCCAATATCTTCACCCTTTGCTTTTTTATCTTTTAATTCCTGCTGCATTTTTAGCATCCGAAGATTACCTTCGCGCCTCGAAGCAATAGCCTGATTATAAAGCTCTTTGCTTAAGCGGTAAATCAGTTCATCTATACAACTACGGGTTTCGATCTGTACTTTTTTAACAATCGCCGGAAGGTGATCGAACTTTTTGATGTAACAAACGGCATTTACAAAAACATCTTTGGCTTCATCCGTCATATAATCCGGAGATCCTGCAAAACCCCACATCAGGTAATTTCCCTGACGACCTAAGGCCACTGCTTCGGCATTTTTAAGACAAACGCCACCTGAAATCGATTC
The DNA here is from genome assembly GCF_059423705.1 of Pedobacter sp. GW460-11-11-14-TSB4. Taxonomy (NCBI): domain Bacteria; kingdom Pseudomonadati; phylum Bacteroidota; class Sphingobacteriia; order Sphingobacteriales; family Sphingobacteriaceae; genus Pedobacter; species Pedobacter sp. GW460-11-11-14-TSB4. Next base: position 90,810 of record NZ_JBWKYI010000016.1, read on the forward strand.
AGCATCAGGCGAATCGTTAAATCCCTCACCATGCGAAACCATGCCAATTAAATAAGGCTCTTTAGAAGAAAAACCCTGCTTTACCACTTGCCACATATCCATCTGCTTTGGCGTTGTTGCTGCTTGATGACCGTTAAAAAAAGAACCTGGTGTCGGTTTTTTCACCAGGGTTAGTTTTACGGCATTTGGGGTATTAAAAATTGGGTGACTGGTTTTGATATTCAAAGCCTCATTATCCAGACACTGACAATACCAATCGAATTTCAGGCCTAAAGGCAAGCCAACATTGGGTGCCATGGCATGCATTAAAACCATCGGCCGGTTAAAGTTTGCGGGTATGTTAACCGGGCCGGCGTCCATCAGGGTTACATCCACCTCATCAGACATTTTAGCCTGATAATCAGCCACATCAACAACCTTAACTTCAGTAAAACGTTGTTCCAGAAAGGCTTTAAAATCCGCCATCCTGGTTTTGTATATTTTTTCGAGGATGTTTGGTGTAGTTGAATAATACACTACATTTTTCGGCATGGGTTTATCGGGATTATACCCAACATATAAAACTTTTAAGGCAATCTTCTCCTTGTATTTCCCACGCCCAAAGGTGAGCAGCGAAACCAGCATCAGGCAAGCCGTTAGCATCTTTTTCATGATCTATTTTTTATCAGTGGTTAATTGAATATCTCCGCCAGTTTTTTATTCAAAGGTTCGCCACGTAAACCATTGCCGATAATTTTGCCCTGTGCATCAACCAGAAAACTTGCGGGTACCGCACGTACGCCATACAAACGCCCCACTTCATTGTTCCAGCCTTTTAAATCAGATACATGAATCCAGTCTAAACCGTCTTTTTCAATCGCCTCTAACCAGCGTTCTTTTACATTATCCAATGAAACCGATATAATTTCGAAGCCCTTATCTTTGTAGGTCTGGTATTGTTTTACCAGGTTGGGGTTTTCTGCTCTGCATGGGCCACACCAGCTTGCCCAAAACTCAACTAACACCACTTTACCCTTTAAACTGGCCAGCGAGACCGGTTTACCGACAACATTATTCTGCGTGAAAAGCGGGGCAACATTTCCGACAGCAGTAATGCCGCTTGCCGCAATACGTTGAGCCAGTTCTTTGCCCATATCTGTTTCGCGGTATGCTTTGTTTAAAGCGTTAAAAAGCGGTTGAACTTTGGCTACATCTACCTTACTTCCGGCAGCTTCTGAGAGCGCCACTAAAGCGAAATAAGATGCAGGGTGTTCTTTGGCAAATTGGAATTGTTTGTCTGTTCTGTTCTGGATATTTTTTCTGTACCGCAGATCGACAGCTTTCATGTAAGCCGTATCTTTTTTCTGCTCGGCTGTACCACTGTTAAAATCAATATTAACCGCTTTGGTAAGGGCCATAATGGTACCACCAATGGCTTTGTTATAGGCATCATATTCCTGATAAACTTTAGATCCACTAAAAACAGCATTTTCTAAAGAATCTTTTGAAGTGATGCTAACCTGCTCTTTACCAAAATAAAAGTAAATCACATCGCCGGTATACACCGCCTTACCTTTACCTCCACCGGTATGATCGAGTGCCATACGGGCATAGGCATTGCCAGAAATATGTCCGGAAAATTTAAAAGTTCCGTTAACAAGGACTACAGAATCCTCGTGACTTACGCCATTGTCCATATAATCGATATAAGCCATTGCCGGTGCACCCAGCGTACCTATTTTACCTGTTAAACTAAAATTTGAGGTTTGTGCCCAGGTTAAAACCGGGAACAGAAAAGCCAATACTGCTAATTTTATGATTTTCATTTGTATGTTTCTTTATGGGTTAAATGAGTTCCATGTTTAAGATTTTTGACATCCTAAACATGGAACAGGGTTATTTTCTGATGGCGATATCAACCGGAGATCCCGGTATTCCTTCGATCTTTTTAATGAATACGCCATTCATTCCGGTACTGATATTGAGAAATGAAACGGTTTCTTCTGTTCCGACCATCAGCGTTTCTTCATCATCGGAAAGTTTTAGCATCGAAATTGTTTTTCCACTAAAACTCGTGGCCAATTCTCTTAATTCTTCATTTACAGGGTTGTACCGGTAAACCTTACTGCCGTTGGCAATATAAATTACGCCGTTTTTAGCACCACTCCATTTTGTATTTTCATTAATTAATTCCTGGCGTGCAAAAAGACGTTTGTGTTGAGGTGTAAAGGTAAATGGCCCGTTAAACTGCACATTGAACTTTAATTCATAAATCTTTCCATCGGTTCCTTTACAATAGGCAAAACAATCTGCGTTATTGAGTTGCTCCAAATGAACAAGGTCCATACCTACATTTACAGGGTCGAAAGCACTTGTTGTGGTCACGGCGTATTGGGTGCCAAAATAAACAGGCGCTCCATAAAGATTAATCCGGACAAATTGCTTTCTGTTTCTGTCGAAACCAATAAAATAAGTTGCCGATTGCGTAAAACTCATTACAAAAGACGGTGCCAGTTCATAATCACCATCAGCAGGTAAACCAAACATTCCGTAAGTAGCTGCCTGATCCCAGGTGCTCGTTGTTCCACCGTAAAATTTACCATTCACAATCCCCATCATCACGCCCTGAGGATGTGAGATCAGTGAACCTACTTCAAGATTGTCTGGCGTGGTAAAGAAGTTATTTTTGAGCGTATTTGGATATTTTGGATCTTCCTGCATGGTATTTGGTTCCAGCCTGATTCCGCCATTTTTGGTGATAATCCAATAACCCAATAAGGTGCCACCCGTAAATGTATTCCTCAGCAGAAATAAATTCGTAGGGTTCGCAGGTAAATCTTTCCCCTGCATGGCCCTGTACAAACGGGCCTGTACGCTACCATCTGGTTTTACAAATGAAAACTGTGTAATTCCATCTTCAACACTTAATACCGTTGTACCACTGGCAAATTCGGTTCCGCCGTCTACATAAAAATTATGGAAATATTTCATTCCGTTCGCTTTGTTGAAAACGGTAAGACGGGCAGCATATCTTTTAGCCTGCAAACCAAATATGATCCTTAAGGCCGGGCCGGTATAAAGAACATCGTTCCCCTCCATTACACTGATTTTCCATTGAAGTTCTACATTCGCAGCATCGGGACCTTCTATTTTTGGTTTGATGATCAAACTATCACCTACACTCGCGGTATAAACAGAATCCAGATTAACCAGTTTAGGCTCAACAGGCATATCAATATCATAATTGCCTAAGTCTTTGTGGCATGCGGCTAAAGAAACCACACCTGTTATTAGCAAGATTAATTTTTTAATGTTCATGTTTCTATGTTTAAATAACCTCATTGCCATTTTCGTCTATAAAATAATATTTACCATTCTGCATATTTTTTCGCAAAAGCGTTTTCTTGGCCGGATTGCTTTTATTGTAGAAATAGTAGCTATCGGTATTACCCGCGGTTACCTCTTCAATTACATAACCTTTTGTTTGATTTTTAGTAACCCAGTTAAAGGGATTGTTTAGCATAGTGGTTAATAAACCTATGTAATAGAGGTTTTTTGGTGCATCTAATCCATCGGTCGTAAGAGAAGTCTGTCCGGTTACCAGAATAAACAATTCGTGTTTGGTCCTCGAATAAGGAGGTAATGGCCAGGTGTCCCACCAGTTTGGTTTTTCCAGTTTGGAGGAGAAAACTACTTTTGCCCTGATCAGATAAGGGTTTTCGATGCCCAGATCTGATGTGCCCGTTAACTTGATCAGTATCGAAACCGATCTGTTTTCGAGTTCCTTATCCTTGTTATAAATCACCACGGGAATGTAGCCTATTCCGCTGTTCGGAAGAATTGAATATTGGGCTTTTAAAGGTTCGTAATGAATTCCCGGTGTGGCCGTAGAAGAATCGACGTCTACCTTTGCACTAAATTTGCGATCTGCATCTGTTCTGATTCCCGATAAACGAACCGGAAGCCATACCGTATCCTGGGCGCGTGTAGGATTATAGGCAAAGGTCCTCACGATACTGTCTTTATCGCCATTATAAATGTCGAAATAAACATTTGCGCTGTGATCAAAACGCATTTCTTCTGCTTTCTTGCAAGAAACAAGACAGATGATTGCGAATATTAATATATATATTTTCATAATTTGCTATTAATAGAATTTCAAATGGTTTTATCTGCCACCATAAACAATCTCATCGTTAGGAAGAGGGAGCACAAAAATGTTATCGGAAGCAGGAATGATGACACCGGTTTGGCCTACTATGCCTCTGTTCAGCCGCTTATACATATAGAACAGCTGGCCTTCTGCTAACCACTCTTTACGTGCATCCTTAAGTAACTCTTTTATTAAATCTTCTTCATTATTGATGGACAGGGGATCACCTATTTGTCTGGCTTCACGAACCTGTTTAAGATAATTGACCGCAGCTGTGGGATTGCCTGCATATGAACACTCCGAAGCAATGTAATACATTTCACTTAGCCTGATTGCAGGAGCCATCAGGTAATGTAGATTCGCATTTACTTCAGCACTTAAAGGGTTTCTACGGTATTTAACAATGTCGTAAGATCTTGACGATTGACTCGATGTAGCCGACAGCCAGTATTTATAACGTGAATCACTTGCTCCGGCCGTTGCTTTTTCATAAATATAATCTGCAGCGTCTTCAATCAGGTAAAAACCTCTGGTGCCACTTTGAAACCAATTGTCTTTTATATCTTTTGCTGCGCCAGGGATATACCATCCAAAAACAAGTTCCTTATACAGGATACGGTCTTTCTTGGAATCTTCGAATGCCTCGAAATCACTTTTAGCGGTCCATGGAAACTTTTTTGAGTCGATTACCTCTTTCGCGTTCAGTAAAGCTTTAACCTTATCGTTTTTATAAAGATAAACCCGGGCAAGCGTTCCACATACCGCATAATAATTCAAACGATGTCTTCTGTTCTGCAGGAAAAGACTTGGATTTTTCTCCTCGGTATTTTTCAGCGAATCGGTAACCAAGGGATAGTTTACAATATAACCGGCACTCCGAATCGGATCGGCAACCAACAGTTGTTTCGACTCTTCCAAATCCCTGATAATAAGATCCATGGTTTCTGATACGGTAGAAACCGGAGTAATCTCTTTCGTGTATTTGTTCGCATAGGGAATTCCTTTTGCCGAAGGGTTTCTCAAATAAGAGGGTGCAAAAAGACGCAACAGGTCGAAATGCAGATATGCTCTTAATGCCAGGGCTTCTCCTTTGATAATGGCATAGTTACTCCCGCTAAAAATGTTCTTTTTTGCATCTACATTTTCGAGAATCAGGTTACAGTTTACAATTGCATTGTATAAGCCTGCCCATATTTTATCCTTGCGTTTGATAAACTCACCATGTTTATAATTGTACAATGAGGTTTGTCTGTAATCCTGTCCGTCTTCACGCATCGAAAAATTTTGGGCCAGCACTTCTGTTGTACCAAATGTGAGTTCTTTACCGTAGAGATCTGATTCTGTGCTACGGTTATACACGCCGTTTATGGCTTCCATAAAACCACTTTCGGTACTGAATAAAATCGGAGCAGCTATTTCTGATTCTGGCTCAACTTCCAGCCATTTTTTGCAGGAACTCAATAAACCTGTTATTAAGATGAGGCAGATTAACAATCTAATCTTCATATTTTTATATTTTAAATCTGTTAATAATATAGCTTAAAAAGCTGCTCTAATTGAAAAGGTTAAACTCCTGGTAAACGGATAATTAATTCCCCTTTCTTCTTTTACTGATGACCAACGCACCAAATCATTGGCCGTCACCTGAAACATCAGACTCGTCATTGATAATTTAGATGCGAATTTTTTATTCATATCATAAGAAACGTTGAGTGACTGAAGGTTGATCAGATTATCAGGTTGTATAAATCTCGAGCTCACATCGGTCTCGCCATTATCTGCTATATTCTTATAAAAAGAGAGATCGCCAGATTGCTTCCATTTTTCTTCGAATACACGCTTATCAACGTTATATTTTGGATCAGCATTTTCAACCCGCTCTACCAGGGTGAGGTTATATTTGTCGCCCCCGAAAAAAGTTTGAAACTGCACATAAAGACTAAATCTTTTGTAGTTAACCGTTCCACCAAAGTAGCCGCTCACTTTCGGATTAGGATCGCCTATTACCACATAATCTCTCTTATCATAATCATAGGTAAGTGTACCATCTTTTTTGATATAGAGCTCACGTCCGTTTTCAGGATCTATGCCCAGCGACCGCACACCATAAATGGCATTAAATGGTTGTCCTTCGCTAAACCGAAGTAAGGGAATCCCTCTGTAACCGCCATCTCCTGGTTTCAACGACTGCAGTTCGTCTGCCCGATCATTGTATTTTTTTAAGGCATTTGAAATTCTCACTACTTTGTTTCTGTTGGAAACCATGCTTGCATTCAGGTTTACCGACCAGTCTTTGCTTCTTACAGCATCTACGGTTAAGCCCAATTCAGCACCTTTGTTCTCCATGTCGCCAAGGTTTTCTTTATAGGATAGAAATCCTGTTGATGGCGGTAAGGTAATATCAGCCAAAATATCTTTGGTAAACTTCTTATAGATCCTCGGCGTAATCATGATACGATCTTTAAACAACCCGATATCGATACCAATATCCGTCATCCTCGTTTTTTGCCAGCCCAGGTTTTCATTCCCATAATTGTTTACGTTGGCACCAATACCCGATGAATACCAATTTCCGGTATTATACTTATAAATGGTTTTTGATAAGTAAGGATCAAATTCTACCGAACCCGTTAGTCCGGTGGAGGCCTTTATTCTCAACTGGCTAATGACATTATTGCCCTTAAGAAATTCTTCCTGGTGTACATTCCATCCTAATCCGAATGACCAAAAAGGAGCCAGTTTGTTGTTCACTCCAAATTTTGAAGAACCATCAATACGAACAGTTCCATCCATCAGGTATCTATTTTTATAGGAGTAGTTCATGGTAAAGAAAGAGCCAAAAAGTCGTGCTTTTTCGAGCCTGCTTTGAGGTTTTCCATCTTCAGCATAACCCTTGGCAAAGCCTATACTGGTAAAACGATCATTGGCAAATCCGATAGCCGTAAATTCTTTTTGATCGCGCAGCTCTGTGCGGGCATTAACCCCTACCAATGCGTTAAAATAATTGTCACCGATCTGCTTGAGCCAGGTTAACCTAATATTACTATCCCAATAGGTTTCCTTCATTTCCCTGTTCATGTATTCCCCCTTCTCCTCTATTTTATCTGTTGTGTACAGGTAATATTTATTTGCCAGCGGCGAGGTAAATACATCATCAGAATTCGATCGTGTGGTTATGCTCATTTGAGCCCTTAACCGAAGGTTCTTAGCCACCTCTACATCCGCAGAAAGGTTATCAATAATTTCGGTGTACTTGGATTTATTGAAACTACTTAAAGAGGCATCATACAATGGATTAAAAACATATTCTTTCGATCGGTCTTGTTTTTCATATACATCCGAAATCCGCATAATCATGCCATTGGCATCCTGCAATGGATAATAGGGATTCATCCGTACATAATTAGAAAAATCGCCATAGGGAGATTCGGTAGCGCCCACTTGTGTTATGGATAACTCATTTCTGAATTGAATTTTGTTCAGATTATACTGAAAACTCATTCCACCTGAATATTGATTCCTTTCAGACCCTTTCATGGCTCCGGGTCTTGTTTGGTAGCGAAGGTTTACATTATACCTAAAGGCCTGTGAACCACCATCCAGATTCACCGCATGTTTATGTCCAATCGTGTTACGCAGGGGTTGCGATAGCCAATAACTGTTAACGCCACCAATCACATTGGCTTTTTTGTGGTAATATATTTCATCGAGCTGATCCTGAGACACCTGTTGTTTCGCAGAATTGTATAATCCTGCCAGGACTTCATAATCTAGTTTTTCAGCTGCATTTAAAACCTGGTAATCACTTAGGTCTGCAGCAGTAAGATTCAATTCGTAGTTGTATTCTACCCTTAATTTCCCTTCAAGAGGTGTTTTAGTGGTAATCACAATTACACCATTGGCTGCGCGTGAACCATAGATTGCTGTTGCCGCTGCATCTTTCAATGAGGTAACTGATGCAATTCTATTCACATCCAAATCGAATACTTTCTGCACGCTTACTTCATATCCATCGAGCATGAAAACAGGCATGTTTGCGGTTCCAAGAATGTCGTCCCTCCTTAACACCTGCCCATCACCGCTTGGCAGTGCAGAAGCGCCTCTAACATTGATGGAAGGAATTCTGTTGGGATTGGAGCCTGCCAGATTATTATCGATCAGTTTAAATGAAGGATCGAATGTTCCAATACTTTGAAGCAGATTTTGTGGATTTACCCTTTTCAGCTGATCACCAGATATGGTTATCGCATTACCGGTATAGTTATCTTTTTTAATCGTTTGATAACCCGTTACCACCACATCGTTCATTTGGGTTAATTTAGCGTTAAGCTTAATCTCAAGTGTTTTTCCTCCTGTAGCTTTCGCTTCTAACAAGTCGTAGCCGACATAACTAAACACCAGAATACTTCCTTCATCAACATTGACTTTAAATTCTCCTTTATCGTTGGTAACGCCTACACTTGCACCATTTTTAACGGAAATGGTAACACCTGGAATGGTTTCACCTGTCGTTTTATCAAACACTACACCCTTAACTTCAACTTTTACAGCTGCACGTTCTGGTGTAAGAGCTACATTTTCCTGTCTACTGATTACGATCGTTTTGTTCACAATGCTATAGCTCAAGTTTTGATCTTTTAAAGAAGCATTCAACGCATCTGTCAACGATGCCTTAACAAACTCGACGGTAACATCTGGTTTATCCTGCAGCAACTGACCTTTGTAAAAGAAAAAATAGCCCGTTTGCTTTTTTATCTCCTTAAAAACTTGTTTAAGCGAGGTTTTTCTTCGAGAGAGCGTTACTGTTTGGGAGAAGGTGGCTGCCGACAAATGTAAAGCACCGACCAATAGTAAGATTGTAGTCAATTTCATGACCAATAAAAATTTAATCTTTACCCTCCGCATGTCGCACACGGGGTTGTAAAGGGTAGTTAATTTCATACCTTTGTAATGAATGAGGTTAAAAAATAGCAGCTGGGTTTCGAAGCAAGCTGCTTGTCCAAATTTCTACCGGAAGCGTTGTCGCGCTTTCGGTTTTTTTTAAAGGTAGAATGCTAAATTTCTGGTAGTTTTTTCATCATAAAGTTTAGTTAGTTCGTGAATTGGTTGGTTGATTTCTCGGCTGTTTATAGAAAAGCCATTCTTGTTTAATTTCCTGATACAGTAAGTATTTTACCCTTTACCTCAATATGTACATGGTTAAGTTCTAATATTTTAAAAACCTCTGCCAGATTACTGTTCTTCGGTATTTCGCCTACATATTTTTCTGGTCTGATTTTGCCCTGATAAACCACATCCACATCATACCAGCGCGAAATTTGCCGCATAACGGTTTGCAAATCATCATTATCGAAAGAAAAAATATTGTTCTTCCAGGCCATTTCTTTATCGATATCGACCTGTTGATTGACAGATAACCTGGCATTGTATGCATTAAACTGCGATTGTTCACCCGGGTGCAGATTTACCGTGGCCGATGCAGCACTCACTTTTACGGCACCTTCTAACAAGGTGGTTTTAACCATAGGCTCATCGCCGTAGGCGTTAACATTAAAGTGTGTGCCTAAAACTTCTACGGTTTGGGCATCTGTTTTTACCCTGAAAGGACGGGTATGGTCTTTCGAAACTTCGAAATAGGCTTCTCCATTTAGCTCAACTACCCTTTCGTTTTTGGCAAATGCATAAGGGTACTTTAAGGTTGTGGCTGCATTAAGCCAAACTTTTGTACCATCAGGCAGGCTTACCTGATATTGTCCACCTCTTGGCGTTGCAATGGTATTTGAGCCGCTAATAGCCGCAGCATTCGGAATTTCTTTGATAATATATTCGAGCTGGCCGTTTTTAGCCTTACGGATGATGATACCATTTTGATTGGCAATCTGACCATTTTTAGCATCATCCAGATCGACAACAGTTCCATCAGCCAGTGTAAGCACCGCCTGATGTCCGCCAGGAAGAATATCTTTCAGTTCTGTTTTGGCTGTTAATGAGGTGGCATTGCGCTGTACAATAAAATAAAGTCCTAAGCTAAAGCATAAAATAATACTTGCCGCAATGGCAAAACGCTTAACCATAACCATTTTTAAAGACCTGCTGCGAGGACTTAATTGGTTCCAAACTTCCTGTTTACTGGATTCTATAAGTGCATGACTGGGTGCTTCTTTTTGAAAAGTGAGCTGAAGGTACCAATCTTCAATAATAGTCACCTCCTCAGGCGTACAGTTGCCCGCAAGATATTTATCTAAAAGCTTTTTCGCATTTTTCTCCATCAAAAAAGAAGTTTGTTTGGTTAATTAAAGTATATACGGCGAAGGTATAGCCCTGGGGGTATCGGAAAATTATTTTTTTTTAAAATATTTACAATACACCTTATTTTAAAGAGAAAAGACTGCATTTTTAAGCAGTTTTCAACAGATTACCGATAGGTTTTCAAAAGAAAAGCAACATAAACCACCAGCCCTAACCGCGATTTAAGGATTCTTAGTGCTTTTTTAACCTGTGTTTTAACCGTTAATTCAGAAAGCCCCAGTTCGAGTGCAATTTCTTTATGCGATTTATTTTCTTTTCGACTTAAAATAAATATTTCGCGCATTTTGGGTGGCAAAGCATCAATTTCCTGCTCAATTAATAGTGCCATTTGCTTTTCTCGCACCCGATAATCAGTCGATACGTGATCCTGATCGATGTAATCCTGTAAAGAATCAACGTATTTACTTTCTACTTTTTGATGCGCAAACACATCCAGTACACGGTTACGCACTGCTGTGTATAAATAAGCCGATAAATTACCGTCAGGAGCAACCTGCAAACGTTTCACCCAAAGCGATTCGAATAACTGGTGTAATACATCTTTTGCTTCTTCCTCATCATTTAAGCGCCTGCTGGCATGGATAAAAAGTAGTCCATAAAAGCGGTTATAAATTTCAGTAAAAGCCAATTCGTCACCTTGAGTTAACAAGAATGCCAATTCGCTATCAGAATATGAACCGTAAACACGCATAGAGATCACACAAAGATAATACAAATACAATCGGTTTCATTGTACCATATTAGCACTTATCTTACTGAAATATTCATATTTACAGCTTTTTTACAATGAATTAGCGCATTTTACAGCTCATAGAGAAAAATTAAACAATTTTCAAAGGTTTTGTGATCAAAAAACGACCATAAATAAACTAACTTATTATTTAATCATGAATTTAGTCGATGAGACACTGAAATAAATTTAAGTTATCCCGTCTTTACACCAGCATCCCTGCAGAAAAAGCGTAACTAGCCCCGGGCGAAGCGGCATCCCCGAAGCGCAGCGGAGGGATACAGCGAAGCACGGGAAAAAACTTTAATAAGTAGCACATGCAAGCCGCTTCTAAAAATGAATAAAGTCCTGTTTTCGAAAACCAAAGTGCAGCGCGTTGTAGGTCCGGCAGTCCTTCTTTCCGCTTCTATCTTTTTGTGATGGTTAGCATGATAATGTGGCTTAGTGCAACAAAAAGGATAGCCACTACAATAAGGTTTATTGAACAAAGGCCTGTTCATTAAAACCACAAATATTTCTCGAAAGGAAATTTTTGCCCCTATTTTTTGCAGTACCAGCGTAACTAGCCCCGGGCGTAGCGGCATCCCCAAAGCGCAGCGGAGGGATACAGCGAAGCACGGGAAAAAACTTTAATCGTTACACAGGCAAGCCGCTTCGAAAAAACGCATAAAGTCCTGTTTTTGTAAAGCAAGTGCAGCGTACTGTAGGTCGGGCAGTCCTTCTTTCCGCTTTTATCTTTTTGTGATGGTTAGCATGATAATGTGGCTTGGTGGAGCAAAAAGGATAACCGCTACAATAAGGTTTATTGAACAAAGGCCTGTTCATTAAAACCACAAATATTTCTCGAAAGGAAATTTTTGCCCTTATTTTTTTTGCAGTACCAGCGTAACTAGCCCCCGGGCGTAGCGGCATCCCCGAAGCGCAGCGCAGGGATACAGCAAAGCACGGGAAAAAACTTTATCGTTGCACAGGCAAGCCGCTTCGAAAAAAAGCATAAATTCCTGTTTTGTAAAGCAAGTGCAGTGCGCTGTAGGTCCGGCAGTCCTTCTTCCGCTTTTATCTTTTTGTGATGGCTGAGGGGATAATGTGGCTTAGTGCAACAAAAAGGATAACCGCTACAATAAGGTTTATTGAACAAAGGCCTGTTCATTAAAACCACAAATATTTCTCAAGGAAATTTTTAGCCCTCATTTTTTGCAGTGCCCGGCGTAACTAGCCACGGGCGTAGCGGCATCCCCGAAGCGCAGCGGAGGGATACAGCGAAGCACGGGAAAAAACTTTAATAGCTGCACAGGCAATGCGCTCCAAAAAAATATTCTATGTAAAGCAGTGTTTTTTGCCCTGTAAGTCTGAAAGTCCTTCTTTCCGCTTTTTGTGATGGTTAACAGAATGTTGTGGGTTAGTGTAACGTAAAGGATAGCCGCTTCAATAAGATTGATATATTGGCTTTTAAGGATTTCGGCTTAATATTACAGCATAGGCGACCAGTACAATACAGATAAATGAAGCGATGGTTCTGATCCGATGGAATAAATTCCAGTCTGGTTCGAATTTTTGGCGTAATGCAGTAAGTTCAGTTGCATGCAGCTGATCAAGATTTGCCCCATCCAAAAGGTTATTGAGGGGCACATTGCCTATGATGGTAACCAGAAAAACGCCACCAAAATACAATAAGCTTGCTGCTAAAAGCAGGTAAAATACCATGGGTTGTTCTCTGAAAAACCAAACACTTATGGGTAATATAACCAGCGTACCCATAAAGGAAATAAAAAATAACGGATTTAAAATCGCCCGGTTAATGGATTGCATGGCTTGTAAAAAGGAAGCATCGGAAAGACGGGCAAGGCCTGGAATAACGGAACAGGAATACGCATAAAAAAGGCCACCAATAAGCGCAGTAGAAACTGTGCTCAATAAAAGAACTAAGTTTTTGACATTCATAAACAATTGCTTTAAAGTATCCGTATCCTAAAGAGTATGACGAATTTAAGCAAAAACGTTATCCAAAAAAAAATCCTATCTAAAAAAAGAGCGCTAATTTAGATAGGAGAGAGAGATAATCCAGATATGAAATTTAATAGGTAGATGTTAAATAAAAAATTTTAATGCTTATTGCTCCCAAACCAAACGCCGTCTGCTTTAAAATTTCAAATTTTCATTGGTGTTGGCGAAGATCGTACTCTGTCCCTATTTCCAGCAATAGGTTACACAGATCGGTCTGTTTTCGTTATGGATCGGTGTAAATGCTAATCGAAACCCATATTCAGAACGACGATATTAGTCGCCTGGCATCCCACCTGCCCTTGTTCTAAATCAAAGCGAACCTTGGTTCCTACGATTAAAGAAGGGCGATAAATCCCAATCAGTTTCTGGTTATCCGCATAAATCATTTCTTTTCCACCATCGGGTGCGATAAACCCGAAACCTCTTATCGGATTATACCATTTAATCACTCCTGTATACATCATAAAGCACTTTTTTACCTTAAATTAGCCAATAGAAAGAAAATTTTAGGCGAAACGGGATAAAGCGTTCTATTTTCGGTATGAAAAGGTGTAATTTCGTTATGTGTACCAAGAAGATTAACAAATGATTAAGTGTATAGCCATTGATGACCAACAAAACTCGATTTCCGGTCTTGAAAAATATATAGCAGATACCCCGAATATGAAGCTTCTGGCCAGTTACACCGATCCGGTAGTAGCCCTGAACGCGCTTAAAAATATAGACCAGGTAGATGTGATATTTATGGACATCCAAATGCCACAGATTTCGGGCATCGAACTTTCTAAAGCCATCCGCTCTAAAACCAGAAAACTGATATTTACCACTTCCCATGAGGAATATGCGTTTGAAGCATTCGAAGCAGAAGCTGATGCTTATTTACTTAAACCTTACGGCTACGCAAAATTTGCCTTAACAGTAAACCGTGTTTTTGAGAAGGAAATAGAAAAGACAAGTCAGGAAACTTATTTTTTGGTCAAAAATAAATCAGAAGACCACAAAGCCGTTTTAGTGCACTATGCAGATATCATTGCTTTCGAAAGCTTCCACAACTATGTTAAAATCCATACCAAAGAGAAAATAATTATTGCTTATTTAAGCTTGAAAGATGTTAAAGAACAACTGAACATTAAAAAAGGCTTTATCCAGCTGCATAGGGGTTATATTATCTCCATTAATCATATTTTACATGTAGAGGGCACGAGGGTAACCCTTTCTAACCATACCAGCTTTACTGTTGGCGACCTTTATTACAATGATTTCCGTGATTTCTTCACCGATAAACTCATCACCAGTAAGCGCAATAAGTAATTTTCACATGGGAATAAGGCATTGAAGATGAGATAAGTACCTAAAAAGAAAGCCCGCGTAATAAAACACGGGCTTTCTTTTTAAAAGCGATAACAAATTATTTAGCGCTATTTTTTTTATCAGTTACTTCAGCTCTAATTTCCTGGGCTAAAACTTTTAGGTCTTGCATTGCTTTACGCACACGTGTACCAGCTGCAGCATTACCACCATCATAAAACTTAGTTACATCTGCTTCAACAGAAGAGATTAGATCTTGTACTTTTTTAAATTTGTCCATAATTTTCTTTTATAGGGATGGAAGTTTCCATCAATTAAATAATATTGCTTTCCGCTCTACAATAAACGGGCCGCAAAACTATTGCTTTTTATAAATTAAACAAACGTTTATACCAAATCATTATTGCGAATAGTTTAAAATTAATGGCGATAGCAGCCTTATTAGCCCCGTTTTTAACCAAAAACAACTTCATTTTTAGCATTTTATGCACCAAATTTTCAAGAATAAAAAATTTACAATTAGGGTAATTTAATTTAACAATTATGTTTTATCTTGGTTGGAAATATGCAGTCTTTGAACCTTATTGTTAGTACCAGTTGTCTATTCTTACTTTTATTCTCTATGCACCTTTTTTTCGCAAAAAAAGGGAATAAACTGCTTAACATTCTGCTGTCGGTAATCTTTTTTGCCCGCTTTGGTCAAATTTTAACTTCATTGCTTTTTAAATCTGGTCAGCCCAATACCTTAGCCTTCTTTTATCAGACTTTTACGCCTTTGTATTATGCTGCACCTGCCTGCTTTTACCTCTACATCACAGGCTTTCTGCAGGATCGTAAAAGTTTAGAAAAAATAGAATGGCTTCATTTTTTACCCGCTTTACTGGCTGTTATCCATGTTATTCCATGGCATTTCACTACCGCACTCGATTGGGATTTGATAGGAAAGCAGTTAGCAGAAAATGGTTACTTCTCACTGAAAGCAAAAAGTGGATTGTTTCCGCCATATTTCCATTACTTATTCAGGCCCATACTGGTATTTGGTTATTTATGCCTGACCTGGATTGCCGTTCTCCGCCTAAAAAACAACACACAACAAATACTCGAAGGTGAAGGCAGAAAATGGATCATCTTTTTTCTCCGGATTGCCACCTTCTTCCAGCTGTTTAGTTTGGTACCCATTATTTTAAGAGGTTTACACATTCCATATGTTAATGCTTCGTTTATTGTGCTCAATTGCCTGGCGCTGCTGGTCATTTTATTATATGCGCTTCACAAGCCTTATATTTTTTATGGCTATTTGCTGGTGGCTGTAGACTGGACTAAAAAACCTGCAGCTAAGAAAACAGAAACTGATGCCTCACTAATTTCCTCATCAGAAGAAGAGGCAAAACCTACGCATGCAGCTGTCAAAAAAATTAATCTTCTGGATGCCCAGCTGTCTGACTATGCCCTAGCGATGAAAGAAATAATGCAGGGAGAACAACTTTACCTGGTTCACGATTTTCAGATTATCGATCTGGCGGCCAAACTTAATATCCCGATCCACCATTGCTCTTTTGTAATTAACAAACATATCGGGAAAAATTTCCGCGACTGGATAAACAGCTACCGGGTAGATCATTTTTTAAAGCAGTATCCGCTTAAATCGGATAAAATAACCATCGAAGCCATTGCTTCTGAAGCCGGTTTTAAAAGTCTGGCTACGTTTTACAATGCATTTAAAAAAGAAACGGGTTTAATGCCAACCTCCTATTTTGCACAGGAATTAAGTCATTAAACTATTATTAACCCATTTTTAGTCTAACGATCGTATCGTTAGAGGCCACAACCGCTGTGTATTTCACCAAAAATTGAAATACCAGTTATCTTTGATTAGAGATCATCATATGCTTATGTTATTTCAAATGAGTATGCTTTAAATCGTTTCTCAAAAATCTAAACCGCCTGAACTATGCCCTATTCAACATCATTTTTACGTCCGCTTTTCGATTATATTGAGCAGTTCTATCCCCTATCTGAAGCCTTTAAAGCCGAACATGAAAAATCTTGTAAGCTCATCCATGTCAAAAAAAATAAACATATCCTTTCTCCAATAGACAGTAATGCTTCGTTATATTTTTTGGTTAAAGGGCTCGTTCGTGGCTTTGTACGTGATGGCAAAAAGGATATCAGCACCTGGTTTAGCTTTGGAAATGAATTAATAGGCGCTATACGTCACCCTGACCAGCAGCCTAGTCATTCGATAGAATACCTGCAGGCCCTGGAAGACTGCCAGCTGATCTGTATTCCTTACACCCTAATCGATTTGATGTATGCCAACTATCCGGAGGCCAACCTGATCGGCAGAAAACTATTGGCGCTTCATTATTATGCGGCATCAGAAAGGTCGATCCTGGCCAGGATACCAAAAGCGATGAGCAGGTACCGAAAACTCCAGCAAAGTGATCTGGACATCAACAGAATACCGCAGCGTTATCTGGCCAGCTACCTCGGCATGCGCTTTGAAACCCTGAGCAGAATCAGAAATAAAGTTTTAACACTCGATTACAGGCTGTGCTCTTAATGATCGGCGGATATTTAATCCTCTACAACCCATCATGCTAACATTTAGGCATTCAATCTTTTACCGCTCCGGCCTTCTCCTTTTTTCCTTTCGGCTTCTTTTGCTAAATTTGCGGCAATGATTTTATATAAAACCAACGAAGAAGTAGAACTGATGCAAATCAGTGCCTTACTGGTGAGCGATACCCTTGCAGAAGTAGCTAAAATATTAAAGCCAGGCATTACAACCCTGGAAATTGACAGGATAGCCAACGAATTTATACTTGATAACGGTGCTGTACCTTCCTTTTACAACTATAATGGCTTTCCTTTCCATATTATTACCTCGGTAAATGATGTGGTGGTACATGGCTTTCCGACTAAAGATGAATTGAAAGATGGCGATATTATCTCAGTAGATGTGGGGACCATAAAAAATGGTTTTCACGGCGATCATGCTTATACTTTTATCATCGGAGAAGTATCGGAGGCAGTATTAAAGCTGGTTAAAACAACTAAGGAATCGCTTTTTCTTGGAATTAAAGAAGCTGTTGTAGGTAAACGCATAGGCGATATTGGCGCAGCTATCCAAAGCCATAACGAAAAGCAGGGTTACGGCGTTGTAAGAGACCTGGTTGGCCATGGTTTAGGTAAAGACATGCATGAAGATCCGCAGGTACCTAATTATGGAAGAAAAGGCAATGGTTTACTATTACGAGAAAATCTGGTGGTGGCCATAGAGCCCATGATCAATATGGGTAAAAAAGACGTCTTTCTGGATGAAGATGGCTGGACAATCAGAACAGCAGACGGAAGTCCTTCTGTGCATTTTGAACATGATGTATGCATTAAAAAGGGTGAAGCGCTTATTCTCTCTAATTATGCGCCTATCGAAGCCGCAGAAAAGCAGAACAGCAACCTCAATACTTCTTATTACTAGAACAACAATACAACGCGCATGGAGATTTTTGTGGCAACCTTCACTAAAAGCTCCATGCGTTCAATTTTATTTCCTGGTATCAAACTGCTGCCTTATTAAACCAATATTGCATCTGAAACTTCCTCTTCAGCCTTATTTTCCGATAATATCTTAACCGTTTTCAAAGTAGATTCTGCAATTTCTGTTAAGGCCTCTTGTGTAAAAAAAGCCTGATGTCCGGTGAGCAAAACATTCGGAAAACTGATTAATCGCTGAATATCATCATCTCCAATAATACTTCCGGAAAGATCTTTAAAAAAGAGCTGTTCTTCCTGCTCGTACACATCGATTCCCAGTGCAGCAAGCTGCCCGGTTTTTAGGGCTTCAATTACCTCTCGCGTATTAATCAATCCACCCCTGCTTGTATTGATTAATGTCACCCCTTTTTTCATCGTCGATAAGCTATTCGATCCAATCAGGTAATGGTTCTCTGGTGTAAGCGGGCAATGCAGCGAAATCATATCCGCTTCTTTTATGACTTCATGAAACGGCAAATACTCTACGCCTGCACTTGCTAATGATGCATTCACAAAAGGATCAAAAGCCATTACGCGGCAACCAAAACCAAGCATAATTTTACAGAAAGCAGTGCCAATTTCCCCGGTACCAATCACCCCTACTGTTTTTCCAAAAAGATTAAAACCCATTAAACCCGAGAGTGAAAAATTCTGTTCACGTACACGATTATAAGCCTTATGGGTTTTACGATTTAGGGTAAGCAACATGGCTACTGCATGTTCTGCAACGGCTTGTGGCGAATAAGCCGGAACACGGCAAACACGAATGCCGTGTTGTTTGGCCGCATTCAAATCCACATTATTAAAGCCTGCACAACGCAAGGCAATAATTTTTACCCCCTTTTGTGCCAATGTAGCGATAACCTCAGCCGTAAGTTTATCGTTTACAAATACACAAACCACATCAGTACCAGCTTTTATCGCGTCGGCAATATGAGGTCCGAGATGGGTTTCCCAAAATTCCAGTTCAAAATCATAATGTTTGTTAGCACTTTCAAAAAATTCATGGTCGTAAGGCTTCGCAGAAAAAAATACAATCTTCATATGGTTAAAAATACGGATTAAATATGGCTTTGATGTGCTGCTTTGACTTCTGATTGCTAATGTTCATGTCCAAAATCGAATAATAGTGTCCCTTTAAAAGTTTTACCATCAGCTTTGTTTTTCTGACTCTGAGGCCCTAATAATAAAGCTGACTGAAACTTAGTACCAATGGCACTTATCCCTTTTAAGAAGCCAATGCTCCCTTCGGGAAAGGCAGGTTCTACATTGTTATTGCTTAATGCCGCAGCTTCGCGGGCAGGCCTGAACATTTGCAGATAAGTATCTTGATCGGGTATATAAACGGTAAACGGGGCTTCCTTATTTTCTATAGTTACCCAGTTCACTTCTGCATGATAACCTTTAAACTCAGGATATCCCCAGGTTTCGCCGGTGATTGAATTATTATAATCCTTATGCCAAACCCCAAACTGCTGTCCTTTTAATCTGTTTTTCCAGGCCCGGTATGGGCCACGGCCAAGGTATTTCATCCCAGTAGTTTTATCCTCCGGATAATTAAAGGTAATGCCCATAAAATCAGCCTCGCCCTGTTGGTTAAACTGGTATTCGAGTTTTGCCAGCTTTCCAGGCTCGAATGTCCACCTGGCATGCAAACCACCTGCACCCTGGTAGTCAGACTCGACGATATACTTTGCTCCTTCTGCCCTATGATTAAAATTTTTCAATTCGGTATTTACACCGGCTAACACCGGACCTTTTGACAAAGAAATAACCGTATTGCCTTTAAGCACTTTCTGCAGATACCCTGTTGACTTTTCAAAATAATAGGCAATATCATCCTGTTTAATCACAATCGATTGATCAGTTTCTTCAGCTTTTACGCCCGAATTGGATACAATCGTTTTTTGCTTATCTACAATTAAAGCCGCAGTATTTATCGGCCAGCTCCAGGTAAATATTTCCTTCTTATCGGCCCCATAAGCGGTTAGATATAAAGCATCGCTTTGTGCCCACGATTTTGGCAAAGCCAGATCGAGCAAACCTTTTTCTCCAGGTTTAAGCTTAGAAGTTGCCACCCCACTGGCCTTTACCATAGCCTTTGTTCCAGCATCATCAGCTAACGGAAAAGTAACTAATTTCCATTTAAAAGTGCATTGATCAAGATTGGTAAAACTGAAACGGTTCTCCATGGCAATTTTACCTTTAAAATCTTTGTCAATTTTTGGCAGATCCACAAAAACAGGAGACCAGATCTCTTTTATGGTGTAAAAACTGGCTTCCTTTTCGCGATGCGGCCCAACAATTCCATCAGGCGCATGGTTTCCATCACCATCATAAATACCGTTTTTATCTGTCCGGATTACATTTTCATCCACCAAAGCCCAAATGAAACCACCAGCGCCATGTGGGTGAATGAGCATCTGATTCCAGAAATCGTCTAAAGCGGCACCGGCACCCCCATCGTAAAGGCCATGCATAAACTCTGTGGGAAAGAAAACTTCCTGGCCTGAATTAGCCGCCTTAACCATATAATTATAATCCGGATAATGTTTGGTATCGGTTCCGTTAAACTTCTCCCAGGGATGGATTACGGTACGTTTCTGCGGATCGTATAAGGCATAATCATTATCGAGGTCAGTATTAAATCCCCCCTCGTTGCCATTGGCCCAAAATATAATAGAAGGATGGTTTACATCCCTGATGACAAGTTCTTTTACCAGCCTGTGCCCAACGGTATTATCGTATTTTGCCTGCCAGCCTGTTAACTCATTAATCACATATAAACCTAATGAATCGCAGACATCCAGAAATTCTGCATCTGGTGGATAATGCGACATGCGAACGGCATTCATGTTCATTTCTTTCATTAACTTCACATCCATTAAATGTACCTCAGGACTTAATGTACGTCCGCTTTCAGGCCAAAAGCTGTGGCGGTTAACACCTTTTAAAATCATTTTCGCTCCATTAACATAAAAACCGTCGCCATTTCGCAGTTCAAGTGTCCGAAAACCGAACTTTTGTTTCACCTGATGAATAATCTGCTGTTTATTCCTGATCCGCACCACTACCTGATACAGATTAGGGAATTCACTGCTCCATAATAAAGGTTTGGAGAAAGTAGAATTCAAGGTTTGTATACCCTTTTCTAAATTCACCTTCACAGCAAACGCTTTACCTAGGTTTTCACCATTTATTTTTTTTACCTGGGCTTCAAGAATATCGTCAGCAGCTAAGTTTTGGCCATAAACATCCAGCTGAAAAGTCCCGTCGGCTTTAGCATTTACCGCCACCCTTTCTATAAATTTATCCGGAACCGTTTCCAGGTAAACCGGGCGGAAGATGCCGCCAAAAACCCAAAAATCACTTGTTCTTTCTGCTTTATTAATGGAAGTATTTGCCGACATCTTATCAACCGTTACTTCCAGTAAATTCTGCTCACCGGGTTTTACCAGCGAGGTAATGTCATATTTAAAACGATAAAATCCGCCCTGGTGCAAATCTCCGGCCAGTTTTCCGTTAATGCTTACCTTGGTATCGGTCATAGCGCCTTCAAAAACCAGGAACACCTTTTTCCCAGTAATTTTACCCATCGGAAATTCATAACGATAGATGCCCTGTTCGTTGGCTTTAACTTTATCATGCCCGTAGTTGTAACTTCCAAAGCCCTGTAATTCCCAGTTAGAGGGCACGGGTATTTTAGTCCATATGCCGCTTTTACGACCGGCTGTACAATAAAAATCCCATTGTTTGGTATGATCTTTATCCGTTCCGGAAAGATAGGTTTTAGTAGTTTCCTGCGAAAAAATCGAGTAAGAAACCAATAGTAACAATAGTGGTAGTAATCTTTTGATCATGATATACTTGGTATTAGCCTTAAAACAACGCCAGTTTTGCACCTTTAAATAAAAATTTTTGGTTTTATTAAACCGAACTTTTACAAGATAATGGATTTTGTGCTTAGATAAGATTGCCTAACCAGCATTTTACATCTTTCATCCTTCAGGACTTAAAAAACATTAAAAATTTTATAATTTTACGAAGAACCCTAACCGATCTACTATGAAAGACAACAAGTTATCCGAACTTACCCTAACCGAATTAAACAAACAGAAAAAACAATTGAGTGGTATTTTAATTGGAAGTGCTATTGTCATGCTGTTTCTTATTGGTGCACTTTTATATCTGATTGTTAAAAAACAAAACTTTGTATTGCTTGCCATTATTCCGGGCCTTATGCTGGTTTGGTTACCCGTGGTAATTAAATTAAGTCAGCTAAATACCGAAATAAAATTACGGAGTTCAGAGACAAATTAAAGCCCGCAAAAAGCTAAATGGAGACTACAAATTTAAAAGATGGCGACTACTGCACGGTAGTTAAAGGAACGCATATCGGTAAATCTGGCAAGGTGAGCGATATAAATACCAGTAAAACAGGTCACATTACAATTACAGTAGAACAAGACAACGCCATTAGGTTCAAAACCCTTGGCAGAAACGTGGTATTACAAGAGCACACAAAATAGAATGCCCTGAAATTAAGCTGGAATCTTAATTTAAAATACCATTCGTTCGTTTATTTTGGATAAAAACTCCATCTTTTATACGAATTACACCTTCATGATCATAAATCGATCATTTTGCCTGATAACCAGGCGAAAATCACCACATTAACCGATAAAACAGCCAAAATTAGTAACATGTTGATTACGCTGAACAGTGTTAGCACGCTGCTCCGTACTTTTATGCCACACACAAATAAACTCATGAGGGCTTTTACTAAATCGATTTGGCTACTCCTGCTCTTTGCAGGTATTTTCACAAACAGTAACGCACAAAATTATACCGTAAAGGGTATTGTGCTTGATACCGCAGGCTTACCACTTCCTGGTGCGGTAGTGAGGATTAAATTCGGTGCTGACAGCATAGGCACCTCTGCCAATCCTGATGGTACATTTGCATTAGATAAAATTAAATCCAAACAGTTTACCTTATCAGCAGCTTTTATTGGCTTCGACACCTTTATTAAAAAGTATGTGATCGAAAAAGGCAATAGTTTAAATATTACTGATATCAGGCTGAAGCCATCATCAAATACACTCGAGGGCGTAGTGATTTCAGGCGTCCCTCCTGTTAAAGTAACTGAAGATACCGTGAGTTTTAGTGCCAAGGCCTTTCCAGTTAGGGATGGCGATGCTGTTGATGAAGTACTGAAAAAATTACCCGGTATTAAGGTAGATAAGGATGGTAACGTAACCAGTCAGGGCTCGCCAGTAACCAAAATCCGTGTTAACGGTAAAGATTTCTTCGGAACAGATGTAGCCACAGCCATTAAAAATCTCCCGGCAGATATCATCAAAAACCTACAGTTTATCGACGATTATGGCGATCAGGCCAAACTTACCGGCATTAAAACGGGTGAGCCGGAAAAGGTGCTGAACCTAACCATTGAAGAAGATAAAAAGAAGGGTTATTTCGCCAGGGCTTCTGCAGGCGTGGGTAACTCCGATCGCTACAATACCAATATCAGGGGGAATAGCATGAAAGGTGAACAGCAGATTTCATTCGATGGAACTTCGGCCAATGCCAATATGCGTGGCGGAGGCGGCGATGGTATTACCACCAGAAATATTATCGGCCTAAACTATAAAAATGAGTTTAACACCAAACTCTCTGCAGATGCGGGATATAATTTCAATAACAATAAAAACAACACCATTAGTTCTACCTATACACAAAGTGTGTTACAAGATGCAGGTCAAAATCCGTTGAGCAGGCTTGAAGATGCCCGAAACAACAGTAAGAGCGACAACTATAGCCATTGGTTTGGTGGTAATTTGGAGTATAAAATAGATACGATGAATTACCTAAAAATTTCTCCAAACTTTTCTTACAACACCAATAGTGGCAATAATACAGGGAGCTCGCTCATCACTCAGGATACCTTGTTTACGCGAAGAGAAAGTAACAACTTCAGTAATTCGAATAATTTAAATGCCCGTACCAATATCTTTTACAATCATAAATTCTCAAAAAAAGGCCGGAACCTTAGCTCCTGGGGGAACATCAATTACACCAATGGCGAAAATTATGGTAATGTATATAACAAGTATATTAACATTCATGCTAACGTAGCCGATTCGGTACTGCAAAACCAGCTGAACAACCAGAATAGCCGGAATTTAGGACTTAATGTGGGTGCATCGTATATGGAGCCCCTTTGGAAGAAAACCTTTTTAGAAGTAAACTATAGCTGGAACCGATCATCAACAAATAATTCGAGGGATGCTTATGATGTGGCTAATGGTAACCAGGTATTTAACCCGAACCTCAGCAATATTTATGATTATCAGTTCATCACCAATAAAGTGGGACTGAATTACCGTTATATTGGTGAAAAACTAAACTATACAGTAGGCCTTAATGCACAGCCTGCATTGCTTCAGGGGCAGAATTTAAGTAATGACATTCAAACCGTTAACCGAACTTTTAACCTCATCCCTTCTGGTCGGTTTTCGTATAAATTTTCTAACCAGGAATCGTTAGATGTTAATTATTGGGGAAGAAATAACCAACCTGGATTTTTACAATTGCAGCCTATATCCGACAATTCGAACCTGCAAAACGTTGTTACCGGAAACCCAAACCTGAAACCCGAATTTATCCACAGTGTCAATGCGCATTACAAGCAGGCCGATTGGAGTGCAGGAAAAGTAATAATGGCCAATTTCAAGTACGAACGCACTATCGACAGGATTGTAACCACTAAACAGCGCGTACCTGGTACGGTTAATCAGCTGACCAGCTACACCAACACAGACGGATATTACACTTTACAGGGTGATTACGACATCAGCAAGCCACTTTCGCCTGAGCGAAAATTTACCATAGGCTATTCTGGTTCGGGCCAGCTGAACAATAACATTACTTTTACCGATGATAGCAGAATAGAAGCACGCAATATGGCCTGGCGCCAGGAACTCGAATTTAGGGTAGACCTGAAAGATATTGTCAACTTTGAAATAGAAACTTCGTATTCCCAAAACCTGACCAAATATTCGAATGACACCTTTACCGACCGCCAGTCTAATCGCTTTGAGTGCGGCATAGAAGGTCGCAATTATTTCTTTAAAGATCTTACCCTGGGCTACGATTTCACCAAGCAAATTAACTCAGGTTTCGATAATGGTGCAGTGCGAAATCCAACATTGCTTCGTTTATCAATGGAATATAAGTTTATGAAGAATGATATGGCCGCTATACGTGTAGAAGGATTTGATCTTTTTGATCAAAACTCCGGCATATCAAGAGATGTTTTCGATAACGTAATTGTAGACAGGCAAGTTAACCGCTTAGGCAGATATTTTATGTTATCTCTTATTTATAGGGTACGTAAATTTGGTGGTTAAGATTAAAAATCAGCTGTGTTTATCTTCTTAAATCTGCGGGAAAACTAAGTATTAAGTGCTCCCGCAGATTACGCTAATCCCGCAGACCCCATTACATCGTCCATTTCCCATCTTCCATCTTACATTCCCCATCTGCCATCCTTACATCCCTATCCCTTCTCTATTCCCGTTTTGGTAGCCACTGGCTTTTTCTTCCTAAAATTTGGAAAAGTCATTGGGCTTTTGGCTGGTCGTTCATCGCCTAATAACACACCCCATTGTTTAAATGATTCTGTACGGTCAAAAATAATTTTGAGTACAGCCACAATGGGTAGCGCGAGGAACATCCCCGAAACACCTGCTATACTGCCACCAATAAATACCCCAAGAATGGCAAATAAAGCATTTATTTTTACTTTAGAGCCTACAATGCGCGGCATCAAAATGTTATTATCTAAAAATTGAACAAATGCAATAACTCCTAAAACGGTAATCACTGGCCACAATTCTTGCGATGAAGTAAGGGTTAACAGCACCCCAATTAAGTTACCAATTAAAGCGCCCACATAAGGAATCAGGTTTAATATGGCGAAGATCACCCCAATTAATAAAGCATGTTTGATACCAATTAACATTAATATCCCGCCCAGTAAAATGGTCATATAGGTGATCTGGATCAATAATCCGATTAAGTAACTTTTAATGATCGATTCCGTTTCATAAATCGCTTCTTTCACTTTTGGGTGATCATCGGTTTTAAACCACATGAATATAAAACGCAATAAAATGTCTTTATAAAAAAGCATCAGGTAAATATAGATGGGCAATAAACCGATAAATACAAAAATGCCACTTAACGTTACAGCGGCACCACCAGCTAGTGAGGTACCCATGTTCATCAGATCGTCGCTTTTAGTTTGTATAAAAGCTTTTTGCTGCTTATCGTCGTAATGCGTAATGCGACTGATCCAATCGCTCAATGAATTAATATGCTGTGTTACATTCGATTTTATCTGTGGAAAATCTTTAACCAAAATGCCAATCTGGTTCGAAAAAAACCAAACGATCAAGGCTACAAAGAGCGCGACCAATAAAATGGATAGAATAATGGCTAATGATTCGGGTATTCTTTTTCGTTTTAAAAAGCGATATACCGGTAACAACATAATGCTGATAAAAAAAGCCATCAACATGGGCATGATAATGTCTCTTCCGATTACCATAACGGCTACAATGGCCATCAGCCCCAATAATTCTATCGATCGTTTAACGGTCAGGGGTAAATTGTTCGTCATAAAAGCTTATTCTGATTTGAGGTTTAAACACCATCGGAGTGAAAATGTTTTAAATAATTAGTTGTTGGTTTGGCGTGGTTGGTGCTGCGCGTTTGGCGGTGAGCGTTTGGCGTCAATTCATCGGTTCAAACAATTAACCGATTAAGCAGTTAGCGGTGGGCGGTGAGCGCTTGGCGTCAATTAACCGATTTCAACAATTAACCATTTAACCCCAGCTTAAAAAAATTACTTCCCTTACACGATATACCCATAGATTAGCCTTATTTTTGCAGCTTTAATACCGAACATGAACAATCAAGATACCATTATTGCTTTATCTACTCCTTCCGGTTCTGGCGCCATTGGCGTAATCCGTTTATCTGGTCCGGAGGCTATTTCATTGACCAATGCAGTATTTGCAGGAAAAGATTTAGAAAAGCAGGCCTCGCATACTTTACATTTTGGTCTGGTTAAAGATGGCGATCATATTGTTGATGAGGTTGTTGCGGGTTTATTTGTTGCTCCTAAATCGTATACTAAAGAAAATGTGGTAGAAATTTCCTGCCATGGTTCTAATTATATTATCCAGCAGATTATTAACCTCTTGATTAGCAAAGGTGCACGTGCTGCCAAGCCTGGAGAATTTACCTTGCGTGCTTTTTTAAATGGTGCTTTCGACTTAAGTCAGGCGGAGGCTGTGGCCGATTTAATTGCTTCCAATTCGAAAGCTTCGCACGATGTGGCCATGCAACAGATGCGCGGTGGTTTTGCCAACGAATTAAAAGGCTTACGCGAGCAATTGATCCATTTTGCATCAATGATTGAGCTCGAACTCGATTTTGCTGAAGAAGATGTAGAGTTTGCTAACCGCGAACAGCTAAAAAACCTGGTCAACAAAATTAATTACGTTTTACAACGCCTCATCTCCTCTTTCGAAATGGGAAATGTGATTAAAAACGGTGTTCCAATTGTTATTGCAGGCAAACCTAATGTGGGTAAATCTACCTTATTAAATGCCCTCCTGAATGAAGAACGGGCTATCGTTTCGGATATTGCCGGAACTACCCGCGATACCATTGAAGATGAACTGACCATTGGTGGCATTGTTTTCCGTTTTATAGATACGGCCGGAATCCGTGATACAGCCGATATTATTGAAGCTTTAGGGGTAGAACGTACCTTAGAGAAAATGAAACAGGCTAAACTGATCATTTATATGGCCGATGCTGCTCAAAGTATTTCAGAAATTGAAGAGCAGATTCGGGGTTTGAAGCAATTGGCTATCCCATATTTAATTTTAGTGAATAAAGCCGACCTCATGGCAGACGCACAGCGTAAGGCTTTCGAAGCTTTAGAAGTTGTTTTTATTTCTGCTAAAGAGAAACAAGGTATCGATGAATTAAAAACCACCTTACTGGAACAGGTTAACTTGCATCACATAAATACCAGCGAAACCCTAGTGACTAATATCCGCCATGTAGAAGCTTTAAAACAAACCGAACATGCGTTGCAAAGGGTTTTGGCCAATGTAGATAATCCGGTAACCTCCGATTTCTTAGCCATGGATATTAAACAGGCGCTACATTATCTTGGTGAGATTACAGGTACAGTGACTACTGATGACTTGCTGGAGAATATATTTACGAAATTCTGTATCGGGAAGTAATTTATTTTCCGAAGCTTTCTATTATATTCATATCGACTGAATAATTAAGTATTTAAAATAAAAAGTAATTATTGTTAAATACTTTGAGTTTGTTAAAGAAATCAGGGCTTAGATTCCAAGCACAGTTTTTTAAGAAATTTCAAATGTTATTTATGAAAATCTATTTATAATCCATTAACTTCTTACTTGGTTTATAAATTCTAGAAATA